>CAMDQF010000100.1 GCA_945905745.1 Litorilinea aerophila
GCCCACAGGCAGAGCGCGCTCGGTGTGATCCGCTCTTTTCGGGAGGCAAACCTCCTGACAGTGCCCGACACAATCGAACAGCCGATCCCTGCCTGAATGTTTGGCACAAACGCATAAATTTCAGAAGAGGCCGACGTTTACCGCTGTCGGCCTTTTCTGTTCGGCAAATCCAACTTTGTGAAATATTCCACTTGACGCAATCGCCCTCTCAATCTATAATTCTCCACGCAGCCTGAACCAGCCCAACGTGCCCGGAAAAGCGCGGAAAGTTGCATTTCTGCCCATGCTACGGTATAGTGATGGCGTTTCCCTGCGCAAAAGGGCTTTTCCTGTGCAGGTTGCCCAGTGTATGATCTGGTGTATGATGACGCAATGCATCTGATAAGGACGCAGACAATGGCGACAGTTCCACCCAATTTTCCCGATCTCAAGCAAGAGCAGCTGAAGCCCTACCTCCACGATTCGATTGTGGTTCCTGATGAGTTGCAGGGTAATGTCCTAATCACCACCCTGGATAAGGTCTATAACTGGAGCCGTAAATCGTCCATGTGGCCGTTGCTCTTTGGTCTGGCCTGCTGCGCGATCGAGATGATCGCCACCGCGGCCAGCCGGTACGATTTGGCCCGCTTCGGCATGGAAGTGATGCGCCCCAGTCCCCGCCAAAGCGATCTGATGATCGTCTCTGGCACGGTGACAAAGAAGATGGTTCCCGCCATTGTGCGTATCTACAACCAGATGGCCGAACCCCGCTACGTGCTGGCGATGGGGGCCTGTGCTACCGGCGGCGGCCCCTTCAAAGAGGGCTACAACGTCGTCAGCGGCATTGACAAGTACATCCCGGTGGATGTCTATGTCCCCGGCTGCCCGCCCACCCCGGAAGCGCTCATCTACGGTCTGCTCAAAGTCCACGAGAAGGTGGAACGTCAGAGCATTCTCACTGTCCCCTGGTATCGCAAGGATCAATCCGAGTTTGTGCCGGTTCCCCGGTTGGGGCCGGATATTTTTGATCCCCGCCAGGTGGAGTTGATCAAAGAGACAACGCTGAAGAAGCCGGTAGTGGCGAGTGCTGCCGCCGCTGGTGGTGGCGACGCAGTGGCCCACGCGGCAGGACCGAAAGCCGTATCGGGCAAGGCCAAGGCGATGATGGAAGAGGCCAAACGGCGGGCCGCGGCCAAACAGGGATAGTAAACAGTTTTCAGTTATCAGTAACCAGTGGTCAGCAATCAGTGTTCGACAACGGACATAAAACTGTTCACTGTTCACTCGGTTCTACCAGACCGAATTTACCGAATGTGGAGAGGGAAGCTATGAGCGCTACTCTGGTGGCAGAAGCCCCGCAACAGACACAGACTGGGACTCTCGCCGATGGGTTGCCCGGTGTGCTGGGCACAACTTCGGTTGATACGGATAAAGCCTATTTGGTTGCCGCGGACAAAATTGTGGACGCGTTGACCTATTTGCGCGACAAAGAGGGGTACGATTTTCTCTCCAGCGTCACCTGTGTGGATTATCTGGGCTACAACGGCAAGCAGCGCAAGGGCATCTCCGAGCGCTTCGATGTGGTCTATCACCTGTACAGCACCAAAAAGGGCGGTGGGCATGTGGTCCTCCACGCGCCTGTGCCCAGCAATGATACGGTCCCATCAGCGATCGGCGTTTTCCCTGGTGCCAATTTGCAAGAGCGGGAAGTCTACGACCTCTACGGCATCAAATTTGCCGGACATCCCAACTTGCGGCGCATCCTTCTCTGGGACGGCTTTAACGGCCATCCCATGCGCAAGGACTGGAAGGAAGCCTATTTCGACGAAGAGGCCAAGCCCTTCCGCAGCCGCCACCCCAAAGGCAGCTACGAATTTCACGAGGACAAACTGCCCTGGGGCAAGAACGCTACCTATCCTGCCGGCTGGGACCCGGATACCTGGCAAGCACCCGTGGCCTATGTCCCGGTGAGTCAGGCCCCCAAGCACGGCAACGGCGCTTCTCTGGACACAGAGAGTATTGTCGTCAATCTCGGCCCCCACCACCCCAGCACCCACGGCGTATTTCGGATGCTTACCCGCATCGAAGGCGAAACGATTCTGGCTCTGGAGCCGGAGATGGGCTATCTGCACCGCAATCACGAAAAGATTGGCGAGCGCAACACCTATCTGATGAATATGCCCTTCACCGACCGGCTGGACTATCTGAACTCCATGAGCAACAATTGGGGCTATGCCCTGGCCGTGGAGAAGCTGGCTGGCATCGAAGTGCCGGAGCGAGCTGAATATATCCGGGTGATTATGGCCGAGTTCACCCGCATTGTGAACCACTCCTGGTCGATTGGCTTTATCCTCAACGACCTGGGCGCGCTGCAAACCCCGGCCCTCTACGCCATCGAAGAGCGGGAGATGATTCTCGATCTCTTTGAGGAAGTCTCCGGCGCACGGCTGATGTGTAACTACCTGCGCTTTGGCGGTGTGGTGCGGGATCTGCCCGCCGGCTGGCTGAAAAAGGCCCGCTACCTGGCCAACGACCGTCTGCCCCGTGCCTTGGATGAGCTCGACAAAATGCTCACCGACAACGAGATTCTGATGGCCCGTGGCCGGGGTGTCGGCCATCTCCCCGCCGAGGTGCTGATTTCCCTGAGCGTCTCCGGGCCGATGATTCGGGCCGCTGGTTTGGCCTATGACATCCGCAAGGCCGAACCCTACGGCATCTACGACCGTTTCGATTTTGAAATTCCCACCCTCCCCCACAGCGATATCTACGACCGCTACTATATCCGTCTGTTGGAAGCCCGCCAAAGCGTGCGCATTTTGCAGCAGGCCCTGGCCGACATCCCCGGCGGGGAGACAGTCGGTTTTGGCGATTACGCCTCGGCCACGCTGAGCCAGGGTTTTGGAACGATTATGGGCGGCAAAGGTGGCTACAACCTGCGCCCACCTGAAGGAGAAGCGTATGCGCGTGTCGAATCACCCAAAGGTGAACTGGGCTTCTACGTTGCCAGCGATGGCAAGCCAAACCCCTGGCGCTATCACGTGCGCAGTCCTTGCTACATCAATCTGAACGCACTGGGGCCGATGAGCGTCGGCTACAAACTGGCGGATGCGGTTGTCATTCTGGGCGCGATTGATATTGTGTTGGGCGAGGTAGACCGCTAAGAAGTGACCAGTAAACAGTGACCAGTATCGTGTGTTACCGACTGCTAACTGATTACTGTTCACTGCTAACTGATTACTGATGACTCGTACTTCTTAAATCGGGAGTCAACCTATGTTTGGGACAGGATTACTAAAGGGTCTAGGCGTTACGCTGAAACATACCCTGGAAACTTTTGCAGATGACCGGAGCAAAGTTCCGGATCGCTATCGGGACAGCATAGAGCTGGGCCATGGACGGCGTATCATCAACCAGCCCATCGATCAGGAAGGTCTGTTGACCATCCAATATCCTGAAGAAAAGCGGCAACTGCCCGAACGTTTCCGCTATATCCCGATGCTAATTTGGGATTCGGAAAAGAACGAAGACCGCTGTACTGCCTGTGGCATCTGCGCCAAAGTCTGCCCGCCCCAATGTATCTGGATTGTGCGGGATGCGGACGCCAATGGCAAGCCGGTCACCCGCCCCGCCGAGTTTTACATCGACGCCGCGGTCTGTATGAGTTGCAGCTTTTGCGTGGAATTCTGCCCCTTCGACGCTATCAAGATGAACCACGACTATGAGTTGGCTGTCTTCGACCGCTATCCTCAACTTGTCTACGATATGGCAGAGCTGACCGTTCCTTTGGAGTATTACGCGGCCCTGTGGCCGGAACAATACGCGGTGGAGCAGGTGAAGCGGGCCAAGGAAGAGGAAGAGAAGAAGGCCCAGGACGAGGCCAAGGCTCGGGCCGCGGAAGCCAAAGCCGCCGCAGCTATAGCTGCCGCCGCTGCCAAACCTGCCACCCCCCCGGCTGCATCGGCTGCGCCCGCAGGTGAGCCAAAAGTTAACCGCGCCGAAGAACTAAAGCGCAAGGCACAGGAGCGGGCCGCAGCCAAAGCCGGTGGTGATGGCGAGGACGCACCTGCACCGGTCGCAGCCAGCGAACCGGCAAGCGCGCTGACCAGTGCCCCTGCTGCCGCAGCAGCCGCTGCGTCGGCCGCTTCAGCGGATGGGGAAGTGGACCCGAAGAAGGCCCGTATGGAAGAGTTGAAGCGGATGGCCCAGGAAAAGGCGCGCCAGCGCAAGGCCGAGGCCGGCGAATAGCCGGGGAAAGAAGCGTCGTTTCACCGGTTGCTATTGATTCCTGGCACAGGACACAGAAATTAGATTGTCAGAGGCCAGGCTCACCGGTGTGAGTCTGGCCTTTTTTCTTTGTTTCCGGGAGCGCCGCTATCCTTAGCGGCCAGTAGAAAGGGAGTATCTATGGGTGTCAAACTGACCTATTACGGCCACTCGACTTTTGTGATCGATGCCGACGGCACAACAATCGTCGTCGATCCCTTCTTTGCACCCAACAATCCCCTCTCGCCCGCTGGCGCCACTGCCGAGACAATCGATGCCGACTTTATGCTGCTGACCCACGGCCACGGGGATCACGTGGCGGATGCGCTGGCGATTGCCAAGCGCACGGGCTGTCTGGTCATCAGCAATTTTGAGGTGGTCACGTGGATGGCAGCACAGGGTGCGGCCAACGTCCACGGCATGAACACCGGCGGGGCCTACAATTTTCCCTTTGGTCGTCTCAAATCCGTGGTGGCCTTACACAGCAGCACAATGCCCGATGGCAGCAGCGGCGGCCATCCCAACGGCGCGGTCATCAACTTCAACGACGGCACAGATGTCTATTTTGCCGGGGATACCGCCCTGACCTACGATATGCGGCTGATCGGCGAAGCGGGCGGCGTGGATGTGGCCGTGCTGCCCATCGGCGACAATTTTACGATGGGGCCCGACGACGCGGTGATTGCCGCCGGTTTTGTCAAGGCCAAGCGTGTAATCCCCTGCCATTTCGACACCTTTCCCCCCATCCGCCAGAACCCGGACGACTTCACCCGCAAGTTGGCCGAGGAGGGGATTGAATGTACGGTATTGAGGCCGGGCGAGGAATTCGAGATTTAGGGACTGGGGATTGGAGATTGGAGATCGGGGAGTTGGACCGCCCAGTCCCAAGTCCCCAGTCTCCTTCAAGGAGTAACGTATGGGAACAGGATTGACAATTGTAGCGTTGCTGATTGGCCTGGCCGGTCTGATCTACGCTTGGTTGGTGCGTCAGGATTTGGATAAGGCTACCCGGCGGCTGGACCGTTACAACCGGACGCTCTATGATGCCAGCGAGCAGATTCGCAAGCTGGAAGAGCGCCAGGTCGTAACAGAGGCCGAGTTGCGCGCCGAGATTGCCCGCAGCAGCGGCAGGGCAAGCTTCCGTTCCGCCATGACCGTGCGGGAGAGCTACGCCCTTCATCCCCAGGCCCAGGAGATTTTGGCCGCCTATCACATGGGTGGCTGCCACAGTTGCGCGGTGGAGTTGGATGATACAATTGCCCAGGTCTGCACCAATGCCGGTGTGGATGTGGGACAGGTGATCGGCGATTTGAATACCCTTTTGGCCGGGCAACCAGGCAATGGGAATGGGAATGGTCATGCCAACGGCCTTCAGCGGGTAAAGCTGCCCAATTTGTCGTTAGAGTTATAGTGTTTTGTGCAATTGCGCGCTTGTCAGGGGACAGCGCAGGTGATGGAAGAAAGAGAGAATTGATAAAATGGAGCTAACCGATCAGCAAATACATGCAAAGGCCGAGCTTCTTTTTCCGGCCCGTTTGATTCCAGTGTTGCGGGATTTGCGGGGCGAGACCTGGGCACAACTGGTGGATCGGGTGGCGGCACTGCCCGACACCCATCCCGATAGCCTCGCCTTTGTTCTGATGATGGTGGAGTTGGGCGACTGTATGAAGTGTCACAGCAACTACTACAAATTTTTGCGTGGTTGCGCCCTCTGCTCTATGCAGACGATCCAATCCTTCAAGGGCACCGACGCCGAATTGATGTGGCGCTACCACAAGGCCCAGGACGAGATCGACCGTTATCTGGGCACGGGCAGCCTCTCATTGGCCGCCTGATCTTCGAATCACGACCAGTCAAAGCCAGCGCCCGCGGGTGCTGGCTTTTGCATTTGTAGGGCGGAATGGTATTCTGCCCGTTCTCTGGGCGGAATGGTATTCCGCCCTACGGGGATTGTCACACTATGAAAATTGCTATCATTGGCGGCGGCATCGCTGGGTTGACCGCTGCCTATGACCTGGCTCGCCGCGACAGCCATTCGATTCACATCTACGAGGCTGGCGCGCAGGTGGGCGGGCTGGCGACCGGTTTTCGGGGCAGGCCCGGTTGGGAGTGGCCCCTGGAGCGCTTCTATCACCACCTCTTCACCAACGACGACGCCATTATTGGCCTGACAAAAGAGATCGGCGCAGGCGATCTGCTGGAAATTCACCGGCCCACGACGGTTATGCACTATCGGGGCACGAACTACCCCTTCGATACACCGGTCAGGCTCTTGCAGTTTCCCCATCTGCCCCTGCCCACAAAACTGCGGATGGGCGCGGTGCTGGCCTTTTTGAAGTATTGGCCCAATCCCCCTTGGCACAGCTATGACCGACTGCTGGCTGACCCCTGGCTGGAGCGTTGGATGGGCAAACGGGGCTATCGCGCCCTCTGGCAGCCGATGCTGGAAGGCAAATTCGGCCCCCACTTCCGGGATGTGAACCTGGCCTGGTTCTGGGCCAGAATCTACAAACGCACGCCCCGCCTGGCCTACTACCGGGGCGGCTTTCAGGGCTTTGTGGATGTCCTGGCCGAAAAGGTGCGGGCGCGGGGGGTGACAATTGAGACACAGACGCCTGTTCAGCGGATTGCCCAGAACCCAGCGGGCGGTCTGCTGGTGGCAACGGAAAAAGGGCCAGCCGCTGCCTACGATGCGATTCTCAGCACCGTCAGTCCTGGGCTGATGGGCAAGCTGACCCCAGATTTGCCAGCCGACTATCTGGGCCGGTTGGCTGCTCTGCGCAGTATGGGCGCGGTAGTCTTGACCGTTGCCCTGGACCGTCCCCTCCTCACCGACGGAACCTATTGGGTCAATGTGCCCAAAGCCGAAAATCTGCCCTTTCTGGCGTTGGTAGAACACACAAATATGATCGACCCGGCCCACTACGCGGAGGATCACCTGCTCTATCTGGGCAACTATCTGGACTCCTCCCACCCCTACTTTTCGATGAGTAAGGACGAACTGCTGGCCGAATTTCTGCCTGCCCTGGCCCGCTTTAACCCGGAATTCCAGTCCGAATGGGTGACAGGCGCATGGATGCATAGGGAAGCCTACGCCCAGCCTGTGCCCGTCCAGGGCTACGCCGATCTGATTCCCGACATCCGCACGCCTCTGCCCGGTCTCTATTTTGCTTCGATGAGCCAGGTCTACCCCTGGGATCGAGGCACAAACTACGCGGTGGAGATAGGGCGTCGGGTGGCGGGGATGATTGCGGAAGACGGGGGAGGACGCTGATTTTTATGATTTTATTGATCTGCGCAGATCAATAAAATCATGAAAATCAGCGTCCCATATCTGCCCGGAATCGGGGCGCTGTTTGCGTGGGCGTGCCGTGCGTGATAGACTGCATTTGTCAGAAATCCACAGTTGTTCGGTGGCCCACTTGCCTTTTCCACCGGCGGCAGCAAAGACTCATGCGCCTCACCTGCCATGATTGCGGCTCGACAGTCTACATCTCAGCCGAAGCTCCCAACTGCCCCGAATGTGGGGCAGAGCTGGAGAGCTATTTGCGTGCGCTGGAATATGTGCGGGAATGCTACCAGCAAGCATCGGCAGAGACCCTGGCGGGGGATCACGAACGGGCGCTGGCAATCCTGGCTCAGGGACTGTCTGCGGTCAATGCATCGGAACTGCATTTGCTGGCCGCGCTAATCCATCGCAAGCAGGGGGAGTACGACGGGATGCACCGGCACGTGGCCGCCATCCCCGTGGACGATCCCCTGCGGCCCGAAGGGGAATGGCTGCTACGCTCCCATCAGCAGAAGCAGCGGGCTGTGCGCCAGGCCCAAAAAGAGTATACGCCTCCCGGTCACCCGGGCAAGGCCGCCCGCCAGCTCTCTCCCGAATTTTATGCTGCCCCGCCTACCCTGGACTCACCTCTGGGCCCACCCAGAATATCCACACGGCGTATCGGTCGGTTGGTGACTGGGCTGCTGGTTGTGGTGGTGGCTGCGCTCCTACTCCGCCAACCCTTGGCGAATGGAGTGGCGCTCCTGACCGCTGACCCGACGGCTGTGACAACCACGACGGAGAGCAGCGCCGCCGCGATCGGGCCGACGCTTCTGCCGGCTTCGCCAGCCACGCCAACCAGCGAACCGACCCCAGCGCCCACGGCATTGCCAACTGCTCTGCCGACCGCGCTGCCGACCGCAACTTTGCCTGTCCCTATAGCCGCTGCGCCGCCCGTCGAAGAGGCTCCCGCACCGGTGGATCCGCCTGCAATTGCCGCACTAAACGAAGCGCTGGCCGCGGCGGTGGCGACCTCCGCGGCCAACCGCTTTGATCTGGCCGACTATTTGACACGGGCGGAACGAGCTGATTTGGCGGTGTTGCCCATCAATGCCACCCTGGAGAATGGGCGGCTGGTTCTCTCCGGCGTGGTGACGCTAACCTACCTTCGGTTGGAATTGTTGGCGTTGGTAGCCGAGATGCCCGGTGTTAACGAAGTGGACGCCATCAATCTGGTGGTACGCCTGCCCGAAGTCTATGTGATAGGGGACGGCGACACCCTATGGACGATTGCCTATTACCTCTACGGCGACGGCAGCCGCTGGGAAGAACTATATGCGGCCAATGCCGAGCTGCTGGGCAATACAGTGGTGCTGGCTCTGGGTATGGAACTTAAGGTTCCAGAACGGTAACGACGTATGAGTCGCTCCAAACGCACACAGGCCAAACCTGTCAAATCTGCACTCCCCAGGGGTGTGATTCGGCTGCCCGAATGGTGGCAACGGCTGGCCCATCGGCTGGATTGGGCAGGGCTGTTGGCAGAACGCTGGGCGCCGAACTTTCACGTGGGCTGGCTGGCGTTGACCGCGGTTGTCTTTCCCCTGCTCCTCGTTCTCCTCGCCTTTCTGCTTACCCCCCTCCGCTGAAAGATGAGCCGTCTCCTTCGCCTGGTACGGCCCTTTTTCAATCTGTTCTGGCGCATCGCCGGGAGGAGTCATCCCAGAATGACAGGTACACAAGCCAAAATTCTTGAGACAGTGCTGACCTGGGACGGTGTGACCCAGGAACCTCACCGCTTTGGCGGTGTGGAGTTTCGCCTGGGCAAGCGGGAAATTGGTCATATCCACGGGGACTGGCTGGTAGATATTCCCTTTCCCACTGCTGTGCGGGACGAAGTGCTGGCGGCTGGTCTGGCGGACGCCCATCATATTTTGCCTGACAGCGGCTGGATCAGCCGCTATCTGCGCCAGCCAGCGGATGTGGAAACGGCTATCTCCCTTCTACGCCGCTCGTATGAAATTGCATTGAAGCAGCGCCACAAGCGTGGCTTATCTACTGCCTCCGGCGCAGACCAGAGAGAAACCCTATGAAACTCGGCTCTATCGACCGCCGTCTTTTGACGGTGTTGCTGATTGTCTTTGTCAATATCTTGGGATCGTCTCTGATTCTGCCGATTCTGCCCCTCTATGCCCAGCGCCAATTTCAGATGTCGCCCCAGACCATTGCGCTGCTGGTCTCCTCTTTTTTTGCCGCGCAATTTCTGGTCGGCCCCTATTTGGGGCAGCTTTCGGATCGCTACGGACGCATCCCCGTGCTGATCATCAGCCAGATCGGTACTGTCATCAGCTTTGTGATGATTGCTTTTGCCCCCAGCACGGCCTGGCTTTTTGCTTCGCGCATTCTGGACGGCATCACCGGCGGCAATATCATTGTAGCCCAGGCTTATATTACGGATGTGACGCCACGGGAAAAGCGCACCGAATCGTTGGGCTATATCTTTGCTGCTTTTGGACTGGGTTTTATGTTTGGCCCGGCCCTGGGCGGCGTGCTGGCTGCGGCCTATGGCATCCGCGTGCCCTTTCTGCTGGCCGCCTTCGCTGCGTTGGTGGTCGTGTGGATGACCTGGCGTCTGCTCGATGAGACGCTCACCGCGGAACAGCGCATGGCGGCCCGCAAACGTCAGAGCAGTGCCATCTCGCCCCGGGCCATCCTACGCAATGGCCCGCTGTTGGCGGTGTTGGGCATTGCTTTCGTGGGGCAGTTCTCACTGGGGATGCTGCAATCGACCTTCGCGCTCTATGGTGAGGTGGTACTCTTTCGGAATTACAGCGAAGACGCCACAAATATCGGTGTCGGGTTGCTGCTGGCAGCCGTGGGCGCTGCCCAACTCTTCACTCAAACCTGGCTCCTGCGTCGGCTCTTGCGGCGCTATCCCGAAACTTGGTTGGTGGTAGCCGGAACAGCCCTGCGCGCACTGGGCAACTTTATCTTTGCGGTGATCACAACCCCCTGGCTTGGCCCTTTCGGTTCCATCTTCATCGCCGCCGGTGTCGGGATTATGATGCCGCCCCTGCAATCTCTGGCCACGACAACGGTGGACGACCAGGAGCGGGGCGGCGTGCTGGGTCTCTATCAATCGGCTATCAATCTCTCCACCATTTTCAGCACGGCGCTGGGCGGCTTTTTCTTCGCCATTAGTCCAGCCCTGCCCTACTGGCTGGGCGGGATCGTCTCGCTGCTGGTCGTGATACCGGCGATGGGGCTGGTGCGCTGGCGGCAGAAGCAGCCAGCGCGTGAGAAATAAGGGCTGGTTATGTCCAATACGATTGACAATCCTGTGTGGAACAACTGGGCGGGCAACATCAGCGCCGCTCCGCAACAGATCGCCCGACCCGGCAGCGAAGAGGAGTTGGCCGCGCTGGTGCAGAAGGCTGCGCAAAGCGGACAGTCTGTGCGCGTCGTGGGCAGCGGACACTCCTTCCAACCCCTCTGCGCTACGGACGGATTGCTGCTCACGCTGGACGATTTACAGGGCGTCGTCTCTGCGGATTCGACCAGCGGACTGGCGACGGTCTGGGCAGGGACGAAACTCCATGCGCTGGGCGGGCCTCTGCTGGCAGCGGATCTGGCCCTGGAAAATATGGGGGACATCGATCGGCAGAGCGTGGCAGGGGCCATTTCCACCGCAACCCACGGCACGGGAGCCGCCCTGAGAAATCTGAGTTCCCAGGTGGTCGGGTTGCGGCTGGTCACGGCGGCGGGCGACGTTTTGGAAATTGACGGTGACAGCGCACCGGCAACCTTCAAAGCGGCACAGGTAAGTATAGGCAGCCTGGGCATCATCACCCAGGCCACCCTAGCCTGTCTGCCCGCCTACCGGCTGCACGAGCGCACCTGGGCCGAACCTTTTGCTGAATGTATGGAACGGCTGGACGAACGCATAGCCGCCACCCGTCACTTCGAGTTTTTCTGGGTTCCCGGCGAGGATGTGGCCGCCTGCAAAGCTTTGCAGCCTGTGGAAACAGAAAGCTGGCAGGTACCGGAAGATCTGTCAGGTTTATCCGAACGCCTGCGCCGCTACATCGGCCCGGAACGGGTGGACTGGAGCTATCGCATCTTTCCCTCCGAGCGCAACAACCGATTTGTGGAGATGGAATTTGCTGTCCCTGCCGCGGCTGGCCCGGCCTGTATGCAGGAGATCCGGGCGTTGATGCAGGAGAAACATCCGGCTGTCCAGTGGCCCGTGGAGTATCGTACCCTGGCTGCCGACGATAGCTGGCTCAGCCCGGCCTACCAGCGGGAGAGCGTGACGATTTCAATCCACCAGGCCGTCGATCTCCCCTACGCTGCCTTCTTCGCCGACGTCGAAGCAATCTTTCGCAACTACCGGGGACGCCCCCACTGGGGCAAACTCCACAGCCTCACAGCCGCCGACTTTGTCGCCCTCTACCCCCGCTGGAACGATTTTCTGGCTGTCCGACAGGAATTGGACCCGACAGGCTGCTTCGTGAACGAACATTTGCAGCGCATCCTCGGATAAAGCGGATAGTATCTCATCATCCCATCACCAAACCCGGATTTTCCCATGCCCACCGAACTCGTCCACCTCACCATCACCGACTCCATTGCCACCGTCACCCTCAACCGGCCCGACAAACTCAACGCGCTCAACGGGGAGATGCTGGCTGGGCTGGACGCTATCGCCGACGAGTTGGATCGAGCCAACGATGTGCGGGTTGTGTTGCTCACCGGCACGGGCAAAGCCTTCTGTGTGGGTGCGGACATCTTCGAGTGGAGCAGCCTCGCGCCGTTGGAGATGGGCCGCCGCTGGATTCGGGACGGTCACCGCATCTTTGAGCGCTACGCCCGCCTGCCTCAGCCGCTGATCGCCGTCCTCAACGGCTACACCTTTGGCGGCGGGCTGGAACTGGCCCTGGCCGCGGATTTGCGGCTGGCTGGCGCGGGCGTGCAACTCTCTCTTCCAGAGGTGAAACTGGGTATCATTCCCGGCTGGGGGGGAACCCAGCGCCTGCCGGAACTGATCGGCAAGAGCCGGGCCAAACAGATGATCTTCAGCGGGGCGCGCATCGACGCGGCAATGGCAGAAGGCTGGGGACTGGTCAACGAAGTGGTGGCGGGGGAGGAACTGATGGCTCGAGCCCAGCAGTTGGCTGGCGAGATTGCGGCCAATGGCCCGGTGGCTGTGCAGCTGACGAAGCAATTGATCGACGGGGCAGAGATGGCTTCCCTGGAAGCCCTGGCGGGCAGTCTGGCCTCCTACACAGCCGATGCCCAGGAGGGGGTGGCGGCCTTCCGGGAGCGGAGATCGCCTTCATTCTCCGGGCAATAGGATTGTTCCGAGAATAGTCCCTGTACGTCGGACTGGCGAATTAGCATTTGGCGTTGGCGGGTTCAGATTGATATCTCGACATAACCACCCGGCTGAACTGAATTGACGGCAATGCTGATATTGTCAGCCTGTAGTCGTATTTTGGGCCAAGAGGTCGAAAGCAAAACGACTATTGCAATGTGGCGTTGCCGCAAAGCCTGTTGGTAACGTAGGTTCTGATCGGTTGTGACGAGAACCTCAAATCCGGCATTCTCAGCCGCCTGTAGCAAGTCACCGTTGGAAAGGTCAGACCAGCCCTGCTCATAGGCTGTTTTGACTGTATGTCCTGATAAATAGCGTCGCAAAGGCACCGGTGTGCCCTGATCGAAGAGGATATTCATTCTTACACAGCGACCAGCGATTGAAGTTCATATTCAAGAACGGCTGTCACCTGAGAGCGCTGTACGCCCGGAAACCATTCCAGGAATTCGTCCACCGTTGCGCCGTCCCGCAAATTTTCAAAGAGCGCAGAAACCGGGACGCGGGTTCCACGAAAAACCCACACACCGCTCACTTTGTCCGGCTGACGCTCCATAGCATCCACTCCACTCCTTCATCCCCGTCCTACCCTTTCTCCTCCTAGCTCGGCAACAACCGCCAAGCATCACCACCCAAGTATACCAGGAAAACAGAGACGCTACACAGCGTATCGGGCTATACCAACTGCTCCACCAGAAAATCATAAGCCCGCTGGCCGCTGATGCGATGACGCCCCTCGAAGTAGTCGGTCTCTACCGGCCCCGCGCCGAAGACGCGGTAGACATCCTGCGCCTGTTCTACACTGGCCCGCACAGCTTCGATGGGGAAGATGGGGTCGTGGGTGCCTGCCTCCACCAGCAGGGGGCGGGGCGCCAGCAGACCGGCCAGATCGTACATTTCGCCAAACTTCGCCAGACCAGGCACGAAATTGCAGGCGCAGTGGCTCATGGCCAGGATGCTGTGCTGGAAGGTGGAGAAGTAGCCGCTGATGACCGCGGCCCGGATACGGGTGTCGATGGCCGTGCTGAAAAGGGTGTGCATCCCCCCGCCAGAGATGCCCATCGCGCCCAGCCGGGCCGTGTCGCATTCAGGCCGGCTTTCCAGATAGTCCACCAGCCGCTGGGCATCCCGCACCCGCATCCCCGCCACCGAGCCACCCAGATGAAAGGCCAGCATGGCGGCGTGGGTGCAACTGGTGGGCGCGCTCTGACCGGTGGTCAGGTAGGAGAAGTCGGTCTGGCGTTCGCCAAAGCAGGCGATCTCCGGCGCGGCCACGGCAAAGCCCCGGCGGCAGAGGGCGATGGCGAAATCCGCGTGATAGCCGTCCGGGTTCTCTCGTTCGGAGCCATCCTCCCACAGCCCCACAATATCCTTCGCTCCGTAGCCGTGACCGGCAAAGGCCAGCACCGTCGCCCTGGGCTGCTCGTCCCCTTTGGGCAGAAGCAGATAGATGGGCATCTCTACATCAGGCGCGGTAGAGAGCAGAATCTTCTCCCGGACGAAATCGCCCCGGTCCACCCGTTCGATCACCTGGGGGTTTAGGTCAACGAGCGGACTGTCCTGAAAGCCGAGGGTGGCGGCCAGGGCGGGTCGGGCTGCCGCCTGCCAGCTTTCCGCCTCTGCCCGATTCTTGGCGTGAAAGGCGAAGGGCGCGGCGGCAGGTGTGTATTGTTGCCACAACCCGCGAGCCGGCTGCAGGGCGGGCTGTTGGGCGGGGTTGAGAAGTTGAGAGGGCATGGGGACCTTTCAGAAGTAATCAGTGGGCAGTTACCAGTGAGCAGTTACCAGTGAACAGTAATCAGTGAACAGTAGGACGGTACACGGCTACTGATTACTGATTACTGTTCACTATTCACTGGTGACTATCCTCTAGCGATACTCTTCGCGAATCGGGTAAAAGACATCCAGAATCCGGCATTGGCTGAGAGCCTGGCCGGTGTGTCGCGCTCCGCCGGGGATCGAAGCTACCATTCCGGGGCCGAGGACGATTCTTTCGCCCTCTACCACCAGCTCGAACTCCCCTTCCAGTACATTCACCACCTGCTCGTGGGGGTGGGAGTGGGGCGGCAGGGGATAGCCGGGGGCGATATCCCAGTAGACAAAGGTCATTGTGTCGGAGGTGATGAATTTGCCCCGATAGCCGGGGAAGAGTTCACGCACGGGCAGGTCGGTCAGGTTGAAAGATTTCATTGGGCGTCTCCTGTGAAAGGCAAGGCAAAAGGCAAAAGGGAAAGGCAAAAGTGTCAGGTGGCGATGAAGCCCTTTTCGGTGATGGCGCGCTGGAAAATGGCTTCGTCCAGGGCCAGACCGAAGCCAGGCAGACTGGGGACGTGGACTTGCCCGTCCCGGATGGTGTAGGCCGAGCCGTCGAGACCGTCCACCTCCGCCGGGTCTACTTCGGCGAAGGTGAAGCCCCGGATGCGGGCGGCCAGGTGGGGGGCGCTGTAGACACCGAAGACGCCCCCGTAGGCATGGGGGGCAGAGCGCACATTCCAACCGTCCAGTTGGGGGCCGAGATTCCACCAGCGGGTGAAGCCAGGACGAAGCACATCGTACTGGACCACATCGATCAGCCCCTGCTCAGCCCATTCCAGCAGCCGGGGGGATGCGTCCCCTTCCCCATCGGCGATGAGAACCGACAGCCCTTCCCGGCCCATCCACTCGCGCAGGTTGGCGTAGAGCATCGGGTCTTCGTGAAAGGCTTCTTCCATCCAGAAAATGTCCGCGTCTGCGGTTGCGCCCAGCACCTGTTTTGTCAGATTCAGGTTGTAGCCGTTGTTGGCGTCGATGAGAATCTTCGCCTCTGGCCCCACCGCGACCCGCACGGCCCGGATAACGGCGATGTCCCGGCGGGTCCCCGCGTCCACCGGCATGTGCATCCCGCCCCGGCCTACCTTGATTTTGAAGTTGCGGAAGCCCCGCTCCCAGCCTTCTTTGGCTTCGGCGGCGATGATATCTGCGGCAGCCGCGTCGTCGCTCAGGTGCAGATCGTCGAAATAGAGGGTGGTGTCGTAGCAGGGAACGGCCAGACCTGGCAGGTTTTCGGAAACCTGCCAGGTGTCGTCAGCCAAAGCAAAGACAGGCTTCCCCGCCAGCTTCCCGGCCCGGTCCCACAGGGCATTTTCCAGGGCAAAGGGGAAGGTCTCGACGCTTTGCGGCACGGGTTGGCCGATCCACGCCTCGGCTTCTTCTCGGCTCAGGCGGGACCAACCGAAGCCCTGGCTGCCGTCGCTGGTGGTGACGCGCACAATCGGGCAGGTGACGGATTTGCCGTGGACACCCAGCCGGGCGTTGCTGCCCGCTAGTCGGGGGCGTTCGCCGGTCAGGGGTGCCCATTCGATACGGGTGATGGTGAGAAGGGAAGCCATTGGCGAATCTCCGGGTGTAAGCGTGGGCAATTCGTGAAAAGGTAGATATGAGCGTTGAAAGGTTTGTTCTGAAAATAGAACACGGATAACACGGAAAGGACGGATTCACACGGATTGAACCTGCGCAATCTGTGTCCTCTGTGAAATCTGCGTTCAGATTTTCGTCGTTATCGGTGTCAGCCGGTCGTGTTGCCTGATTGACTTGAAAATAGCCACTGATGAACACTGATGGGAATCTGCGTAATCTGTTGTTTCTGCGTTCATCTGCGTCCCGATTTTCATCTGCTTACCCGGCCCCTCGCACCACCCTGCCCGGCGTCGCGTCCGTGTGCGTGCCATCCCGCCGTAGGTCCACGGGTTGCCGGAACCGTCAATGATGCGTGCGTGGCGGATGAGGGTGTCGTAGGTGGGCATGGGTTCTGGGTGATTGGGTGATTCAATATCGGATGGGTGTAGGATACTCTATGGGGCGGGGGAGTGCAAGAGGGGAGAGGAATGGGGTAGATTTTGCCCGTTGACACCAGACTTTTGACAACGTACAATCAGTTCACAGTTCGAATAACTGAGTAGACTGCCGCATAAATCGACCCACGATTCGTGCGGTGCGTGGTGCGTGTACTGGTTGACGTACCACGCAGTACGCAATACGGAGTACCCAATACGCAATGTCTATCTTCCCCCTCTCCCTCATCCTCCTCTCCACTCTCCTCCACGTATCCTGGAATCTATTGGCTCATGCCCGGCGGGATGATACGACGCTTTTTGTGCGGGCCAATCTGATCGTCGGACTGGTCGGGCTGGGGCCGGTACTCTGGCTGCAATTCGGCGGCGATCCCTTCCCACCCGCCATTTGGCCTCTGCTCCTGGCGACCGGGCTGTTTCAAGCCGTCTATTTTCTGGGCTTGACAATGGGCTACCGGGCCGGTGAGTTCTCGATTGTCTACCCCGTGGCCCGGGCCTTGCCCGTACTGGCCCTGGCCTTCTTGGATATCCTGCGCGGACACCCACCGTCGGCGCAGGGCTGGTTGGGGATGGTGTTGGTGACGGCGGGCTGTCTGCTCGCGCCCCTGTCCGGCCTGCGCGCTGTCAGTCGGGATCGCTATTGGAATGCGACGATCTTTTGGGTGCTGGTCACCGCGGCGGGGACGATCGGCTACAGCAGTGTGGATAAAATCGCGCTGGAAATGCTGCAACCGAGTCTGCTCAGCGCGCTGCGCTACGGGGTACTTCAGTGGTTGCTGACCGTGCCCTATCTCTGGCTGCTGCTGCGCTACGTAGCAAAGCTGCCGATGACGGTTGGCAGCGTCCGTGAATGGCGACGAGCGGCCCTGGCGACGCTCTTTATCTCCAGCGCCTACACGCTCATTCTGTGGGTCTACCAGATGATTCCTCAGGCCAGCTACGTGGTGGCACTGCGCCAGTTCAGTATCGTCATCGGCGTTGTGGCGGCCATTCTCATTTTTCGCGAGCCTGCCGCCAAACTGCGCCTGACAGCCGCGCTGATTATTAGCGCAGGGGTGGCGTTGGTAGGCTTTGCCTGAGTACGTTCATCTTCTCTTTGCGGCCCAGCCCGGCCAGCGGCAGCGCGCAAAGAGACACGACCACAACGACCAGGGGATGAATACTCATAACCGGGCGATGGAATGCCTAAATCGGCCATCAGTACTACGACGTGCCATTTTTCGCGTGCATCCGCTACCTCTTCACAAACGCACACAGCCACGCCACCAGATGCTCCATATCCCCCAGATGGGCTGTTTCGAAAGGGGTGTGGGTGTAGCGGGCGGGGAAGGCGACCAGCGCGGAGGGAATGTCCGATTTCATCAGCGCGCCGCCGTCGCTGCCAAAAGAGCCAAAGACCGCATGCTGGATGGGGATGTCGTTCTCGGCTGCGGTCTGTTCCAAGGCAGCGGTGAGATTGTAGTCGTAGTGTACCTGGGCGTCTTTGTGGACGAGAATCGGCCCGCCGCCCAGATGGACGGGCATCATTGTCTCACCTACACCGGGGATATCACCAGCCAGCCCGATCTCCACGACGATGGCGGCGTCGAACTCTTCCCGGTTGCCCGCGGCATAGGCCCCCACCAGCCCAATCTCTTCCTGGACTGTACAGGCGAGGGTCAATTGCCACTTCATCTCTTCTGCCGGAACCTGTCGAATGACTTCGGTGAGGATAGCCAGGCAGGCCCGGTCGTCCAGCGCTTTGCCGACCACGTGGGGGCCAAAGCGTTCCGTGGTCGCCTCCCAAATGACTCGGGTTCCAGGTGTGACGCCCGCCACCTGCAGTTCCCGCGCTGACAGACCCGTATCGACCCAGAAGTCGTACCAGTTCAGCTCCCGGGGTTCCGGCTGGGAGAGGGTAGCCACGTGGCCGGTGATGCTGCCGATGACGCCGGGAATCTCGCCGGATCGGGCCAGTACCCGCACCCGTTGCCCAATCGTAAAAGCATTGCTGAAACTGGTGGTGCGTTGCCAGGCCTGACCGTTGGCCAGCCAAAGAAAGCCCCTGGGATCGATGGCCCGCACCAGATAGCAGAGTTCGTCGGCGTGGGCGGCCATCAGCAATTTCGGCCCCGTCGCGCCGACCCGGCCCAGTACATTGCCGATGCGGGTACGCTCCACCCGGGCCCCGGCCTCTCGCCAGAGGGTCTCCATCCGCTCCAGCACCGGCCCTTCCTGTCCCACCGGGCCGCTCATTTCGCTCAGTTCTTTGATGAGATCGTACATCGGGACCTCTCCGTTAGCTGCTGATTTTTGATGAGACAAAAGACGGCGGACGACAGACGAACGAATGGTGAGTTGGTTCGTCTTTCATCCATCGTCAAAAATCGGTCAATTATGAGGATGCAGACCCTACTCTGCCACCCAGCACGCCTGGGACGAAAAGACAACATCCACCGAGTCGCCCGCTTTGGGGAGTGTCAGACTGCGGGTACTAAACAGATCGACGGCCAGAATCGTTCCGCCGACATCCACCTTCACCCGCACAATCGAGCCGAGGAAGGAGATGGCTTCGACTTTGCCGGGCAGCCGGTTGTCGCCATCGCCGTCCAGCCGCATCTCTTCCGGGCGGATGGCGAGCAGGGCCTGCTTGCCGCTGACTGGTTTGCTGTCTTCGACGCGGATTTCCGCACCTTTCCAGGCGAAGCGACCCGCCTTGCCATCCCGCACATCGACGGTCAAGTGGTTCAGATGGCCGATGAAAGAGGCCGTGAAGGCAGTCTTGGGGTAATTGTAGATTTCGTAGGGCGGGCCGATCTGCTCCACCTCTCCCGCGCTCATCACCACCACCCGGTCCGAAAGCGAGAGGGCCTCCTCCTGGTCGTGGGTGACGTAAATCGTCGTCAGGTTCAACTCCCGCTGGATGCGGCGAATCTCCTCGCGCAGTTCCACGCGGATTTTGGCATCCAGGGCGGAGAGGGGTTCGTCCAGGAGAAGTAACTGGGGCTGGATGGCGATGGCGCGCGCCAGGGCCACCCGCTGCTGCTGACCGCCCGACATCTGGTAGGGGTAGCGGTTGCCGTAGCCCTCCATGTGGATCAGCCCCAGCATCTCCTCCACGCGACGGGCGATCTCGCGCTGGGGGCGGCGCGCCAGCTTCAGGCCAAAGCCGATGTTCTGGGCCACATTCATATTGGGGAAGAGGGCGTAGGATTGGAAGACCATCCCCACATTGCGCTGGTTGGGCGGTGTGTGGGTGATCTCTTTGCCCTCCAGCAGGATGACGCCGCCGTCGGGCCGCTCGAAGCCGGCGATCATCCGCAGCGTCGTCGTCTTGCCGCAGCCGCTGGGGCCGAGAAAGGAGACAAACTCCCCTTCGGCCACGTCCAGGTTGAAGTCGCGCACGGCCAGGGTGTTTTGGTAGGATTTGGTGATGTTTTTGAGTTCGAGGAGAGCCATTCGTTACCTTACCGCTGAAGGTGAACCACAAAGTCACGAAGCCACAAAGGAAGAAACAGCAGCAGTTATTCTTCTTCGTGTCTTTGTGCCTTTGTGGTTGATCCGGTGTTAGTGCGTCCCGCCCACCTGCGCCTGCCCCGGCGAAGCCCGGCCAATGCGCTGGATGATCCCAATCGCAGCCCAGGTCATAGCGAAACTGAGGATGGCGAGGGCGGAGGGTTCGTAGGCTTTGTCCTGGCCGATGAGCGACATATAAGGGCCAAAGGCCGGGCGGGCCAGAAAGACGGCCAGGGTAAATTCGCCCATCACAATCGCAAAGGTGAGAAACGCGCCACTGAGCAGGGCCGTGCGCAGGTTGGGGAAGATAACCCGCAGCAGAATCGTCGGCCAGCTTGCGCCCAGACTCTGCGCCGCTTCGGTCAGCGTGCGCACGTCAATGGCGCGCATCCCGGCATCCACCGAACGGTACATATACGGGAAAGAAAGCACGACGTAGCCCGCCACCAGCAGGAAATTGGTGGTCAACGCGGAGCCGGTGAGCAGAAAGGGCGGGCGGCTGTAGATGCGGATGAGACCGAAGACCAGAATAATCGCCGGCACCACAAAGGGCAGCAGCGTAATGAACTCCACCAGCGGGCGGATTTTTGGGAAGCGCAGGTGTACCCAATAGGAGGTGGGCACGACGAGCAGCATACTCATCACAATCGTCACCACCGCGATCTGCGCCGAGTAGGAAAAGGTGTTGAGAAAGCGCGGGTCTTCCAACACCCGCTGGTAGGCCTGAAAGCTCAGCACATCCCGCTTGGCGCGCAGGGAAAAGTCAAAGGTGGCGTAGAGGGGGGTCAGAAAATAGAGTACGCCCAGCCCGATCCAGAGCCAGGCCCAGAGGGAAGCCCGCTTTTTCATCGCAGCCACCTTTCCGAGCGTCGTTGCAGCCAGGAATAACCGCTCAGACTGATCGCCATAATCACGACCATCCCAATTGCCATCGCATACCCCAACCCCGGATTGTGCAGCACATCGCCCCGAATCTGCGCGCCGATGACGATTGTGACCAGATTGAGCAGGCCGCCGGTCAGCCCGAACGCGGTGGCGTAGGCCCCAAAAGCATTGCCAAAAAGCAGAATCGCCGCG
>CAMDQF010000101.1 GCA_945905745.1 Litorilinea aerophila
GGCGCAGCAAGCAGCGCCCCTACAGAACAAAATGAACTCAGAAATCACTCCCAGTAGGGAAAGGTCTCCAATGCCCATCTACGAATACTACTGTTACGATTGCACCAAACGGGTAAACGTTTTCTTCCGCACAATGTCGGAGGCCAGCGACGAAGCCGCAGCCTGCCCCACCTGTAGCGGCAAACATCTGCGCCGTCTGGTCAGCCGAGTGCGGATGTTACGCTCGGAGGAGAGCCGGATGGAGTCGATGGCTGACGACGCCTCGCTGATGTCTGGCTTGGAGAGCGAAGACCCCCGCGCCTTGGCTGGTTTTATGCGCCGGATGAGCGATGAAATGGGCGAACCGCTGGATGGGGAGATGTCGGAGATGATCAATCGGCTGGAAGCCGGGGAAAGCCCGGAGTCCATTGAACAGTCCATGCCCGACCTGGGCGGAGAGGACGGCGGAGGGATGATGGGCATGGGCGGAATGCCGGAGATGGGCGGTCTGGGCGGATTCGAGTAGGGTTATACCTTCTCGAAGTGCTCCACATCCACCACGAAGATTGTCGCACCGCCCACGTGCTTCTCTACAGGCGTGGGGATGTGCATCTCCCCCGGCTCCATCACAGGCGGCAGAGGGGTGACATACTGGACCCGGCTGGTACAATTCTCACGAATGATAGTCAGCACATCGGGCAGATCGTCGTCTTCCACACCACAAAAAATCGTCGCATTGCTCACATGCAAGAAGCCACCCGCCGAACTGGTCACAGTGGCCGAAAAGCCTGCTCGTCCAAATCGGTCGAGCAGGTTGCGGCTGTTATCGCTATTGACAATGGCGATTACCAATTTCATCTCAGCACCTCCGCTATCCAAAGATCAACACCCACAGAGAGCCGGGAAGCCACCAGAGCCACAACCGCCCCGTGTACCGCCTGGGCTGGCAGATCGCCATCAACAACAGACCAGCGCGCCGGTTCGGCCCGGATCAATTCCTCGTAGCCTTTTTGCACGGCCTTGTGAAAAGCCACCGCCCGCGCATCCAGCCGATTCCATTCCTGGGTGCTGCCCGCCTGTTTGCGCGCCAGCCCCACTTCTGGCTGCACATCCAAATAGATGGTCAGGTCTGGGGTCAGACCGCCCGTGGCATAGCGGATGATTCGGCCCAATTCTGCCCGATCCTGGCCGTAGCCGTAGCCCTGATAGGCTAGGGTGCTGTCGAAGAAGCGGTCACACAGGACAACCTGCCCGGCTTCCAGGGCTGGTCGGATCACCTCGTGGACGATCTGGGCGCGGGCAGCATTGAAGAGCAGCGTCTCCGTGCGGGGGGTCATTTCCGTGTGGCTGATGTCCAGCAGCAGGGCGCGCACCCCGTTGCCGATGCGGGTTCCCCCTGGCTCACGGGTGGTCACAACGCTTCGGCCCTGGTTTTGCAGCCACTCGGCCAAGAGCCGAATCTGGGTGGTTTTACCGCTGCCTTCCGGCCCTTCAAAAGTAATAAACACCGGTTGCCTTTTCCTGTGTAGGGCGGACTGGCAGTCCGCCCTACGGTGATAGCGGGGCTATTGGCTAAAGATGCGCACCCGGCGATGGGGTTCTCGGCCATAGCTGTGGCTGACCAGATTGGCGGCCCTGGCCAACTGGTGCTGCTGGCTGCGGATGGCCGCGGCCTGGGGCTGTAATTCTGCCGAGTCGGCCCCTTTGAGCAGCCGCTGGATGGCGTCCTGGGTCTCGCGCATGGCCGTGTCAAAGGCTGCTTCCGAGTTGGGCGAATTCAGATGAAACACATCCAGCAGACATTGCTCCATCTGGGTCACGGTATTGCTGCGCAGCACATAGACAGGCACATTGCGCCGCTCGGCGTCGGAGATGGGCTGGGGTTTTTGCCGGTAATAATTTTTCAACGTCATCACAATATCGGCGTCGTCGATCTCCGGCACCACCTCCACATTGACATTCAGATTCTTGGCTGCCTCGCGCAGACGGTTCTGGCCAATGCCATAGGGGAAGACCCGCACAGGTCGCCCCGCCTTTTCCGCTGGCGGCTCGGGCAGGCGATTGCCATTGGTCGCCTCTTCTCTCGAGACTTCCGGCTCAGCCGTCCGCCTGCGTCCTGAACGCCGCTCCCCATCCCCTGCGCGCTGACCATTTTCCCGGCGTCCATCCCTACTGCCCATGCGCTTCTCGCCCTGGTTTGCCAGAGTTTCGATATGCACGGTCTGGTCATCATCGATCCAGCGCACTTCCGGGCTGAGGGTCCAGCCGCGCAGGATGGCGTCTACCGCTTCGCCCACTTCGTGATGGACGATAATCCGCCTGCGGTCCTGAATTTCAATCAACACGTCGAAAGTGGGCGGCGCTTTGCGCTCCAGAACAGTCTTTTGGGTTCCCCGCCGCCGGGCCTCTTCGTCCGAGAGAGTCACGCTGTCGATGCCGCCCACCAGATCCGAAAGGGTGGGATTGAGAAGCAGATTCTCCAGGCTGTTGCCGTGGGCCGTGCCGATAAGCTGCACACCCCGCTCGGCAATTGTGCGGGCAGCGATAGTTTCCAGTTCCCGCCCGATCTCGTCGATGACGATCGCTTCCGGCATATGATTTTCCACGGCCTCGATCATCACTTCGTGCTGAAGCTCCGGCTCGGCTACCTGCATCCGCCGGGCACGCCCAATGGCCGGATGGGGAATGTCGCCGTCCCCCGCGATTTCGTTGCTGGTGTCCACGATGACCACCCGCTTCTTGTCGCTGAGAACTCGGGCCGCCTCGCGCAGGAGCGTTGTCTTGCCCACGCCGGGCCGACCCAGGAGCAGAATGCTCTTTTCACTGAGTACAATGTCCTGGACGATCTCAATCACCCCATAAACGGCCCGCCCCACCCGACAGGTGAGACCGATGACCGCGCCTTTGCGGTTGCGGATGGCGGAGATACGGTGCAGGGTGCGCTCGATCCCGGCCCGGTTGTCCGAACCGAATTCACCGATTTTGTCGATCAGATTGCTCACATCCTCCGCGCTGATCTCCTCTTGGCTGAGATAGACTTCGCCGTCGGTAAAACGGGCTTCGGGCAGACGGCCCAAATCCATCACCACTTCGATCAGATCGGAGGGCCGCCCGATCTCGCGCAGGGATTCCTGAATGCGCTGGGGAAGAACCTCCAGCAACAGGTCCAGATCGTCGGTGATACGCAGGGCCATTTTGCCCTGATCTTTGATTGATCGTGCAGATGTCGTACTTGTGTCGTAAAGTTTGCTTTGTGTCATAGGTTCCTGTTTGATCGCTGCTACCTTGCGCAGAGCCGATTTGTAAGAGGGCGACTTTTCTTGCAAAGTCGGTCTATTGTGATTCCGTCCAATTACCAATACTACGCATCCACGGGTCGAGAAGTTCCATTGACCTGCTCCTTTCAACGAATAACATCTACTATTCTTGACGGGCCTGGGGCATGGCCAACGAGCCGGGAATCGCCTCGCGCACGGCTTCCAGCCCAGTCAGTCGGCTCTCGACTGCCACCTTTGCGCGTTGCCAGATGGTCCGCACCATACGCGCCCGATCTGTAAGGGGCGCAAAGCCATACTCCTCCAAAACCGACCCCATCCCGCTCTGGTAGTCGCGCACGCCGATGTAGACGGGTCCTTGGCCGCGGGAAGCGGCGATGCGTTGCAAGCCATCCCCAAGCAGAAGACGGACCTGCCCGGTGTCCGGTTGATTGCTGTCCACCCACAGCCGCAGCCAGACCCCCATTTGGCCCCAAATGATCTGCACACATCCGTCAATCCCATCTTTACCTTCCAACACATAACTACTCAGGGGTCGGTGCAGATGGCGGTTGGTCAAAATCGGCGGCGCAAAGGTCTCGCCCTTGCCGTCACCCTCGCCCTCGGCTGCCTCAGCCTGACGCACGGGCTGGGGTGTGATACGGGCATAAAGTTGTTCCAACGCCCACTGATCCTGGCGCATCTGGGGGCGCAATCGCCCGCGCAGTCTCGCGTCTACGGGTGGCCCCACCTGCACATTCCCAGCCAGACGCCAGACCGTCTCCCGGGCGTAAAGGTGAAAACCCGCCTGCATGAAGGTATTCACCAGCAATGGTTGGTCCGAGAGTTCACTGTAGAGGCGCCGAATCTGATGGTTGGCCAGGGAGAGTGCGCTCTCGGCCAGCAGCTTATGCCAGATGGCCGGGTGACCATCGGGCGCGTCCAGAGCCGGGCTGAGCACCATCAAATCGGCTTCGGCCCGGCTGGATTGCAGTTGCCATTGAACAAAGCCTGCACGGGCCAGGCCATGTCCCTCCTGGCGCAGAACATAGGTGATGCTGCTTTTGAACGCCCAAGGCAGATAGGCGCTAAAGGCAGCCTGCAGGGGGGAAGAGGGCTGTAAAAGAAATCTCCCGATATGAAATCTGGTGGCATACCGGCTCAGGCGTTGGACAAAGAGCGCATCGCCCGGAGCAAAGGGCCGAATTGGCAAACGCACGACTCCTGATGTAAAGATAGGACGCTGACGACGCGGATTGGGCTGTTCAGCGCGGATTAGAATCTGCGCAAATCTGTGGTTTCTGCGAAATCTACGTTCTGCTGTTCGTCCTTACCGGTTGGATCACAAAGCTATGGATATTGTACTGGAAAGCACCACGGCTGACAAGTAGGTTTAAGCTCTATTGCGTTCTGCTGCCCACCTTGACGTTCCTCCCCCATCCCGCTATCCTAGTACAACGCTCTGGAAGTCTTCAGCTACTTCTCGTGGTAGGTAGTGCGTAGTAGGTGAACCGACACGCACCACGCACTACGTCCGAAATAGCCATGCTATTTCCACCAAGCTGTACTGGGAGTATGTCTTAGCTCAGCAATCCAATCAATGGAGGTCTCCTGTGGAATCCCTGCTTCTTTCCAATGCGAACGGCGTGGCAACCCTTACCATCAACCGTCCGGCGCAACGCAACGCGATTACGTTAGAGATGTGGCGTTCCCTGGCCGAGATTACCGCACGCCTGGATCAGGATAGCAGCGTGCGTGTGGTGGTTGTGACGGGCGCGGGGGACGAGGCGTTCAGCGCGGGTGGAGACATCAGCGAATTCTCGGAAAAGCGTCGGGACCCGTGGCAGGCCAAAATCCACAATGGACGGGTCGAACTGGCGCTGAAATCCCTGGCCCGCCTGTCCAAACCGACGATTGCAATGGTGAAGGGCTATTGTGTGGGCGGGGGTTGTATGCTGGCGGCCCACTGCGATCTGCGTATCAGTGCCGACAACGCGCTCTTTGGGATGCCCGTGGCCCAACTCAATACCCTTGTCGGCTATCGGGAGTTGCAGCGTTTTGTCCATCTGATCGGTCTGGGAGCCACCCTCGATCTGCTGTTGACCGCGCGGATGATCAAAGCCAGCGAGGCCCAGTCCATCGGTCTCTGCTCACAGGTCTATCCATTGGCAGATATAGACAACCACGTGGCGGAACTGACCAGCCGGATGGTCAATCTCGCACCCCTGGCCCAACGGTGGCGCAAACAGATGGTGCAGACTCTGCTGCGCAAGCCGGACTTGCTGGACTTGACACCGGAAGAGGGAATGTTGCCCGACGCCATCTACGACACCGAAGACTACGCAGAAGGGGTAGCTGCTTTTCTGGGCAAGCGCGCGCCTGTCTTCCGCGGCAAATAGCCAGCCAGCCATCAATTGCGGCCTGCTTGACAAGAAGATTGTATACACTGCGAAAAATGTGATAGGAAGAGAATAGATCGCTGATAGACTCAGCGTGCTACCCTGTGGTTGCTCACCGTGCGGGGGCAGACAGTTGTAGCGGAATTTATCAAGAAGGAAGTAAATCCAACCAGAACTCTCACGCTCCTATTTGCTTGCCCAAGCACATCATTCCATACCACCTATCATCGAGGAGCAAAAATGGATACACAGATTCTACGCGTTGCCGCGGATTCCAAACCGCATCTGGTGGCTGGCGCAATTGCCGGACAGATGCGGGAAAATGGACGTGCCCAGACCCAGGCGATTGGGACAGATGCAGTCTACCGTATGCTCAAAGCAGTGATCATCGCCCAGCAATACGTAAAAGCTGATCAGATGTACTTGGCCTTTGTCCCGGAGTTTGTCGGGATTTGGGTGGATGACCAAGAACGAACAGCCGTGCGGCTCAACATCTGCACGCAGATGAAACGGCCACAAAGCCACTAGGTGACCTTGCCGCAGGCATTCGCCAAGGCGAACAAGTCCTACCACTAAAAATCCCGGCGCTTTCTGGAAGTGCTGGGATTTTTCTATTGGGCCACCACTTCAATCGTCGTCAGGTAGACAAAATCGTCGTTGCTGGCATCCTTCCGGCGCAGACGTTCTACTGTGTCGCTGCGGTAAAGACCGGCGACCAGCACATAGCGGCCTGGGGGTAAACCGGCGGGTAAGGCGAGGAGATGTCCTTGACTGCTGCTTGCGCCAGGACGCAAAGGGGAACGGGCGGGCTGTTGGCTGTCCAGCAGGAAGCGGTCACTTTCTGCCACCCGCTGGGAAAGATCGCTCTCGGCCAGCAGATGAACAAAACTGGTGACAGGGCCGGGCGGCGCGTTCCCGTCAGCCTGCCAGCCCAAACGTACCGACAGTTCAGCGCCCGCCAGCACAGGCCCAGCCGGGATGGCAAAACTTTCCAGCGTAAGCCCACCCACAAAGCCTACCCTCGCGGGAATCGTCGTGGTCGGCATTGGTTCATTCACGTACAGCGACAACAGCCCACTCGCGCCGATCTGCTGTTGCCAGCTTAGGTAACGCTCTTCTTCCAGCCAACGGAGGGTCGGCGTCAGTTCGTCGGCGGACGAGTGCCAGCGTTGAAGCAGCCAGAGTCGCCCGCTCCGTTCCGCCGCGGACAACACGCCCGCCCGCTCGTCGTCGTGGATACCCCGCTCGCCGCCCTCCATCCAAAAGAGGACGGGCAGAGGCGCTGACTGATAGGCCATCAGGCGCGCGGCCAATTCCTGAAAATCGGCATAGGCCGGCGCGGTAATCAGCAATTCATCGCCGGGTCGGCTCTGTTCGTTCAACGCAGAGAGCAGCGGCACATCCGCCTTGTAGTCGGACCGGGCCTGCTCGACGCGGGAATAGGCGCGCATCGCCTGCCCAGTGAGCAGGAAAGCCAGCGTCAGCCCCACAAGCACTCCCAGCCAGCCTGAACGCCCCGGACGACGCAGAGCGTAGATCAGCCCCACCCCTGCCAGCAACAGAAGCAGTGTGGCGGGCAGGGCCGCAACCCAATGCCACTGAATGCTCCCCAGGCTGCCCTCGGCCCAGGCCAGATCGATCGGCCCACCGGACTGAAAGACGCGCCAGTTGCCCAGAGGCGGGAAGTGTTGCCAATTCAGCACGAAGTCCTGGTTGGAGTCGATGGCCGCGAAAAACGCGTTGAAATCCGTCATCATCCCCGCCATATTCCCGGCCAGGCTGAGCAACCCCAGCAAAGCAGCCAGCGGCCAGAGCCAGAAGCGGTCTGCGTATTCCTCCAGGGCGGCGGCCACAAAAATCATCAGCAGGGGAAGGACGGTAAGCAGAAAGCGCGGCCCCCAATTCCAGACGCCACCCCAGGCAAACCAGGCGCTGTAGAAGAGCCAGACCACCAGCACGCTGCCAGCAATCAGCCAGAAATAGGCGGGAGCCAGGCGGCGAGAGAGCGGGCGCACACCCAGCAATCCCAGCAGAAGAAAGGGGCTGGTGGTGAAAAGTCCCTGGCCGGGGCTGAAAGAGAGGCCATACAGGCTGAACCAGGAAAAGTGGAAGGCGATTTCGGCGCTGTAGCCCGTGTCGCCCAGGCTGCCAAACCGAGTCTGGTTGTAGACGAGCAGGGCCAGGGCCACAGGCGCAAGCGGGGCCAGAAAGAGGGTCAGAGGCCGGGCAGCCCGCAACGGGCGGCGAAAATCCACAGCCAGCAGATAGAGCGCACCGAAACCGGCCAGATAGAGACTTTCGTAGCGAAAGACCACAGCCAGGGCCGCACTGCCACCCGCCAGCAGCAGCCACAGCCAGCCTCGATTGGGTTGGAAAATAGAACGCGGATGACGCAGAAAGGGCGGACTGACGCGGATAAAATCTGCGGAATCTGCACCCTCTGCGGTTTCTGTGTTCCTGTTTCTATTCTCGCTCCGGTGCAGCGCCCAGACCATCACCAGCCCCAACAGACCCACCACCGGCAAATCCCACAGCATTCGGGCATAGACGAGGGCGAAGGTGCAAAGGCCGTAACCCAGCCCAGTGACCAGTGCGCTGCGCCGGGAGAAACCCACATCTTCCAACCAGATGACGAGCAGGCTGGCCGTGGCCGCGATAGAGAGCGCGCCGGTCAACATCCCCGCAAAGACGGCGCTGATCCCGCTCCCCAGCCGGGCCAGCCAGACCAGCCCCGCCACCAGCAGAGAGACGCCCGGCGCTTTCTTAGTGTAGAGTTGGCCGTCTGCGCCCCACACACCGGGGGGATGGGGTGTCCAGTGGTTGGTCCAGATCAGTTGGTTGATGTCGGGCTGGCCATAGGCGGCCAGATTGTGGCCGACGGTGAAGACGGCCACCTCGTCCATCACATGAAAGCGCCCGGAAAAGCTGAGAAGATAGACGGCGAAGAGGAGCAGCCCCAGCCAAAAGGCGTGGGTGCGTCGAGGTGCTTCCGGGAATCGGCCAGAGATTGCAGGGGAATCCGGAGATGATTGTAGCCGATTCCCGGAATCAGGTGCATGGCTCATTCGGCGGCCCTACCTCCGCCGGGCATATCCACCTGCCAACGCTTCAAATCCAGAGGGATGCCCGCCAGGAGAAAAATCGGATGATCCGCCGCTGCGGCCAACCGCCGGTTGGCCCGGCCCAGCAGGTCCCGGTAGAGGCGGCTGATGCGGCCCACCGGGACAATACCCAACCCCACTTCGTTGCTGACAACGATCAGTGGCAGACCCAGCGCAGACGGGGCGGCTAGCAATTCGTCAATCTCCCCGTCCACCTGCGCCTGAAAGAGCGACTCTGGATCGGTTTCCGGGTCCGCGCCCTCGGCAAAGAGCAGATTGGCGACGAGAAGGGTGAGGCAGTCAAGTATGGCTACGCTAGGTGGATATTGGGTATTGGGTATTGGGTAATTGCGCCAGTGCTGGCCGATGCGGAGGGGGGCTTCCAGGGTTTGCCAATGATCGGGGCGTTCGGAACGGTGACGGGCGATGCGCTCGGCCATTTCGTCGTCCCCGGCCTGGGCCGTGGCAATGAAAAGGATCGGGCCGTCCCCGGCCAGGGCCTGGGCCAGTTCCAGGCCGTAATCGCTCTTGCCGCTGCGCGCGCCGCCGAGAAGAAAATAGAGAGAGCCGTCAGAACGGGTCATCAGATGAGTCCCTTGCAAAAAGCCTTTTGAGCCACTGATGAACACAGATGGACACGGATAAAAGCGGATTCCTTTCCTGAATTTCTCCGTGCCTCTGCGACTCGGCAGGAGATTCCCTCTGCCTGTAATGGACTCATCAGATGAGGGTGTAGATGAATGGCCCCACCACCGACGCCTGGGCCAAGACCAGCAGCCCGGCAAAGGTGAGGAGGATAATCAGCAGAGGCAGCAGGGCAAACTGGCGCTGGCGAACCATATAGCGCAGCAACTCGCCCACTGTGGCCAGACCGACGCCAAAGTTGCGCAACCAGCGCACCGGCCCACTTTTCCACATCTCCCACAGGATAGAAAGCCCGATCACCAGCAGAATCGCCAGCACAACCCACTCCCCCCAGGTGCGGGCTGGTTTGGGCAGAATCAGGGGAAGCGGTTCGGCAGTGAGACCGGGGATCAGCCCACTCTCGCCCAAAAAGTTGACCCCAGCCCGTGCGCCCAGGCGATGACCATCTGCGGTCCAGTGTCCCTCTTCGACAAAATAGAGCAGAGGCCCAGACCCTCCGTTCTGGGCAAAGCTCTCGGCCAGAGAAAAGGCCGGGATGCCCGCGGCCGCCAGGCTAGACATCGCCATTCGCTCGGGCTGCTGCAAATCCCAGGCATCATTCTGCATGGCCGGGAATTGGGTCAAAATTTGCTGCCAGCGCTCTGGATAGACCGACTCCGGCGAGGGGATGACCAGCGCCGCGGCGGGAACGCCCAGAGATTCGGCAGTTGCGCGAATCTCGCCAAAGAGGGCGGTGGTCAGACGCACCGATTCCTCCCACTCCGGGCCGGGCGGATTCTGGTAGATTCGATAGGTGAGTGGTACGTAGCCCTCGGGCTGGGCCACCAGTTTGCTCTCTTGGCCGGGTGCGAGCAGACCGCTGCGGGCCAGCCAGGCGGCAAAGCGGGGCGCAGCGACTCGGATGTGGGGGTCGAAATAGCGATAGAAAGCAGAGCGTTGGCGCAGCCAATTCGCCACCGGCGTCAGCGGGCCGGGCGGTGTGTCGGGCAGGGCTGCTTCCACAAAGGGGCTGGTCACCGCGGGCACAGCTGCCGGGTCGAAAGGAGAGTAGCGGAGTTGCAGCTTACCATCAGCCAGCGAGAAGAAGGGTTTGTTGATCCCGCCCTGGTTGGCCGATTCCAGTATTTCCGCGTTGTTCATAAAGTCGTTGTGGGGATAGACCGCCAGCAGCACCAAATCCGGCGCATAGTTGACCCCCTCCTCACGCAGCCAGAGCAGTTGCTGATCCGTGCCAAAGCCGCTGACACCGGCGTTGACGACTTCCACCGGTCTGTCCATCTGTGACTGCAAAAGGGAGCGCAATTGCTCGCCCAGAGTTTCGTCGTCGTTGACCTGCACCGCTTCCATAAAAGAGTCGCCCAGAAGCAGCACCCGGTAAACGTCTGCGGGCTTGGCATAGCCCAGAGACTCCGGCCCGCGGATACCCCGGCTGTTGAAGCTCACCTGGGCGTCGAATTCGTAGAAGGGGTTGTAAGATCGCCCAGTTGCGCCGGGGATGTGACTCCAGCCGGTGACCGGATCGGGCGCCTGCCAGAACCAGCCGTTGGCCTCGGCGGGCGGCGCGGCCCGGGTCAGGCGCACGCCAATCTCCGCAGTGACCGCGGAGAGGGCGAGATAGAAGAGTATCAGCAGCAGAAGGCTCAGTGCTTGGCGCATCATTTCCCTATTCCCCCAGCGCGCCTTTGAAGGCCGGTTGCCAACGGTCGCCCATATCCTCTTTGCGCACCACAAAATTCTCCAGCACCAGCACGTCAATATCGCTGCCCACAAAAGTGTTGAAGGCATTTTGAGGTGTCGTCACAATCGGCTCGCCGCGCAGATTGAAGGAGGTGTTGAGGATCACCGGCGTGCCCGTGGCCTGGCCGAAGCGTTGGATCAGGTCGTAGTAGCGGGGATTCCACTCCCGACGCACAGTCTGCAAGCGGCCCGACCCCATATGGGTGGTGGCGGGCACTTCCGCCCAGCGCTCCTCCCGCACAGGACTGACCAGCAGCATATAGCGGGCCATCAGATTCTCGTCCAGCCGGGGGGTGTCGTAATAGTCGGCGGCCCGCTCCTCCAACACTGCCGGGGCAAAGGGACGGAAGGGTTCGCGGAATTTGATCTTCTCGTTGACGATCTCCTTCATCGCCTCGCTACGGGGATCGGCCAGAATCGAGCGGTTGCCCAGGGCACGGGGTCCCCACTCAAAGCGGCCCTGGAACCAGCCGATCACCCGGCCGCTGGTCATATCGTCCACCAATTCGTCCAGGAGTTTGTCCGGATCCACCTCCCGATAGGGCAGCCCCTTCTCCTGCAAAAAATGGGCAATCTGGGCCGGGGTACTGGCCGAACCCCAATAGGCGTGTTCCATCACAAAGCTGCGAGGCTTGCCCAACAGCGCGTGCCAGGCGTAGAGGGCCGCGCCCAGCGCGCCGCCGCTGTCCCCGGCCGCGGGTTGGATGAAGACATTTTTGAACGGCCCTTCCCGCACAATGCGCCCGTTTGCCATACTGTTGAGGGCCACCCCGCCGGCGATGCAGAGATTTTCGCTGCCGGTTGTCCGGTGCAGTTGGCGCACCATCCGCAAAATTGCCTCTTCGGTGGTGCGCTGGATAGACATGGCCACGTCGGCGTAATGCTGGTTGGCGGCGCGCAGGGCTTTGTCCGGGTTGCCCGCGCCGTTGGGATGGGTCAGGTCGGTGATAAACTCGGCTTTGGGGTCCCGGGGTTCGCCAAAAAGCTCCACAAAGCGCCGATTGTAGGTCTCGTCGGTGGAGGTGTGGAAGCTGAAATAGTCCATATTCAGGGCGAAGGAGCCGTCCTCGGCCAACCGCAGCACCTTTTCCACCCGGTCCAGATAGCGGGGCGTGCCATAGGGCGACATCCCCATCACTTTGTATTCGCCGTTGTTGACCTGAAAGCCAAGCCAGGCGGTGAAGGCGGAATAGAAGAGGCCGAGGGAATGGGGGAAGCGGATTTCCTGTTCCAGGCGGATGCTGTTGCGCCCGCCATCGCCCCAATCGGCGGTGGCCCGGCCCAGGGCAGTGGTGGTCCACTCGCCCACACCGTCGATGGTCAGGATAGCCGATTCTTTGAAGGGCGAGGAGAAGAAAGCGCTGGCAGCGTGGCTCAGGTGATGCTCCACAAAGAGCAACTTTTTGGCCGGAATGTTGAGTTTACCCAGCAGATGGGATTTGATCCAGAGCTTTTCGCTGAACCAGGTTGCCATTGATTCTCGGAAGAGTCTGGTCGTGCGGGGGACACCGGCCAGGGTTGTGCGGAAGATGCGGTCGAACTTTTGCAGGGGCTTTTCGTAAAAGACTGCGTAGTCCAAATCCTGCGCGGTGATGCCCGCCTGGGCCAGACAGAAGTCGATGGCCTGTTGGGGAAAATTCGAGTCAAATTTGACGCGGGAGAAGCGCTCTTCCTCCGCCGCGGCCACCAGTTGGCCGTTGTAAAGCAGGGCTGCGGCCGCGTCGTGATAGTAGCAGGAGATGCCCAAGATATACATGGCCTAGCCCTGCTCGCGCGCTTGGCGGATAGTCTCGGCGGGGGTGGAGCGCGCCCGCCAATAGGAGTCTGCCGTCCGTCGGTTGCTTTCCAGCAGGTCACCGCCGATGCGGGCGATGAGACCGGTGGGCAGGACCAGCACGCCGTAGAGAAAGGTCAAAATCAGCCGGGCCTGAAAGTCCCCCACTTTGTGGGACCAGATTTTTACATTCTGCCAAAATTGGTTCACGTCGACTCACTTCCCGTAGGACGGAATGGTATTCCGTCCGCGCTGGGCGGATTGGTATTCCGCCCTACAACAGCGCAAACCGCGCCCCGTTCTGAATGGTATTCCGTCCGCTCAGGGCGGATTGCCAATCCGCCCTACAACCGACAAAGTGTATCATACGGAAATTGCACTTCCCAAAAGTGCCAATAGCAGCAATACCAGCACTTCCGTCACTTCGCAGAGGAAGCCATAGAGGTCGCCGGTCAATCCGCCACCCAGCCTGCCCGCGGCCCAGCCCGCCAACAGATGGCCCAGGGGCAGGGCGAGCAACCCAACGAACAGCCAGGGATTCCCAAAACCCAGCCCGATCTGAATCCCCAGCGCAGAGAGCGTAGCCAGCAGTATCTCCCGGCGGGAAAGTCCGGCGGTCATTGTGCGGCCCAGACTCTCCTCTTGCCGGGCATAAGGGAAGCGCCAGGCGGCCCAGACCAGCATCCAGCGCCCCCAAACCGGGGCCAGCAAAAGCGCCAGCCAGCCGCTCGACTCCCCCAAAACCGAAGCGAGCAGCACCCATTTCAGGCCGAGGACAAAGAAGAGGCCGATGACACCGAACGCGCCAGCGTGGACATCCTTCAAAATTGCCAGCCGCCGCTCCACGCTGACCGGGGCAAAGAGCGCGTCGCAGCTATCCATCACCCCGTCCAGATGCAGACCGCCGCTGAGAAGTGCCCAGGCCAGCAGGAGCAGACCGGCTTGGACAGAAAGGGAGAGATTCGCAAATCCCAACAGCCAGGCTGCTCCGGCCAGCAGCAGCCCAAGCAGCAGGCCCACTGCCGGATACCAGGCGAAGGCCCGACCCCGGCCAGACAAAAATGCCTCTGCCCGGAGGGGTGGCAGAGGCAGGGTTGTTAGAAAAGCGAGGGCGATTCTGAAATCGATCATGCCGCGAGAAGCGCAATAGCAGGCGTTTGAAAAGTTGGATACAGCACCCGAATACCTAACCAGCGCCGCTCCTGAACCGATAGTTTTTCCTGGCTAGTATGGACAAAATAAAGTTCCCTGGTTGGATGCTCCTTGTGCAGTTGGCGATAACGCGCCATCGCATTTGCCCCATCCGAACAGGTTTCGACCACCGCAATCCCGGTCAAGTTGCGTTGTTGACCAGAGGTGTTGGCTTCCAGGGCATCAATGATGAGCCATTGGTTCGGATAGTTCACACGGATTTCAGACCATTGCATCGTCTGGCTCCTTTCGGTCTACTGCTCCACAATACCCGTCGTGCCGTCTAGAGTTGTCTGCGCGCCGCCCACCAGTTTGTCAAAGCCCCCGCCCAGCCCAACGACGGTGGGTACGTGCCAGACCCGGGCCGCGGCAATCACCGGGTCCAGAGGGGAGCCAGCCGCGGCGATAAAGCCACCGGCCACAGGCAGGGTAGGCGACCAGCCACTGTCCACTCGCCGAGCGCCCACCACCGCATCCTGGCAGAGAACCGGGCGCAAGTGGTTTTGCAGGCGCAAGGGGCCCACAATACGTCCTGCCACCGAGGGCAACCCCGGCAAGGCCGTCCAGGCCCCTGTCTCGCCAAAGAAGGCAGCCGGTGCGCGATGGTCCTGCCATTGGGCATACAGCCCCCGGCGTTCTTCGGCCCGCCGACGGATCTGCTCGGTGTGGGTGATGTTCCATTCGCCGGTCATCATCTGTTTGATCTCTTCCAGCTCGAAGAGAAAGACATCCCGGGCATCGGCCAATCGGCCATCGGCGGCGGCTTCGTGGCCCGCGGCCCTGGCCCAAGTCCGGCTGCCAGCCAGCAGATAGCCGTAGGCATTCAGCGCCCGGCTTTGCAGAACTGTCAGACGGCGTAGGCTCTCCAGATTCTGTTCTGCCTGTTTGCGGCTCTTGCCATCCACCGCATCCAGCAATTGCTGGCGGGCGGCTGTGGAGGGGACCCGTTTGGGCGCAGTCGTCTGTTCTTTGGCGCAGATATGGATGGCGGCCCACAGCAACTCCGGCTCTTCTGCCCAGACCGGGTGGGACATTTCGCCCACACCGGTTGTCCAATGGCCGAAATCGGCGAGCAATTCCCGCACACTATCAGCAAAGGGGCCAGAGGGCAGCGTAGCCGACCAGTCCACAGCAGGGGCATCGCCCAGCCAGGCCATCAATTTGCTGTCGGCGGCAGCCAGTTTGGCCAATGCCAGAATCCGGGTTGTCAGGTCTACTTCCAGCAGACCGTCCAAATCGGACAGGCTGTTGTTGATCAGGCTGAGATTGTGGGTGGTCATACCGCCGGGCAGCAGAGCCAACAGCCCGTTGTAGCTGCGTTCCAGATTGTGGCGGGCGGCGAAATAGGCCAGCAGGCTGTCTACGCCGAAGTGCTCGATCTCCTCCATAATTTGCAGGATTTCGGCCTGGGTCCAGCGCATAGCCCGCACTTTTTTGTGCCAGCCCTGAATACGCTCGGTGATCTTGCCCATATCCTGGCTCAGGCTGTTCAGAAGATCGTCGATCTTCTTCTGATTGCGCCCGAATTTGAAGGCAGCCACCAGTCCCGGCTTTTCCCAGGGGCAGACGTTGACCGGCTTCTGGTTGAGATGCAGGGCAAATGGGGGCAGACCGGCAAAGGCCACGTCTTGCTCGCACAGCCATTTCTGGTCAAGATAGGTTCGACCGTCCACGCTGCGGACAAGGTTTTTGGGGGCAAATCCGATGTCGTGACCCAATCGGGAGTAGTAGTGAAACCAGGCTCGGCGGCTGATCTCGGCCAGCACACTGTAGCTGAAAGGAGAGAAGACCGAAACAAAAGGGTAAAAATAGCTGCGTGTCCACAGCCCAGGGAGTAGAGCCGGTGCCGGGTTTTCACTCGTATAGTCGTACAACAGATTCCTCGTTTCGTTCACAAAAAAGATGCGGTGTCTACAGCCTATCCAAAGCGAACGCAGATCAAACAGATTGAAACAAAGATTTGCGCTGATTTACAACGAGTTTCCATCAGAATCAGTGCAAATCAATTCAAATCATGAAAATCTGCGTCCTTCTCATCGCGCCGATGCCATCGGTCATTTTCTGCGATCCAGGCCATTGTGTCAACATTCACATCGTTTGCGTTTTTCTGTTCTATGGGGTTGAATAGGAGAGAATGGCAATTACTCAGATCGCTTCCCCACTGGACAATATCCTATGACTTCCGAACGTGAGCTAATTCAGGAACAACTGACGCCGCCAATGCTGGCTTTTATCGACGCCGACATCGCCAGCGGCAAGGATGAGATTGCCCGGGAACAGCTTCTCAGCAACCTGCGCCGCTATCAATCCCCGGGGGTGTCGCCCCTGTGGGTCAATTGGATGCGCCAGCGGGCCGACCTGCGCTTTGCCTGTCTGGTGCGGGATGTGCGGGAGTTCAACCGCTTTATGCTGGATGTGGTGCGCAATGTAGAGGGCGTGCGCGAGACCCGCACGATGATGAGTTTTGGCGGGCGGGCGGACATCGACTCCCTGCTGGAATTGGAGATGGAGGTCAGCCCTAACAGCAAGACCGTCGCCACCAGTGTACTGATCGACGTGGAGCCGGGGTTGGATCGGCGTTGCTTTCAGGCGCTGATCGATCTGCCCCCCCACCCGGATGTAAAGCGGGTCTGGCTGCTCAACACCTATCACAGCGAGGATGCCGACCTGATGCTGCTGTTGATTGGCAAGGATGTCTCGGCGGTGACGGGCTATGTGATGAGTTGGGTACGCACGACCAAAGGGGTGATCGATACAGAGATGCACGCAATGCTGGACTGGCGCTGGCTGGCCAGCCCGGACACGATTGTAGAGTTGGTGGAACATTTTTTTGTCGACAACTACCGGGGGCAGTTTCGGTAGATTGGGGACTGGGGATTGGAGATCGGAGACTGGGCTATCCAGTCCCCAGTCCCCAATCTACAATCCCCTTCCTCACAAAGCGGTGGCTCAACGCCCGGTAGCGGCCCCAGTGATGCCAACGGTTGTCTTCGGCTGTGATCTGCTCCAATTCGTCCGCCACCTGCCCCATCTGGGCAATGGATCGCCAGCCCCAGCCGTCCAGATGCTCGTCCAGGTCCAGGGCCACGGGCTGGGCGTTGGGCAGCGCAGAGACCAGAAAGTGCCAGGTGGCGAAGGTGTGGATACGCTGTTCTGTCTGATGGAACATTTCATACGATAACACGCCCAAAAAGGCTTCGATCCGTACCGGATTGGGGCCTTTTTCGATCTGAAAGCTGGTCTCCTCCTCGATCTCCCGGCCCAGGGTATCCAGCACAGATTCGCCCCTCTCGATACCCCCGGTCGGCAGCCGCCAGGCATTGGCTGGATAGTAGGTCTTGCGATGGAGAAGCACCGCCTCTCGCGGGTCGCCCCGGTGCAGGATATAGCAGATTTCGGCCCGCCGGTTGCGGGTGGTGAGCAGTTGGCCGTCCCCGTCCAGAAAGGGGGAATCGACGGTCATGGTCACCTGTTCGTGGGGCGCGGGGCCAAAGCGGGCGCGCAACGCGGCCAGTTCGTGTTCTTCGACGGAGAGGAGGTAGGAGGACATAGAGAATCATTCCGGTTGTGGAGGGAGAAGGCAGAAACGTGAAACGTGAGATCATTGAACGATCTCACGTTTCACGTTTCAATTTTCGTTGGGTTTATTCGGCCAACTCAAAGACGACCAGTTCGTCGAAGAAGAAGGAGGCCGGCAGGTCAGGATCGTAGGCGTCGGCCACGATACCCACGCTGCCGCCGCTGTAGTCCTCGTCGTTAAAGCTGCCCACCTGTACGCTGTTGATGTAAAGATCGTACTCCCCACCCCGACCCACGACCGTCAGCAGATTCTCGCCGCCCTCCTCCATCGCCACGACGTCGGCAATCGTCCAGTCGATCAGCGGCTCCACACCATCTGCGCTGCTCTTTTCGACGATAAAGTAGCCGTCGCCGCTGACCCGGAAGAGGTAGAAGCTCTCGTCGTCCATCACCTGGAAGATCAGCCCATAGGCGTTGTTGTCCGTGCCGGTGTAGCTGGTGCTGATTTGCAGGGCAAAGCTGTCGGGCAGGGCCACATCCGCGTAGTAGTCGTAGGTGGCCCCTGGCAGGGCAGGCAGAGCGTAGATGTAGCGTTCCGTCTTGGCGTCGTAGTAGCCCCAGCCGTCGGTCTCCGCATAACCGTAGAGACCGCTGGTCGGATCGCTGAAGTCATCGGCAAAGAGCGCCTCGCCCACTTCGGGCAGAGCCGCCCCGGGCTGGCTGCGCTCGATGCCGGAGATCAGCACATCGAAGCTGAAGAACATCCCATCAAAGACGGGCGCAGTATCCTCGTATACGTCGTCCTGGGCCATAGCCAGCACGACGAAGGTCATGCCTGACTGGGGTGTAGCTGCCACCACCGAGCCGAGCAGGGGAATGTCGTCCAGGGTGGCGCTGAAGTCCACGATGCGGGCTTCGAAGGCCCCCAGCACAAAGTCGGTTGACTCGGCGAATTCCAGATCGGTTAGGTCAGACTCTGTGCCCAATCCCTCCACCGCATCGATCAACGCCTGCTCGTTGGCTTCGGCTGGGCTGGCCGCGTCGGGATAGCTGGCCTGGGAAATCGTCACTGCGCTGGTCTCGTCCGGGCTGACGAAGGAGACGGTGCCTTCTGTGCTCTCGTCGGTGATCCATTCTTCGGGATAGAGCAGGGCAAAGGCCAGCGGGTCGTTGACGTAGGGCAGCACGCCATCTTCTACCTCAGCCTCTTGATTGACTACAAACAACCCCTCATACTGCTCAAAAGTCTCGCCGTTCAGCCCCTCGGCAATGATTCCTACCACATAATTGCCGCTGGGGGCCGGTGTCTCTTCTATGTAGAATTTTGTCTCGCCGAAGGTCAGGTCGCCCACTTCCCGCTGTACGGAGTCGTCGTCGGTTTCGGCGGACAGAGCGAGGCCCTGCTGCAGAATCGTCACACTGTCGCCGGCCGTCGGGCGAATCTCCCAGGGGGCACCTACGCCGTTGGTCGTCGCGCCGGTGAAGCCGAGAATCTGGGCCAGTTCCCCGTCCCGGAAGAAGAGCCGGGCATAGCGGTCCTCGCTGCCGTTGGCGAAGTGGTAGATGGCCTCGACGCTGTAGGTGGGGGTGTCGCCGTAGCTCTCGGGCTGAAAGAGGACACGCAGGGCCGTCTCGCCGTCGCTGATGGCGTAGACCGTCGGCTCCCAGTCGAAATCCACATAGAAGCCTTCTTCAGGCCAAACCGGATAGGTGACGCCGCCGACGGTCTGGTTCTCTTCGGCAAAGATATAGTCCCGATCCTCGATAATCAACACATCCTCGCCGGGCAAGAAGCGCCCGATGAAGGAGTAGACGTAACCCACCTGATCCCCGCTGATTTCCGCCTGGATATTGACCGGCGCACCTGGCTCCACCACTTCTGCCGAAAGCGCAATCGGGCTGACGCGGATGGGCTTGGCCTGGGTGCTGGGAGGGGGGATGACTTCTTTGGTCTGGTCACCCAATGCACCGTTCTCTGCCAAAAATTCTACCACTTCGGCTGGGTAGCTCCACTCGTCCACCAAAACAGATGCAATTTCCTCGGGAGTATACCCCTCGGCCTGCAAATCTGCGATATCCTGGAAGAGAATCTCCACATCTTCCGGCGCAATCAGTTCGCCAAACTGGGCGTTCACCTGATCGGAGAGGCTGGGCTTGGGTCGGCTGAAGTTCTGGGGTGCGCCGCCGCTGCTGTGAAAGGCCAGGAATTCGTCCCACTGGCTTGCCTCGGCAAAACGGGCAGCCACCTGGGTATAGCCCCAGTTATCCTCCATGGCCCAGAGGGCGGGCACGGGGAAGTAGATGGCGATACCGGTAGAGCCAGGGCGACCTGCGCCGTGGCGCTCGGCAATCACGGCGTCGCCAACCGCTGCCATCAGCGCGTCGGCGGCCAGCTTCAGATTGGGGTCCTGGCTTTGGGTGGTCACATTGCCCAGGAAGCTGCCCAGATCGATGTAGGGCGAGGGCCATTCGTCGCCAAAGACGCTCTCGTAGGACTGGGCATAGCTGCGGGCCTGGGCCACGGCTTTCTGGTCGATGGCAGAGAGGGCGACGGTCAGATCGTTCAGCCCGGCGTGGACAGCCCCAAGCTGGGAGAGATCAACTGCGGTGAGGGTGGCGTCGTGGAAAAGCTGGGCGGCCACCACCTCTGGCTCCAGCCCGCCGGCAAAGTCGGGGTCGATGCGCGGACGCATGTCCTGGTCGATGTAAGTAGCGACGATTGCCTGGGAAAGATCAGCCCCGTCCATCTCTGGATTCTTGACCAGCTCGCTGAGAAAGGCGGTATAGGCCCAGCCCACACCCGGTTCGGTCTCTTCTGAAGCCACAGAATAGCGGGCATAGGGGGCAATCGCGCTGAAGATTTCCAACTGGGCCATCAGACAAGCATCGAAGCCCACAATATCGAACTGCTCGATGCCTGTGGCTTTCTGTGCTTTGGCCAGGGTTTCGTCGATCTCCATCAGCCAGAGATTGTCGTGGCCGAAAGCCTCGCGCAGGAAGATGTTGTGTGCGCCCTGCACATCCGGGTCCGGGTCACCAAATCCGCCGGGCCAGCCGATGCCGTGATCCGAGAGAACGAGCATTCGCTTCTTGGCCGGATAGTTTTCCACAGCCCAGGTGATGAAGTCGAGCAGCGTTTCACTGTCGGCCATATTGACCTCGCCCAACTCGTCTATCACCTCGGAGCCGATCACATTCACATCCTCGTCCTGGGTAATGTAGAAGCGTTTGGCCCCGGTAAAATCCCCCATTCCGTCAAAGCTGCCTTTGAAGCGATCCACCTGGGCCACAATGTGTACCTGATCCGTGGAGCCGACCAGTTCGGCCTCTTGCAGGTCGATGAGCATATCCAATTCCAGGGTATCGTCGTCGGCGTCTACGTAGAACATCAGCAGCCATTCAGCTTCATCGGCCTGTTCCAGCGGCGCGGCCGCGGCCGTTGCCAGCAGCAGCGAAGATAGAATCAGCAGCACAATCGCCACCGACAGCCAGCGCGGGATTCGTCGAAGGTACTCAAACATTTGTCTCTCCGTTCATTGAATGGGTGTAGTGAAGCGTCAAGCATAATTTGATGGTAGGGGCGCTGCTTGCT
>CAMDQF010000102.1 GCA_945905745.1 Litorilinea aerophila
ACGATTCTTTCGAGAATTCCGCAACAAAGCTGATGAAATCGGGGCCTTTCCCAACGAAACCAGTTGTCTCATCCTTTTCTTTCTCGTCATGCAGCGGGAACATGCCAAACATGGCCGCCTAACCGTGGCGAATAATCCGTGACACTAACCCCAGGCGCAAGAACATTTGCTGGCCTTTCGCGCCTATTTGCGTGGCTTGATCGCCGCCCGACATGCGCGGCCACATGATGATCTGCTGGGCCAACTGGTGACCGTGGAAATGGCAGGCGACCGACTGAGCGAAGCCGAGTTACTGACGACGTGTGTCACCCTGCTCACCGCTGGTCACGAAACGACGACCAACTTGATTGGCAACACCCTTTACACGTTGCTCCAGCATCCCGATCAGCTCCAAGCCATTCGCCAGGAGCCTGCGCGGCTGCCCAATGCCATCGAAGAGGTGCTACGATTTGAAAGCCCACTGCAACGTAACCCGCGGCGGTTGGCGCAGGACTATACGTATGAGGGCCACTTGATGGGCAAGGGCGACTTTGTTTTGCAGATGCTCGGTTCCGCCAATCGCGACCCGGCCATCTTTGCGGCTGCCGACCACTTTGACAGCCAACGCCAGCCCAATCGGCATGTGGCTTTTGGTTTTGGTCTGCATTTCTGCCTGGGCGCGCCCCTGGCGCGGCTGGAAGCACCGATTGCCGTGCAACTTATCCTGGAACGGATGCCCAAGCTACGGTTGGCCCAGCCCACCGCCCAATGGATGCAGCATAGCCTGGTGCGCGGGTTGGCGTCGTTACCGGTTGTGTTTTGATCGATATGCTAACAAAAAGGGTTCTTTGAGGAATTATGGGGTAGACTCACAGAATGACTTCTGTGCCTGTCACAGGAAACCTGCTCAAACAGGTTGGGCGTAACGTGATTTTATAATGTGTTGTGGTCCATCGCCATCCTCTGCTCGCATGGGGCACAGGTGCTTGGCTCGGCATTCGAACCCACCGTCGCCGCCTTGCAAACAGTGATTCGCACCGACCAGAATGTCATCGCCGTTGGCTTTGCCATGGATGCGCTGACGCGGCTTGCCAATATCCGTGCAGCAGACGACGATCCGCAGCCATTGCTTGCCGATTTGCAAACGAATCTGCGTGCGATTCTGGGGGAATCGCCCATTCAATGTTGGGAATCGCTGGTCCGCGCCGGTGTGATGCCATAAATATTTGTAAGACCCACGCAGCCTACGCGTTGGGCTGTGAAAAGCGGGGAGAGGGCAGCCAGCCGTATGCAAAACTACAAGAAATTCTACACTTCTTTGCCTGAGTGAGGGTAAAGCCAAGCATCAGATGGAAGGTTGCAAGTGGAAGGTGGCAAGTGACGTCACGCCACCTTCCACCTTCCACCTTCCACCTTCCACCTGCCCACTTTTACAACCCTAATCCCTCGTCAATGTCCCGCTGATATTCGCCCAAGGATTCGTTGAGAACCTCCTCAATCGTCACCACACGTCCGGCCACGCTGGATTCCAGCATCGCGTAGCTGATGGCCACCGAGCGGGTGCCCTGATAGGCGTCCACTTCCACCGGCGTGCCTGTGGCGATGGCGTCGCCGAATTCGCCGTACTCCACCGCAAGCAGCTTGCGATCCGTCTCGTTGAAGGGGAAATCATAGCGCCAGAGCCGGTCGCCGCCAAAGAGGGCCGCGGTCGTCGGGTCCAGGCGAAAGTCGGGGACCATTTCCAGCAGTCGTTCATCGTTGATCGTCTCGCCGTCTTGATAAAGAGTGATGACTTTGCCGGAGCGATCACCGGGCAGGTCAAACGAACCGGTGGAGCCGTAGATGCGCCGGGTCCAGACGCCCTGGCCGTGGGCTGCGTGATCTTCCACATACGACGCCACCGCGCCGCTGGCGAAGGTGAGAGTCGCATAGGAGGCGTCTTCGGCGGTGGCTTCAAAGCGGCCCGGCATATCCTTCTGCCATTTGCCATAGACACCCGCCGGGTTGCTGGCGTTTTGTCCACCGCCCGCGGCGGGGTTCAGCCGGTATGGCTCGTGCAGGCGGCTCTGGGCATAGGCTGTGGTGATGGGGCCGAGATAGAACTCCAGAATGTCCGCGTAGTGGACGCCCACATCCAACAGTACACCGCTCTGGTTTTTTTGATGCCGCCAGACAGAAATCAGCATTTTGTCCGCGCCACCCATCGCGTGGTGGATCATCACCCGGGGCGTGCCAATCACGCCCGCGTCGAGCAGCGCTTTCCCCAGCCGGTTGATGGGGTCCCGCCGGTAGTTCTCGGCCACGCTGACCACTCGTCCCGTCTTTTCCTGTGCGGCCCGGATGCGGTTGCTGCCTTTGACAGTCAAGCCGACGGGCTTTTCCACCATCGCGTGCATCCCCCGCTCCATCGCCTCCACGGCCAGGCTGTGGTGATAGGGTGGGGTGGTGGTGATGTCCACCGCGGCCACGCCCATCGCCTCCAATTCGGCCAGTGTACTCACAACCGCGGGACGCTTGCCCAGCCGCCCAGCCGCGTCGTCGGCTAACGATTCGGCATTGCTGGTCCAGGGGTCACAGGCGGCCACCAGTTCAAAGCGGGAAAGACCGGCGTTGGTCAGTTCGGCCAGGCCGTACATATGGCGGTGGCCCATACCGCCACAGCCAACGATTGCCAGGGGAATGCGATCCATTTGGTTTATCTCCTTTGGGGTGAGGTGCTTGTAGACAAAGCGATGGTATTATAACACGAATTGCAGCAGCGGAATACCATTCTGAGGCATCTCATTTTCGGTGTTATAATACCCCTATGACATACGCCACCTCACCCCAAACCGAAACCGTTCGCGTCGTCTTCCAGCCCGCCGGGCGACAGGGCGACATCCCCGCGGGCACAACGCTCCTGGAGGCAGCCCGTCGTTTGGGCGTGGAGATCGAGTCCATCTGTGGCGGCCACCAGACGTGCAGCAAATGCAAAGTACTGGTGGAAGAGGGTGACTTCGCCAAATTCGCCATCCGCTCCACTGCCGGGCATCTGACGGCCCCCGGCCAACGGGAGATCGAATACGCCCGCAAACACAGCTTTGGCGAAGGTGAGCGGCTGAGCTGCGCCTGCCAAGTGACCGGCGATCTGGTCATCCGCGTGCCGGAGGAGAGTCAGACCCGCAAGCAGGTGGTGCGCAAGGCTGCCGGCGTGGAGCGAGCCATTTCAGTGGACGCCCCCATGCGCCTCTACTACGTGGAGCTCCCCACTCCCGAACTGAAAGATCACCGGGGCGACTGGCAGCGGTTGGCCGACGAACTGGCCGCGGTCCACGGACTGGTGAATCTGCATATCGATTCTGCTATTCTGCCCACCCTGCAACCGGCCCTGGCCGCGGGCAAACGGGCGGTGACGGCCACGATTTTTGAAGGCCGGGAAGTGGTGAGGATCCAGCCCGGCTTCCACGACGAAATCTACGGGATGGCCTTCGACGTGGGTACGACGACCGTCGCCGGCCACCTCTGCCATCTGCGCACAGGTGAAATTCTCGCCACCGCCAGCCGGATGAATCCCCAAGTCCCCTATGGCGAGGACCTGATGAGCCGGGTCAGCTATGCGATGGTCAACCCGGACGGGACCGAACGGATGCACCGGGCCATCATTGATGGGTTGAACGAACTGATCGCCGAAGCCTGCGCCGACGCGGGGATTGCCCCCGGGGATCTGGTGGAGTTGGTCGTCGTGGGCAACACGACGATGCACCACCTGATTCTGGGCATCAATCCCCAGGAGCTGGGCGGCGCGCCCTTCAGCCTGGCTACCCACGACGCCCTGGACATCAAAGCCCGGGATTTGGGCATCGCCATCGCCTGGGGCGGCAACCTCCACATCCCCCCCTGCGAGGCGGGCCACGTGGGCGCCGACAATGTGGGCGTGCTGGTGGCCGAGGCTCCCTTCGCCCAGGACGAGCAGATGCTTGTGCTGGATATCGGCACCAACGGCGAAATTCTGTTGGGCAACCGGGCGCAGATGTTCAGCGCCAGCAGCCCCACCGGCCCGGCCTTTGAGGGTGCCCAGATTCTCCACGGGATGCGGGCCGCGGCCGGCGCGATAGAACGCATCCGCATCGACCCAGCCACCCTGGACGTGCGCTATCGGATGATTGGGAAGGACGAATGGATTACCAGTGGGACTGGGGATTGGGGACTGGAGACTGGGCAGAGTCTCTCCCCAGTCCCCAATCCCCAGTCCCCAATCCCCGCTTCCCGCCAAGCCCGACGGGACGCCATCCTCAACCCAGCCCTCAAAGCGTCGGGCATCTGTGGGTCGGGGATTATTGAGGCGATTGCCGAGTTGCTGACCGCGGGCGTGCTGGCCCCCAATGGCCGCTTTGTGGAGATCGAGCATCCACGTCTGCGCACCGGGCTGGGCGAAGGGGGCGGCAAAGCCGAGTTCATCCTGGCTTTTCCCCACGAGACCAGCACAGGCCGGGCGATTACTGTCCACTCGGACGACGTGCGGGCGATTCAATTGGGCAAGGCCGCGCTCTACGCTGGGTCGAAGCTGCTGATGAAGCGGCTGGGGCTGGAAACCGTGGACCGCATTGTCCTGGCTGGGGGCTTCGGCAGCTACATCGACCCCAAACACGCAATGCTGATCGGGCTGATTCCCGACTGCGATCTGGCGAAGGTGACGGCAGTGGGCAACGCGGCCGGCGACGGGGCACGGATGATTCTGCTCGACAAAGCCAAACGTAGCGAAGCCCAGTGGGCCGCGCGCTGGGTGCGCTATGTGGAGACGGCGGTGGAGCCGAGCTTCCAGGAAGAGTTTGTGGGGGCCATCAACCTGCCCCACGCCAGCGACTCTTTCCCCCATTTGCAGAGCTATGTGGACGAATGCAAAGCCCAGTGGAGTACCGACCGGCAAGCCGCCATCGCCGCACTGGAAAACAGCGGCGGCGGTCAACGCACCAGCCGCGCCGATCGGGCTGCCCGTCGCGCCGAGCGGGAACAGAGACGGGGTAGTCCAGCCGATGACGTGCCTGGCGCGGCATCGGTTGCGGCATCGGTTGAAACCGACGCCTGATACAGAAAGTGCGTTGAAACGCACTGAAAAAGAATCCGTAACCCGTTTCAACGGGTTTCCCGTAGCAGACGCCGAATTGATTCGGCGGCACGCAGACAGGAGAAGATCGAATGACACATCCAACAACCGCCCCCCACGGCACGTGGACCCCCTACGGAACGTGGAAATCACCCATCACCGCCGACCTGATTGTGGGCGAATCTATCGGTCTGGGCCAGGTGATGCGGGACAGCGATGACATCTATTGGGCCGAGATGCGCCCCCAGGAGAAGGGACGCTATGTGGTGGTGCGGCGCACACCGGATGGGAAGATGGCGGATGTCAACCGGGCTCCCTTCAACGCCCGCACCCGTGTCCACGAGTACGGCGGTGGTTCGTACAGCGTCCATGGGGGGACGCTCTACTTCACGAATTTTGCGGATCAGCGGCTCTACCGCCAGCAGCCAGGCGGCGTGCCGGAAGCACTCACCCCCGAAGGGCTGGACATACGCTTCGCCGATTGTGTGATGGACAGCCAGCGCAACCGGCTGATCGGCGTGCGCGAGGATCACCGGGCCGCGGACCAGGAGGCGGTCAATACAATTGCTGCGCTCGACTTGAACAGAGGCGGCGAGGGGCGGGTCCTCGTCTCTGGCTATGACTTTTTCGCATCCCCCTGCCTCAGCTCGGACGGCACCCAACTGGCCTGGCAGAGCTGGAATCATCCCAATATGCCCTGGGATGGCTGCGAACTCTGGCTGGCAGATGTGCAGGCCGACGGTTCTCTGGGTGCGCCCAAACTGGTGGCGGGCGGGTTGGAGGAATCCATCTTCCAACCCCAGTGGTCGCCGGATGGAACGCTCTATTTCGTCTCGGATCGCTCGGGTTGGTGGAATCTCTACCGGCTGGTCGGCGGTGCTGTGGAGGCTGTCACCCAACAGGCCGCCGAGTTTGGTGTGCCCCAGTGGGCCTTCGGCCAATCCACCTACGGATTTGCCGGGCCGGAGCGGATTATCTGTACATTCACCAGCGCCGGTCTCTGGCATCTGGCCGCCATCGACACAAAGACGCTGGCTTTTACGCGGTTGGAATCGCCCTACACAACCATCCACAGCCTGCGCGTCAGCCAGACCGATGCGGTTTTTGAAGGTGGCTCGCCGACGCTGGAATCGGAGATCGTGCGATTGGACTTAGCCACGGGTGAATTCACCACCCTACGCCGCTCAGGTAGGGCAGCGCCGGACAGCCGCTACATCTCGCCCGCCCAAACCATCGCCTTTCCTACGGAGAAGGGGCTGACGGCCTACGGCTTCTACTATCCGCCCCACAACGCGGATTTTGCTGCACCGGCTGGCGACAGACCGCCTCTGCTCGTCATCAGCCACGGCGGGCCGACCGGCTCGACGGAGAATTTGCTGAAACTATCCATCCAATTCTGGACCAGCCGGGGCATTGCGGTGCTGGATGTGAACTACGGCGGCAGCACAGGCTATGGCCGGGCCTACCGGATGCGGTTGAATGGGAACTGGGGCATCGTGGACATCGACGACTGCTGCAACGGCGCGCGTTTTCTGGTGGAGCAGGGGCTGGCCGACAGCAAGCGGTTGATCATCCGGGGCGGCAGCGCCGGCGGCTACACGACGCTGGGTGCGCTGACCTTCCGGGACGTTTTCAGCGTTGGAGCCAGCTATTTCGGCGTCAGCGATCTGGGCGGTCTGGCTGAAGAGACCCACAAATTCGAGTCCCGCTATCTGGACAATCTGATCGGGCCATACCCGGAAGCGAAGGCAGTCTACGAAGAGCGCTCGCCGATCTATCACGCGGAGAACCTCAACTGCCCGGTCATCTTCTTTCAGGGATTGGAGGATAAAGTCGTTCTGCCCAATCAGGCCGAGCGGATGGTGGACGCGATGCGCTATAATGAAGTGGCGGTGGCCTACGTCCCCTTTGCCGGGGAGCAGCACGGCTTTCGTCAGGCCGCCAATATCAAACGTGCGCTGGAAGGTGAGTTATACTTCTATGGGCGGGTGTTGGGTTTTCAACCCGCAGACGCAATTGAGCCGGTGCAGATCGAAAATATGTAGTCTACAACAGATGCTCCTGCCGGTCCGTGACCGGCGGACGGGTCACGGACCACGCCCGGAGCATTGCAGGCTGCTAAGAATACACAGAGGGCAAGAATGGCCGAGTATCAAGTTACCTATTGGATGAATATCCCGTCGATGGTCTCCGCCCGTGAAGGCCGCCGGGATCGGGCCAAAGCCGAACTGAGCGAGCGTTTTCAGCTTGCCATCGACGAAGCGGCCATGCGCGCCGGGCTGATCGGAACCGACGCCTATCTGGAGCAGTGGCGACGGGATGAGTGGCAGGCGCGAGAAGGCACGCCCGGCGATGTGGCCGCCGCCGTCGCCGCCGAATTGGAAGCCGAATATACGCCAGAGCGGCTGGCGCGATTGTTGCGCGAAATTCGCTGAGCGGAAGAGAGTAATCAGTGACCAGTGAGCAGTGATCAGTCGGGACAGCGGCACCACTGATTACTGATCACTGCTCACTACCGAAAGGGGGAACCCAATGACCACACCTAACACCCTACTCACTTGGCTGCAAGAGGGTCGTCTGCTGATGAGCGACGGCGCAATGGGCACAATGCTCCAGGATGCCGGGTTGACCGACGGTGGCGCGCCCGAACTCTGGAATGTGAGGAAACCCGAATCCGTGCGTGCCATCTATCAGGGCTATCTGGACGCGGGATCGAATATCATCTCCACCAACACCTTCGGCGGCACCTCGGCCCGGCTGAAACTGCACAATTTGCAGGAACGGGTGGCCGATCTCAACGAAGCGGGGGTGCGTTTGGCTGCGGATGTGGCCCACCCGGTCGGCGCGCTGGTGGCCGCCAGCATCGGCCCCACCGGGGAACTGATCGTACCGTTGGGTCCCCTGACGATCGAGGAAGCCACCGCTATCTTTGCCGAACAGGCCGCGGCTCTGGCTGCAGGCGGTGCGGACTTTATCCTCATCGAAACGATGAGCGATCTGAACGAGGTGGAAGCGGCGGTCAAAGGGGCACAGCAGGCCACAGACCTGCCCGTCGTCGTCACTCTCACCTTCGACACCAACTTTCACACAATGATGGGTGTCAGCCCGAAACAGGCCGTGGAGACACTGAGCGACTGGGGCGTCTTTTTGATCGGCGCCAACTGTGGCAACGGGCCGGGGGAGATCGAAGCGGTGATGACGGAGATGGCCCAGCACCGCCCGCAAGGGGTCTATCTGATGGCCCAGAGCAACGCGGGGATGCCCCAATACAACGCCGGCCACATCCACTACGACGGCACGCCGGAGGTGATGGCCCAGTATGCCACAAAGATGCGCAATCTGGGCGTGAACGTCATCGGTGGCTGCTGCGGCACAACCCCCACCCATCTGCGGGCCATGCGCGCCGCGTTGAATGCTGTAGCGGATCAGCCGATTGCCGGACCACCTGCGGCCAGCACCGCGGGCAGCGACATTGAAACCGACGAATCTCGCGCCAACCGCCGGGATTCGCGGCGCGCCGCGCGCCGACAGAAAGTAGCAGAATGAAAATCGGGATCATCGCCTGCGGCGCGATTGTGCGGGAATTGGTGGCTGTGGCCGAAAGGCTGGGCTGGGAGTACGAGCTGACCGCCGTGCCCGCCCAACTCCACAACCGGCCCGAACGCATCGCGCCCGCGCTGGAGAAGCGGCTGGACGAATGGGCGGGCCGCTTTGACCGCATTCTGGTGGGCTATGCCGATTGTGGGACGGGCGGCAGCCTGGACGCCCTGCTGGAACGCTATCCCCATGCCTTGCGCATCCCCGGCCCCCACTGCTACGACTTTTACGGCGGCGACGTTTTCCGCCAGCAGGCCGAGGCCGAACCCGGCACTTTCTATCTGACCGATTTTCTGGCCCGCCACTTTGACGGGCTGGTGATCGAAGGGCTGGGGCTGGACCGTTTCCCCCAACTGCGCGACGCCTATTTCGGCAACTACAAAGATCTGCTCTACTTGCGCCAGTTGCCAGACCAGGACGAATCCGCGCGGGCGCGGGCCGCGGCCGCGCGGCTGGGGCTGACCTATCGGGAGGCGGATACGGGGCTGGAAGAGCTGGAATTGCGGCTGAAAGCGTTTGCCGGTTGATCCCTCTTAGGGATCGTGATAAGATTGAGCTATGCACATCGTTTCCATCAAAACGCTACGCGAGTTTTGGGAATCTCATCCAGACGCTGAACAGCCTTTACGCGCTTGGTATGCCAATGCAAGGCGCGCGCTGTGGCGATCCCCGGCGGATATCAAAGCCGACTATGCAAGCGCCAGCGTTGTGGGTGGGAATCGGATTGTGTTCAATATCAAAGGCAACACATACCGGCTGGTTGTGATTGCAGAGTACCGCAAGGGACGGCTTTTCGTTCGTTTTGTGGGCACACACTCCGAATACGACCGAATCGATGGGGCAACAATCTGAGGGAAATCAAATGGATATCAAACCGATCCGCAATGACGAAGACTACGAAACCGCCCTGGAAGAAATTGAGGCGCTGTGGGATGCTGAAGCTGGTTCTGCAGACGAGGACCGGCTTGATGTACTGGTTCTGTTGGTCGAAGCATACGAGCAGGAAAACTATCCGATCCCTGCACCCGATCCTATCGAGATGATCCTGCACGTTCTGGATGCCCGTGGGTTGACCAGACGCGACTTAGAGCCGTTTTTGGGCGGTCGGGGGCGTGTATCGGAAATCCTCAATCGCCGCCGCCCGCTATCCCTGGAAATGATTCGTCGACTGCAAAGTGGGTTGGGTATTCCAGCCGATGTATTAGTCCAGCCGTATGCGCTTCAAAATAGGGACGCATCGCTTTTGCAGCTTTCGGGAGTGAATTCATAATGCCAGCCCCAACCTGCCCTATCTGCGATAGCCACCTGACCGGCGATGCTGTGCGCGCCGAGCGCTGCCAGTGTTGTGGCAGTTCCCTGCCCAAACCCGAACCAGCCGAAGAATCGAAAGAAGAAAATCCCCAGTGAATAGCGTATCTTTTTTGCGCCTTTGCGCCTCTGCGTCTCTGCGTTGAATATCCCCGTGCGACGCGTCCTCTTCCTCTTCCTCGATGGCGTGGGCCTGGGCAGTGACGATCCGGCCATCAATCCCCTGGCCGCAGCGGATCTGCCCAACCTGCGCGGGCTGATCGACGGTCAGCCCCTCACCGCCTCCACTGGTCGCTACGGCAATGGCCGCGGCCATCTGATTCCCACCGACGCCTGCCTGGGTGTGTCGGGCCAGCCTCAGAGCGCGACGGGGCAAACCGCCATTCTCACAGGTATCAACGCACCGGCCCGGCTGGGTGAACACTTCGGCCCCCGACCCGATCAACGGGTGCGGGAGATTCTGGACGAAGCCAGTCTCTTTGCCCGGCTCAACCAGGCCGGACTGCCCAGCTACTTTTGCAACGCCTATCCCCAGGGTTATTTTGACAGACTCCAACTGGGCAAGCGGGGGCTGAGCGCGGTGCCCTATGCGGCCACTGTGGGAGGGCAAGCCCTGCTCACCGTAGATGCTATGCGCGCTGGTACGGCTTTGAGCGCCAATTTCACCGGGGAAGGCTGGCGCACCCAACTGGGCTACACCGACATTCCCGATTACACACTGGAAGAGGCCGGAGCCAAGTGGTGGGAGATCGCCCAGTCCTATCGCTTTGTCTTTTTCGAGCATTGGCTGACCGATATGTTGGGACACAGCCGGGATATGGCCGGCGCGGTGACGAATTTTCAACGCATCGACCGCTTTGTGGCGGGGCTGTTGGCTGCCGCGGATTGGGAAAATACGCTGTTGATCATCAGCAGCGATCACGGCAACATCGAAGATTGCAGCGTACGCCTCCACACGGAAAATCCGGCGCTGACCCTGCTCTATGGCGCGCAAAGCAGCCGATTTGCCCCACGCATCCACGGCCTGGACGATTTTGTCAATGTGATCGAAGATTTTCTGACCTGAAATGGTTGCTGCTGAACGCGAATACAATCTGCGTTCCTGTGTTCCTTGCAATACCGCATCTTCATCATAAAGCCACAGAGGAGTAGCGAAATGCACATCGATCAGTTGGAAAGCCCCGCAGCGGTTGTCGATCTGGACAAACTGTCTGCCAACATTGCCCGACTCCAGAGCTATCTGGACAAACACAATATCGCCAACCGCCCCCACATCAAAACCCACAAAATCCCTGAAATTGCCCATATGCAGGTGGACGCAGGCGCGGTCGGCATCACCTGCCAGAAGTTGGGCGAAGCGGAAGTGATGGCCCAATCAGGCATCAAAGACATCTTTCTACCCTATAATTTGCTGGGCGGGGCCAAACTCGAGCGGCTGATGCACCTGGCCCGCCGGGTGCGGATGAGTGTCACCGGCGATTCAGATGTCACTGTGCAGGGCTATGCCGAGGCTGCCAGATCTGCTGGGCTGACCCTGCCTGTGCTGGTGGAGTTTGACACTGGCCTGGGACGCTGCGGCGTGCAGACACCCGACGAGGCCGCGGAACTGGCCCGGATGATTGCCCGCTCTTCTCATCTCCACTTTGGCGGACTGATGACCTATCCATCCAACGAACAGACCGACGGCTTTGTGGCCGAGACCCGGCGCCTGCTGGCGGCGGATGGCATCCCTATGGAGATAGTCAGTGCCGGCGGTTCCCCGGCTATGTGGCAGGCCCATGCCCACAAAGAAGTGACCGAACACCGGGCTGGCACGTACGTCTATGGCGACCGGTCATTGGTCAATATGGGGGTGTTGAGTCAGGAGGAGGTGGCCTTCCACGTTATCGCGACTGTCGTCAGCCGCCCTACTGACAACCGGGCTGTGTTGGACGCGGGCAGCAAAGCGCTCTCCTCCGACGGGGCGAAGGGGGCAACCGGCTACGGGCTGATTCTGGAATATCCCGATGCCCAGATCGAAAAGCTCAACGAAGAACACGGCTGGGTCGATCTCTCGGCCAGCGGAAGGAAGCCCGAAATCGGCGAACGGGTAACGCTGCTCGTCAACCACTGCTGCGTCGCCAACAATCTCTTCAACGAAGTTGTCGGCTATCGCAACGGCGTAGTGGAAGTCACCTGGCCGGTGACGGCGCGGGGGTTGCTGCAATAGAAATGAGCAGCAGCGCAGGGGAGGCCAATCAAAAAAAGAGACCGGTCTATGAGACCGGTCTCTTTCGTTTTATTCTTAACTATTCACCCTCTCCCACCCTCCCCCATTCTGGGAGAGGGTGGCTGCTTCTTGCCCGTCAGCCTGTCGCCTTTCCAAAATCTCGGGGGCGAAACTTTGCGTCGTTTTTGATGCTCACCATCCCTTCCCCCGTCAAACCCAGCACAAACAGCCCCTGCCGATAGGCATAGCGATCGGCACCCTCGGCAAACTCGAGCCCGGCGATGCCAGCGTAGACCCGCCGTCCCTCGTAGCGTGTGAAGAAGGACAAGACATCCGCCATATCTTGCAGCAGGTCATCCACATCCTCGGCCTTCACCAGGCTTTTCATTTCGATAACAACCGTATCCTGCCCGTTCTCCAGGACGATATCCAACTCCATTGTGTGGCCGTTAATCCGGCTCTCCAGGCGCTGGTATGTGTGGTGAACCTCGATGCCACGCTCTCGGAAAAGCTGTAGAGCAGCCGGCTTCACCAATGCCTCCAACATACGCCCCCACTGGATGCCGAACATCCCTTCCAGACGACGCCACCGGTCGTTGCTCTCGCGAGTCATCTTCGCTATCAGGGCGTCCGTCTCCTTGAACCTGACGTCCGTCTCCTTGAACTTGGCGTCTGTCTCCTTGAATTTGGCGTCCGTCTCCTTGAAAAGTGCCCTTATCTCGGCAAAGGTTTCTTGGGCTGTTTGCTCGCTCAAGTTGTCCCTCCCATCAGCTTAAAAGTATCTCCGTGACCAGAGTATAGCACAAGATGAGATTACGGAGCAACCGTGCGCTGGAAAATCAGCTTCACATTCGTATGAATCGTGTGGAAGGGCAGGTCCGGCGTGCCCAGTCCCATCCCCTGCATTATATCGCTGGGCAGACCTTCAATCTTTGCCCCATAGGAATTGCCCGCCATATACATCGGGTAGTTATAGGCGTAGTCGGGCGGATTCTTGTTTTCTGTCGCGCCGGACTCGCTGCCCCCACTCCGGAAAATTGTGATCGGTGCACCCACCACCCGGTTGCCGCCTTCATCGATTGCCTCGATAAAGATGTGGTGTCGGCCGCCTGCTTCCTGTTCGTTCTCCCATTTGGCCTCAATCAGCCGCCAATAGGGCTGGCCCGGCGCGACACTGGCATCCGCCACATTCATCCCCAACTGACTCAGGCGGCCATCCCAGGCCCGGGGCGGCAAGGCAGGCGCAGACGCAGCCTGTACCTGCGCCTCTGGCTCCGGTTGCGGCGCAGCCTGCACCTGCTGGACAAAAACAGGCACGGGCGTGGGCGGAATCGGCGTAGCTGTGGGCAAGGGTGTCGGTGACGGCGTGGGCGTAATCGTCGGCGTCTCGGTCGGAATCGGTGTGTTGGTCGGGAACGGCGTGTAAGTAGCCGTGGGCATCACACCTTCGGCAGCCAGGGCCACCACTTGACTATTGCCCTCCGTGCTTTGCAGCGAGACCAGCGCGCCTTCGCTGCTACGCAATGCTGCTGCGCCTGTGACGCTGGCCGAAATTGTCGAAGCCTCGCCCTCTGCTGTCTCTGCGCCGCTGAGCAGACGGCCCAACGCGGATGGCGCAGCTACCCCAAAAAGATAGAACAGAATCAGCACGAGCAGGGCCAGCCGTAATTTTGCGCCCAAGCTCAAATTGGCAAACCAGACCCCAATGCCAGGGGAGCGCGGAGAGTTCTCATCATTTTCCGAGCGGTTGGCCGCGGCCCGTCGTCGCTGTGATGAGAGTGTGGGGGCCTGCTGGGCATAGGCAGCTTGTGGCCCAGCAACCTGGGGTTGGGCATCTTTGGGATAGAAGGAGGCCGAACCCGGCTCTACCGCCCGCTGACTGAGCAGTCGGCTGAGGCTCATCGAAAGGGTGGGCATACGCATCATCAGCGCTTCCAACTCTTCCCGGCCAATCGTCAACAGATCAACTTCGGTCTCGGCGTAGGCGCTCTGCCCCTGCAACTGATTGGTGAGCACCGATTTCTCGCCGAAGATGTCGCCCTCGCCCAGAACCCAACTGTTGCTGCCAGAGAGAGGTTGCATACGCACATGGCCCCGCTCCACCAGATAGAGCCTGTCGCCCGGCGTACCGGCCCGGAAAATTTGCTCGCCAGCCCGAAAGCGGGTGGGGTGCAGACTGTTCACCACTGTTTTGAGATCGTGGCTGCTCAGATTGGCAAGCAGGGGGAAGCGACGGTAATGGCTCTCGTCCACAGAATTTTGCTCGGCAGAAAGCCGAGAGGCTACGACCTGATTCAGCGAAGTGCCGATGGCCGGGTAAAGACCTACCAATTCGTCCAGATCGGCCTTATAAAGTACCCAAAGATTGGTGTTGCGGGTGGCCGATGCATCATCCACCCGGTTCTTGCCCGTGAGCAGACTCACCTCGCCAAAGAAGCCGCCTGTCCCAATCCGCCCGATCTCTTCCACAATGCCCTGGGGGTTCTGGGATGTAATTTCCGCTTCGCCCGCATCCACCAGATAAAGCGCATCGCCCGGCTCGCCTGTCCGATAGATCGGCTCGCCCGCCGGGACGTGGTGCAGGACCAGCCGTTGGGCAATCGCCTGGAGATTCTCTGGGGCCATCGGGGCAAAGATGGGGGTCTGGGCTAGGCGGATTACAGCCTGGGTCTGGTCGCTCTGACTCAGGCGACTGCGCACCCGGCGGCCTAGGGTCCGACGCAATACGGGAAAGTGGCTGCCGATGTGGTGGAACTCGGCCGCGGGAAGCACCCAGACAAGACTTGGCTGGCTGGCGGTTGCGCTTTCGGTGTAATTTTTGTTGGTCAAAAGAGGCAGGACGCCGAAAACTTCCCCGGTCTGCACCCGTTGCGTCTCAGCGCCAGGCTGGTCCGGGCGAATCTCCAGGCTACCCTCTTCCATCAGCAGTAGACCGACAGGCGGCTCGCCGGAACGGAAGAGATGGGAACCCGCGGCTATTGGGTGGGGGTGCAGGGAGCGGGCCAACGCACGCAACACATTGCGGGGCATATCCCCCAGAATGTTGGTGTCGGCCAGTCGGGCCACCAGATAATCTTCCATCTGGACCAGGTGCTCGCCAAAGTTGCGGCTGAGAACAATGCCGATTTGGGGCTTCTGCTTCAACAGCCCGCGCAGGGCGTCGTCGCTCAGACTCCACAGTTCCACATCCCCCGCGGCCACGGCCCCCATCGTATGCTCCAGCCCGCGCAAAAACTCGGCTTCGCCCAGCAGACTGCCCGGTCCTAATGTAGCCAGGGCGATACCGTTATCACCCAGCAGACGTACAAAGCCGCTCTGCACAATCAGCAGAGAGTCGCTGGGCTGGCCTGCACTGTAAATGGCTGTGCCTTTGGCCCGATTTTCCTGGCGCATGGCCCCCGCAAGCTGGACCAGGTGCTCCTCGGACAAATCAGAAAATAGGGGCACGTTCCGAATATAATCGATCTTCACCTGATCTCCTTTTGGTCGAGTACTTTCGGGTTCAGCAGGCCGTTGGAGAACAGCAGCCGGATAACCTGACCATTGTACCCCAACTTTCCTTCTTCCAATCTACCGATTTCCCGACAAACGACAGACGATTCTCCACCTGTCAACCAAAAAAGCGTCAATATGTGCGTTGGAAGGTAACTGTCCAGCTAAAGTGACCAAAACAGCCGTTGGTAGCAATGAACGAATCGCAGCCAGCCGCGTCTCTGCAAAATCCGCCTGCCATCAAATCCCCGTGGGAGATATTGTAGGTTTTGGCGGTCAATCCTTTGGCCTGATCGCTGGTGACATCCCGGCCGTCTACATCCCGGGCAACCACAATGTCGTCCCCATCCACATTCATGTCATATTGGGCAAGCCCAGGGCCTTTTCCGCCGGTCACATGAAATTCGTTGCGATAGACACCCCGCACAGTGACTCCATTGAGCCGGCTGCCCCCCGCATCCAGCACAATCACATGGAGTTCCTGCTTGTCACCGCAGTTGACAGAATCACCGACCATCCGACCGCCGTTCTCCTCCACGCCCCAGATCCGTCGCTCAACCAGACGGAAATCCACCCCGGACGGGGCAGGTGCGGGGGTGTTGGTGGGTTGGGCTGGCGCAGCCGTTGGCGCTATGGTCGTGGGCGGCGGGGCTGGTGCTTGGGCCACTGCCACAGCGCTGGTGTCGCCGCTGGTAGTGACGAGGGGGCTATAGACCCACCCCGTCGTGCCACCGGCGAAGCTGATCTGCCACCAATCGCCTGTCGCGTTTTTACCAGTGATGCGGGCCACATCCCCCGCATTCAGCGCGCCGACCACCGCATAATTTGTGCCGGGACCGCCCCGCACATTCATGGCGGAATCCGTGCGCACTTCCGGGTCGGTCACAGGTGTGGCTGTGGCTGGCTCCGCTGTGGCCCCATCTGCTTCGGGCGTCGCTGTGGCAGCGGCAGCCTCGGGCGTAAATGTGGCAGTCGGGTTTTCGGCCACGACGACGACCGCAGGCGTCGCTGTCGGCTGGACGGCTGCCGGTTGTTCAGCGCGAGTGGTTTGACCGGCTGGCTGGCTCTGGGTCGGGAGCAATCCTCTGGCCTGGGCATATCGCTGGATATTGCTGGATGACAGGCCCAGGGCCAGGGAAAGGCGTGTCAACGCATCCGCATTGTCCATATCGCCGGCGCTGATGGCTGTCTCGGCTGTCAAAATCAGCAATTGATTGGCGTTGGGCACATCCAGCCCAGCCAGGGCCGCCTTTGCCCCGGCCAAGTCCCCATTAGTCTGGAACTCCTGGGCAATGCGTTGGGTTGCCGCGCCTAAATCGCTGCTCGTTGCGCCCGAATCGGATGGACCGCACCCGGCAAAAAACAGAAGAAGGACGGTTAGGATAAGAAAAGGGGAAAGGCGAGCAAAGGGGGAAGGGCTGCTCGTCGGGACTTTCAGGGAATCATCTTTCACACAACCAGGCGAAAGGTTCGCTGTCTGAGTTATCTCTTTCATATATCTTTCATTCACAAATCTGTTACCGCCCGAAGGCGGACAGAAGAATCACTCACTCGGTCAGGTTGCGGTCGCAATGGATTGCGTGTGCCCGAATGCTTTTTCCAGCAATTCAACTCTTTGCTATAATCAGTCGGGAAGCGCAGCAGACGTTCGGCTTTTCCAACAATCGGACTTCTAACAACAACGGTCTGCCATAAATTATAGCAGACCGTTGTTGAAAACTGAGTGCCGAAGGTGGGACTTGAACCCACACGGGTCGCCCCACACGAGTTTGAGTCGTGCGCGTCTGCCAATTCCGCCACTTCGGCTTCCTAGAGCAGTATACGTTTGATAGTTCAAATCGTCAAATCTGACGTGACAAATAGGACGCTGATAGCGCTGAAAAGGCGAATTGGCTCTGATAAAATCAGCGGAAATCAACGGTTTCCCATAAATCTGCGTCCGCTATCTGCGTCCGCTATCTGCGGCCGCTTTTCACTGCAATTACCCAGGAAATCTTTCTATACAATGGATCAGGACCTACTGATCGAGCAATCGCTCAACGGCGATCTGAATGCCTTCAACCACCTTATTCTGGAATATCAGAATCTGGCCTATAGTGTTGCCTATCGTTTGCTGAGCAATAGCGAATCCGCCGCCGACGCAGTGCAGGACAGTTTTATCAAAGCGTATCGAGCGTTGGAGAGTTTTCGCGGGGGCAGTTTCAAAAGCTGGCTGATGCGGATTGTCACCAATACCTGCTACGATGTGCTGCGCGCCCAGAAGCGGCGGCGCACGGACAGCCTGGACGATTTGCCCGTTGGGGAAGAATATGCGACCCAACTGATCGATCCGGGAGATTCTCCCGCAGATTATGTGGAGCGGCAAGAATTGACTGATCTGATCGAAGCCGCCATCCAATCTCTGCCCGAGGATCAGCGCACGGTGATTGTGCTGTGCGACGTTCACGGCTACGCCTACGAAGAGATCGCTGAGATGACCGGCGTGGCAATGGGCACGGTCAAATCCCGCATCAACCGGGCACGGGGACGGTTGCGGGATTATCTGGCCGGTTATTCGGAACTTTTGCCTGCTGCCTTTCGTCCTGAAATCAAGTAAACCCAATCAGGGGTTTCCGCCTTTTGTCCATCGGGGGCAACGGTGAAACCCAGTGAATGAACTTATGAACCGTTCTGAGCAGAACCCAATCAGTGACGAGTTGCTGTCGGCCTATATTGACGGCGCTGTCAGCAATGAAGAAAAAGAGAGCGTCGAGGCGGCGATTTTGGCGGATCCGGCCTTGGCCTGGGAGTTGGAAAGCCTGCGTCGCACAGTGGCGTTGGTTCAGGCCCTGCCTCCGCTTGCCCTGCCCCGCTCATTTGCGTTGCGGGAAGATCAGGTGGCCGATGTGCTGGCTGAGCGACGGGCACGGGCAATTGCGCCCGTGGCAGTCCGTTCCCCGCGCCAACCTGTGGCTCCACCCCGTCGCAGCGTTTGGCAGGATTTTTTGGCTTTCTTCAATTCGGGCAATCTGCTTCTGCGCAATGCCACGGCAGTGGCCGCGATACTCTTTGTGGTCGTTCTGGTCACATCGCCTGGGGCCAACCAGTCAAGCAATCCATTGCTCACATCGGCCCCCTCTGCAATGCAACTCCCAATGGAATCCCCCGCGCAAGCAGACAGCCATTCTGAGTCGGCTCTACCCGCAATGGAAGAATCTGCCGGTGTGGCCAGTGAAGCGGCCAGGGATGGGGCCGGGGAAGGGGCCGCACCGGCAGAGGCACAGGCCGAAATGGCTCCGGTTGTCCAATCAGACGCGTCCGTGTCCGATGCTGCTGCACCGATGGCAAAGGCGGCTTCTGTCCCCGCAGACGCACCGCCTAGTGGCGCGGCGGCAATGAATGAGGCCCCGCCGGGGATGGACTCTGGCGCATCGTCGGCTGCTATGCGCGCGGGGCCAGCGGGTGGAGAGGCACCGGCGGCGAGGATGATGCCTGGGGCCAGCGGAGGGGCTTTGGAAAGCGGACCTGCTTTGTTCCAGGCTGGGCCTGCTGATTTTGCAGGGAACGGTGCCCGATCAGCAGATGGGGCCATCCCCGCGAACGGTGAAATTGTGCAGCCGATGAATGTAGAACCTGAAACTTCACCTCTGGTCGAGCCAATGGCGAAGATTGCCATGGATTCGGCGGCCGATGAACCAGAGGTAGCAGCATCCCCGGAAACCGTGGCGATTCAGTCCGCGCCCGCAGAGCTGTCCGACGCGTCTGTCGCCCAGGAATCTCAGGCATCTGCGGTTTCGGCTGAGATGGACTCTGCGCCTCTCCCAGTCGCTACTGGCCTGCCGTGGAGCAATTGGGGCTGGCTGCAAGCGGCTGCGGGTGGGCTGGCCCTGCTATTGGGCGCGCTCTGGCTCTACACAAGAAGGGTTTGAACTACTGTGCCTGAACTACCCGAAGTGGAAACTTATGTGCGGGAACTCCGCCCCCAACTGCTCGGCAAACGGGTCGTAGGGGGCGAAGTTCATTGGCCGCGCATCATTGCCATCCCTGAACCCGACCTCTTTCTGGAGCTAATCCGAGGACGCCGCTTCGACAGCTTTGGGCGACGTGGGAAATATATGCTCCTGGGGTTGGACAGCGGCGAAACACTGATTATCCACCTGCGCATGACCGGTGAGGTGCGGGTGCAGCCTGCCACTGTCGAGCCGGATAAGCACACCCATCTGCTCTTGGCTCTGGACAGCGGCGAGCGGCTGCACTATCGGGACCCGCGCAAGTTTGGCCGGATTTGGCTGGTGGGCGATCCGGCGGATGTGCTGCGTAAACTGGGGCCGGAACCGTTGGAAGATGGCTTTGCGCCAGATGATTTGGGCAGAGGGCTGGCCGGGCGCACGGCCTCTATCAAAGCGCTGCTGTTGGATCAGTCGATCCTGGCTGGGGTGGGCAATATTTATGCCGACGAAGCGCTTTTTCTGGCCCGGATCGATCCCCGGCGTCTGGGCGGTGAGCTTTCCGGGGACCAGGTGGCTGCTCTGCACGGGGCCGTGCGGACGGTATTGCAGGCAGGCATCGAAGGACGGGGCAGCAGTCTGCAAAACTATGCCCCACCCAGCGGTGAAAAGGGTTCCTTTCAGGAGGAGCACCGGGTCTTTCGGCGCACGGACCAGCCCTGTTACATCTGCGGCACGCCGATTCGGCGCATCGTTCTGGCCCAGCGCAGCACCCACTTTTGCCCAACCTGCCAAAGTTGAAACAAAGAATGGGACGCGGATGACGCGGAAAGGGCGGATTGACGCGGATAAAAGCAGTGAAAATCATTTCTTTCCGTGCAAATCTGCGTCCGCTTTGAAGATCGGATTTCCCCGAAAGCCTGCCCAATTTGACGCTCATCTTCTCTCTCTGCTATACTTTCTTTCTGTGTTCAGCAGTCCGCTGCCAGCCCGCTGCCAGTCTGCTGCCGAGCCAATGAAATGTTTGGGGCTGTAGCTCAGTCTGGGAGAGCGCTACAATCGCACTGTAGAGGTCAAGGGTTCGAATCCCTTCAGCTCCACCAAACGGACGGAAGTAAACATATCTGCAAAAATGACCGCAGATTTGACAAAATTCCGTATGTAGACGATACTGTGGCAAGCGCGCAGGCGTTCAAACGAATATTTGGGGCTATAGCTCAGCTGGGAGAGCGCTACAATGGCATTGTAGAGGTCAAGGGTTCGAATCCCTTTAGCTCCACACAGACCGGTCCTTTGGATCGGTTTTTTGTTACAACCAGTCGGATAGGCGCGGTGGGTTTTTGCCAAGTTGACAAAGGGCATAAAGATTGTTAGGATAGCGCCAGACTGATTTCTCAGTCGGATAGCATCGGACACGAAGTTCCTTCCCATTGTCCGGCTATTCAGAAATAATTGGATTTGCATCGTAATTCCCCTACTTATGCATTCCATAGCCTTCACGCATAGAATTGGGGCTTGATTGTCATAAAATTTAGCCCAACATCCCCAATTCATGCGCACTTATCGTGCGATGACTC
>CAMDQF010000103.1 GCA_945905745.1 Litorilinea aerophila
AATGCAGAGCCGCTCAACCTGTTTGACTATCTGCTGGCCCATATCGATTTGCCCGGCAGACCTGCCAAGAAGCGACCACCGTCGCCACCCCAACCCGTGCTGATTTAGCCCAATCAGCACAGGTTGGCCGAAACGATGACCAAGGCCCACTATTCGGACGCATTGATACGTTAGGGGCTGAACATTTAAAACGTATTGAGCGCAGTCTAAGTAATACACTCATTTCATCAATGTTTACCGTAAGGGTGGAAGAACGTCGCGCCCAATTACCGCAGCCACGAAATCTCTATCAGAGAACTGTTAGCATAATCAGAAATACCTATACAGATATGGCAACTAAAATGCCACGTATTCCGATCAACCGACGAGCCTACCATGAACAGCCTGCTATTCACGGTGAGTCCATCTCAGAGACCAGCGTTCAGCCTGATAGGAGAATACCAAAAGCGAAGAATCAAGAAAAACGGAAACCAGAAGTGCCATTGAGTGCAGCCGAACCTTTTCAAACAGCCGCTCATCCGGCCCGTGACGAAGAAGCTACTCAGCAACCTTCAAATCGTGGAGTGCGCGCCAAAGATGAACAATCGGTCAAAGCAGATCGGGCACAGGACAATTCTCTACAAAATAACGAACCATAACGAAAACCGAAGGCACTTATGCTCAAAAGAATTTTTGGACCCAAAAAAGTTAGTTTTCAAGTTGTTTGCCCATTTTGCATGACGCTTACAACTTCGGATTCTGAAATTGACAAGTGTCCGAAGTGCAATTTAGATCTACCGCCCCTCTATAAGTATGCAGCTTATAGTACTCCACCCCTGCCACCCTTTTTCTTGCAGGTTGGTGGTTATTCACAAGCTGGTAAGACCGTGTGGTTATCTGCCCTTACGCTAATGATTATGCGCATGGCGCGTCTTTGGCCAGGTTTTTTTCATCAAGCAGCCACACAAGAGACGTTGAATTTTATCAAAGACGTAAACCAGTTTGTAAGTAGCGGTATTCTGCCACAACCGACGCCACTTGGTGAACAACAAGCCTATCTCATGATTCTCAGTCAAATGGCTTCTTGGGGAGGCAGATCTCTTGTTGTACGCGATTGCTCTGGTGAGAGCTTTACGCCATTGGGTTTTGCCGTGGCAAATATGCCTTACTTCTTATATGTACCGACAACGCTATTGTTCTTTAGTATTAATGACATGGAGGCGAATGGTGATACTATGGATAGATTGTTGGCAAATTATATCCATACTTTATTAAGTAATAAGGTTAACCTGAAGCAGATGCGGCGAAATATAGTAGTTGTTCTAAGCAAAGCGGACACGTTGAAACTCCCGAATAATCTAAGCGATTATCTTGTAAATGACCAGTTGTGGACAGACATTAGTTTGCCTAATCAACCGAAACCCTTCGATAGCGGACGTATGAATCAGTATATGAAAGTATTGACAAATGTAAGCGATGCTATTGCTGACTGGTTAATGTATCGTGATGCAAGTGCTGCCGGATTTATTGCTATGGCGAATGCCAACAATATCCAACTCCGTTTTACATTGGTATCATCATTAGGAGCACCACCCAACACCCAGGGTGCCATTGAAACTTTTTCACCACGTCGTGTTCTCGATCCATTTTTCTGGGCTATGGAATTCGAAAAGTCACGTGTGACGTGAAATGCTATGTACTGACGGCAAGGGTCAAGACATCCAAATGTCCAGATATGGTTGCCCTGTTGGGTGGAAGTTAGTCCAAGATTTAATTTGCAGCCTCGCGTTCACCGGTATTGGCTGGTGCCAATTCGAATGCATGCGGAATACCGTCCAGGATGGTGAGTATCACCAACCTTTGGCCCTAGTACTTTGACGGTCACCGGTGTAGTAGCCGTAGCCAACCATCCCGTGGAAGTGGTTTTGAGTCATATCGTGACGGTAACCCACGGCAATCATCGGGCTGGTGTCCAACAGGAATTGACGTTCAAACTCACCTTTCCGTTCGTTGGCTCATCCCTTACACAACTCACTCAACAAAAGGGTAAGCTACATAACCGCCGATTGAACTGATTCTGATCTACCAATTTGCTTTCTTTATACCCCGCTTTTGTACGTTTTGACCAACTCCTCATTTCACATCATACCTAAATTATGAGTTAGGGAGAATACATGGTACCCGTACAATTACGCGATTGTCCGTACTGCTTTAACGCTCTAGATCCTCACGATGACAATCCAAATTATCGTGCAGGTGTTCAATGTGCGGAATGTTGGACAAAGTATCATAAAATTTGCTGGAACCGTAATGGAACTATATGTATGAAGTGCAATCATACTGTTGCTTATGATGTAGTGCTTTCGCCGCTTACGAGTCCATCTCATATGATGCAGACAGAACCATCTCCAACTCAAACCCGGATTCGTATTTCTTCTGATATTCCTTGGAAATTGGTAATGTTATTCATATCAGTGTTAGTAGTAATTCTCTACATGGTGTTTGTACTCCTCGCACGCTAGTAGCCTGTCGGAGAGACCGGTTTTGGTCGTCAATTTATCCCACTGGGGGCGCTCATTCGGCCAAATACATCACTTGGCGATCCACTTTGTGTCCGAAAACAGGCCAAAATAGGGACGACAGACCTTACTCCGACAGGCTGCTAGTCAATGGGGATATGGGGCCGGCGGAGGTGCAGACCTTGTGTGACATCGACGAGGCGGGCAAGAATCTCATGCGCATGGTGATTGCCTGGGAGAGCAGACGCAAGCAACGAGCGGCTTCCCCAACGCTGCCCCGCTCACTGCCTCCCCGCCGCCACACCCACGGATTTTTGCAGGGATGGAACATACAGAAGGTGCGGACTTAGCATCACTTCTCCTGTCCCGGTCACTGCAGCTTCTATGCGCCGCCCCTGCTTGTCAACCGCTTCCGGCCATGACGCCTGAATGACGGATGGTTGGACACCCACGGGCCGGAAGGCAATCGTGACGAAAATTTGGCCCGCTGCCGCACCGGCGGGCAGGTTGTAGCCACCCAGGGCGACCTGGCCGGCGGGGTTTGCTTTGCCCTCACCCAAAGGCAGAATCCCACCCAGACCGGGGCCGGGTGTGATGCGTTCCAGGGCCAATTGGGCCGGATTGTATGTGAGGGTCAGCCCGTAGCCCGCCAGGGAGCTTGCATCCAGCGCCATATCGTCCAGCCGGATGAACACCTGCAAACGCCCAGCCGCATCCTCCACCCGCTGCAAGCTCAGCCCCAGATGGCCCTGACCTGGGGCAGCTTGGGTTGAGCTTGTCGAAACCAGCGGTCTGTCTTTCCCACAGGACGCGCCCACCCGGACGGCCACGCCAGCCACCTCGCCCAGATCGACCCGGCCATTGCCGTCCAGATCGAGATCCGACGCCGGGCTGCCGTATGCCTGGGCCGCCAGACGCAGATCAAAGTCGTCAATCCGGCAGCTACGATCCCGATCCCCGACCAGGGCGACGGGCACTTTCAACGCCTCTGGCTGCACCTGCACCTGGGCACTGGCCGAACGACCCCAGACTTCTGCCCGGTACATCGGGTAGGCCTGGCCGGGCAGCACGCTGAAGATGCCCGGCGTGAGCGCACGCATACGGTAGGTGAAGATATGGCGACCGGGCCACAGACGGGTCACGAAGAATTCCACCCGGTCATCGCGCACATTCTTCTGGTTGTAGCCCCAACAGCCCCAACAGGCCCAATCGAAGTAGGCGTCGCCAACCATGCTGGGCGTCATGCGTTCCAGAATGCCCTCAAAGCCAGCGGGTAGGGGATCCTCCACCAGGACATAAGAGAGGTCTTCAGACGCCTCGACCTCCAACTGCACCTCCACCACATCCCCCACCTGGTACGCGCCGTCGCTGCGCGGGCTACCCTGCGCCAGATGGTATGTGCGGCTGAGACGCAGCCCCTGCTCCACGGAGGTTACAGGGGTAAAGGCGTCGTGGAAGAGTTCCTCGACGAGCAGAACGCTGTAATAGAGGTTACCCGCGCCGGGGCTGCGGGCAAAGGTCAACTCATTCTCACCCACCCGCAATGCGGAAGCGGCAATCTGTAGCGGCGCAAGCGGGTCGCTGGCCGTCTGCGGGGTGACAACCCCCTGCGTCAGCGGCACGCTGTTGAGGGTCACGCTATAACTGTAGCTGCTCTCCAATTCAGCGCCGCTGCGGATCACATCCACCAGGCCCAGGACGGCAAAGGCGGTGGCCTGGGTGTTGGACCAGCCCGCGCCCTGCCGCTGCTGCATGAGCCAGCGCACAGCCTGGGGCAGCAGCGGATGGTCCGGGCGCAGAGCCGCCAGGGCGCGCAGGGCCTGGGCCGTATTCTTTTCCGCCGAGGGCATCGTCTGCCACCAACGCCAATCCTGCCCCGCCTCCAGCAGAGGCCAATGCGCATGCCCCCCCTGGACTTCGGCGCGCAGGATCAGAGCGTCCACCAGCGTCTGGGCCGTGGCCGGTTGGGTCGCTTGCAGAGCCAGGGCCAGATTGGCCAGAGAAAATGCGTCCAGTTGCTTGGAATTGGCGGCCAGGGCCAGCATAGCGGGCATGTCGGCCCGACCGGACATCGCCTTGACGTAGTGGGCAAAGGCCAGCACGTCCGCCGCCTGCACCGGAAGATTCTGCACCGGGAGCGTGAGCGACAGGACGCTATCCAAATAAACAAAGCCCCGCTCCACCACCTGCGCATCCACGGCGTAGCCAGCGTCAGCCACGGCATCCAGCCCCAGCAACACATAAGCAGTCAGGGCAGCGCCGCCCGTGTCGTCATAGAACCAGCCCCAACCGCCATCCTCATGCTGGAAGCCGTAGAGCTTTTGCAGCCCTGTAGCCACAATCTCCGGCAATTCAGCGCCGCGCGGGTTGGTCAACCCCAGCTCGCGGTAGGCCTGATCCGCCACCACGCTGGGCAGGAGCCGGCTCATCGTCTGTTCCACGCAGCCATAAGGGTAGCCGATCAGATCGGCCAGCCCGTCCAGCACCCCCAGGGCCAGGGAGGGCGAAAGGTAAACCGTCAGATTCGTCTTCTCCGGCAGCGCGTTGTGGGGCACACTAAAACGTTCCTGGGCGCTTGGGTTGACCAACCCGGCCCCACTCCAACGCTCCGGCACGGCAAAGGCTTTGACGGGCAAAGGCAAGACGACCTGATCCCCACCTGAACTGGTGGTCAGGGTGGATGTCACCGCTGCGCTGCCCACCTGCGCCGCCACCGCGGTCCAATGCTGGGCGGAAGCGCCCCCATTGGGCAGAGCGACGCTCTGCTCGCCCGCATCCAGAAGTTGCAGAGCGGGGCTGTCCAGTTGGGCGCTGCCCACCACCGGCTGGCCGCTGAAGTTCTGGGCGACCAGGCCAACCTGGAAACGATCTCCCACGACGGCAAAGCGGGGCAGATCCGGGCGGGCAATGATTTCCTGGGTTACCAACAGGCTGTCGCGGGTCTCCCCAGCCTGAGTGTCCAGGGTGATGGCGCGCACCAGCACCCGCCAGGTCGTCAGGTTGTCGGGCAGGTTGATTGTGACTGTCACCCGGCCCTGGGCGTCCGTGACCAGATTGGGGTTCCAATAGGCCGTGTCCAGGAAGCGCTGGCGGGGCGGGTGGCCGGTTGTTGACGCGCCCGGTGCGGCTGGGCTGGCCGTCGGGGTGGTCGTGGGCTGGGGCGCTGGCCCATCTTCCAAAGCCAGCCAATCCCAGGCCCGGTGGGTAAGATTGTGCAAAGTACGCACACCCAGCGGCTGCACGCCGTAGAAGGTGGCGAAGAGGGGGGCGGACAGATCTTCCTGAACGGCAAAGAGCGCCTCATCCACCAGGGCCAGGCTGATCCGGGCGCGCACGGGTTGGCCCTGGCTGTCAGACACCTGCAGGGTGAGCGCAGCCTCCTGTCCGGGGCGGTATTGGGTGGCATCGGCCTGCACTGTGACAGTGAGCGTCTTGTCGTTGGCGGGGACGAGGAGATTTGTCTGCGCGCTGAGCAGCCGTCCCTCCACCGCCTGATCCGCATCGTCGGGTTGGGTGGGGCGAAAGAGATGGATGCGGGCGTAGATATTGGGGGCGTGGGCCGCGCTGATGGCAACGGGCACGCTGGTCACCGGGCCGGTCAAAGTCACGATCTGCTCGGCCAGCACCCCTTCCCGTTCCAGCGTAAGCAGAGCCAGACCGGTCTGTTGGGATTGGATGAGCAGATTGGCCGTGTCGCCGGGCTGATAGCTCTCCCGGTCGGGCAGGATGCTGATTTCGGCGCTGCCGTTGGACCACCAGAGCTGACTTTGGCGGTCGAAGACCCAAAGGTAGCCCACGCTGACAGCCTGACGTCCCCGGCTGTCTGTGGTGGTGGCTTGCAGGCGATACCAGCCCTGGCCGAGTCCGCTGAAAAGCGCGGTCATCTCGCCCTTCTGGTCTGTGACCCCGTTTTGGGGCGGCAGCGCGTCGTTCTCCTGCTGCCCTTGCCAGTCATAGGCGATGACCCGCACCTGCACCGGCTGGCCCGCCACGGCTGTACCGTCGTGGTTGTGGGCAGAAACGGTCACAGTGACCGGCTCCTGGCTTTCATAGCCCCATTTGTCGGTGGAGAGATGCAAAGTGAGGGCGTTCCAATGCACAGTGGCGTGGGCGCTGGCGGTGATAGCTTCGCCCCGGGCATCGGTCACCTGGGCTTCAAAGGTATATTCGGCGTCCTGTTGCTCTTGACCCTCGGGCACGAAGGCGGCGCTCCAACCGCCCTGGGAATCGGTGCTGCCGCTCCAACTCGCCACCAACTCCCGGCCAGGCCCGCCTGGGGGCAGCGCCCACCACTGATACCAGCCATTGTAGCTCTGCTGGCGGTGGACGGTGACGGTGACGGCCGCGCCGGCCACGGGCTGGCCGAAGAAGTAGTCCGCCTGCACACTTACGGTCAGCGGGTCGCCCAGTACCAACTGGGCGGGCAGGGCAGCGACGCTCACGCTGTATTCAGGTTTGCGGTATTCCTCCACGCGCAGGCTCTGCTGCCAGCGCTCCCCCGCTGCCCATAGCTCCAGGGTATAGCTGCCCAAAGGCGGCGCATCACCCAGCAGAAATTCGCCTTGCAGCGCGCCGTCCCCGTCCACTGCTGGATAGTCCACCCCGGCCTGGTTGCCGCGCGCGTCCAAGAGGGTGACAGTCACGGGCTGGCCCGCGGCCAGGGGGGTGTAGAGTCCCTGGCGGCGGTCGCGCACAAAGGCCTGGTAGTAGATGGTCTGGCCTGGGCGATAGATGGGGCGATCGGTGTAGAGATAGGAGACCAGGCGCTGAGCGGCGGACGATGCCCAGTCGGCGTACCAGTAGGGACCGTCCACCTGCCACTGCCAGTCAAAGCCGACCAGAGCCAGTGCGTCCGCCGCGGAATCGCTTCCCTGCGCCACCGCCAGGAAGGGCGTGGCGTCCGGCAAAGCGAAGCGGGCCACGCCCTGCGCATCGGTGACGGCCTGTTCCAGGCTGCGCCCCTGGCTATCGTAAAGGGTGACGGTCAGCCCGACGGCGGGCGTCTGCCCTTGCAGGGAGACGGCCCAAACCAGGGTTGTGCCATCGGCAGCCTGTTTGGCGGCGAGAGCCAAAGGACTCACCACCAGATAGGTGGCGGCCCGCACGCCCTCTTGCACCCCAGTGAGCGCGTAGATGCCAGAGGGGGTCTCTGCGGGCAGATGGACGGCGTTGGGAGTCAGATAATCGCCTGTGGTTGTGTAGCTCTCCTGCCAGGTGAGGGTGGGTGTCAAGCCCGTAGTGTCCACCGGGGCGCTGAGATAGGGATCGGACGCGTAGCGCCGCAAAAAGTCAGGCGCGGCCAGGGGATAGAGCGTATACTCCACAGGACTCTGCGTGTTGTTGATCCAAACCGGCATACGATTCAGCCCCTGGGCATCTACCAGGTGTATGCCATAGCCGTAGCCAAAGCTGACACTTTGCACAGCCACTTCGCCGCGCAGGGAGAGACCGATTGCCGCCGTCAAGGCCAGGGCGAGGGCCAGCAGAAGATGCCAGGATTTCAGGTGAAGAGATGTAGTGGACATAGGTACTCACCATTTGACAGCCGGGAGCGCCGCCATCCCTGGCGGCAGCCAGCAGAATGCTGGCGTTCTCATCTGAAAACTACAGTATCGCGCAGATTTCGGGAAAAATATAGACCCAGTTTAGGTCAGGGTCTATACCTATCGGAAACCCAGCGGCGTACAGCCCCAACAGCTTTCCGCCACAGCCATCTCGACTGTCGGCGCAGAAGGCACATCCTCCTGCAAATAGATGGACATCAGACCGGTGAGATAGCCCGAAGCAGCCCGGTGCTTCAGGCTGACCTGCACCTGCACGGGCGCGACCACAGCCGGCGGCAGGGGAATTTCAAAGGTTACGGTGAAGGTCCCACCCGCGGGGATGCGCTGATCCCACAGCACTGAAGCCGCCTCCCAGTGCCGTTCCGTGGGTTTCCCATCCCCATCCAGCCAGACCGTGCCAAAGCGCACCGCATCCTCGCTTGGGTCGCCGTAGCCGTCTACCCCGCCAGAGAGGAATATCTCCTGCCTGTTGGCATCCGTCGCCCGCACTTCCAGCCACATCTGCTGCAATTCCGTGGTGCCTGTGGGCAGACTGTGGCCCGCGCCGCTGTTGGCAACTGTCACCGTCGCGGCAATGGCGTCTTCGCCGTCGGCCTCCAATGCCAAATTGACTGTCGCCGCAGCCAGCAGGTCTTCCCGGCGCAGCGCGCCGTGCCGTCCTTCGGCAAAATGGCAATCCTGGCAGGTGACAGTCGTGGTCGGGTCGCCGCTGTTGAACCGGCTGGCCTGCCATTCGCTGTATGTCGTCATCACCGGCAGACCGTTGACGGGACTGGTCGCCTCGTGGCAGGTGGCACAGAATTCGGGAGAGGAGTAAAGTTCGTTGCCCAGCGCGGGGGCGTGGATGCCAGAGGTGGCCGTCGTCACATCGGTAAACCCCAGCAAGGCCGCGTCCATCACATACGCGCCGTCCGCCGCGCCGGTGACGACGGCGATGGCGTGGCAGACGCTACATTGGACACCGCTCTGGGCGGCTTCGTTCAGCGGGTAACTCTCCTGTCCAAACCAACTCCAGCGGGTGCGCACCTGCCCGCTGAGCAGACCGATAGGTGTATGACAACCAGCGCAGGAGGGCGCAATCTCTGCCTGGGTGTTCTGGGCCACCACTTTGACCCGGGCCCGGTAGAGGGGCGAGGTGGCGGAACGGGCGTGGCCGGATGTCTGCCAAGCGGCGAAGGCAGCGCTGTGACATTCGGCACAGTCACCCGCCTGGGCGATGTGAGCAGTCTCCAAGCGCAACCCATTGGAGGTGGTAGCCAGTGATGGCGCAAAGAGCGCGGCATCGTAAGGCCGAGTCAGCCGCTGCAATACCGGCTCGGTTGTGGCGGCGGCCTGTGCGCTGGCCTCGGCCATCGTCGTATCCACCGGGTCGAAACCTTTGGCGTCGGCCCAGGCTTTGAAGATGCGCCGGTGGATCAGCCGCGCCGTCACCCGAACTGGACCATCGCTGGCTGGCAAGGCGAAAAAATAGTCGGAGCGATCTGTCGCGCCCGCGCCGATGCGGTTGTCGCTGCGCACGCGGATGCCGTTGCGCCAGGGCGGGGCGGGCGCTTCCCCTTCCCAATCCTCCAACAGCCGGGCAAAGCCTTTGCCGGGAAGTCCCGCGTAGTTGCCCTGCTCCACCGGGCCGACGCCGCCCCATTGCGGCACACTTTGCGGGCCGAGATAGGCCAGGGAATTGCCCGCGGCGTCGGTGGCTTCCACCAGCAGAATCAGATTGCGCATCCAGCCGTCGGTGGGGATGCTGTGGCCCGCGCCCCGGTTGCTGATGGCGACGGCGGCCAGCACGCCGTCGCTGGCCTGGGTAGCCGTGAGGATGAGCGTCACCGCGCTGGCTAGAAAGTCCAGATCGCCCGCACCCAGCATCCGGTGGGATGAGACGGTGGCCGGGTTGCGGGGGGGGATGAGGGGGATAGCCGTCGTGGGGTCGCGGTCTTCCGTTTTGCCGGTCAGGTGACAATCAATACAGCTTTGGAGGATGCAGAGGGCTTCAGCAGTCCGGCTTTGGTTAAAAGTCGAACTGCTTTCAGGCGCACAGGCCGAGACCAGCCGGATCGGGGGATCATCCGCTGCGCCGAGAGCGGGCATGTGACAATCCTGACACTGCACCCCAGCCGCGGCGTAGGCGCTCGCCTGCCATTCGTCGAAGGAGGAGTAGGCGGCGACACCCCACCAGCCGCCGCTGTGGCAGGCCGCGCACTGCTGGCTGTTGACCTGCGCCGGGCTGAATGTGTCGCGCCCGGTCACGTCGTCGTAGGGGCCGATGAAGAGATGCTCGTCGGGCGGGGGACGCAGGAGGCTGACGGCGTTGACACCGGCGGTCGTTTCGGCGTAGGGCTTCTGGGCGGCGATGACGCTGTGGCAGAACTGGCAGAAGACGCCATTGGCTGCCTCACCTTCCAAACTATTCAAATCCGGCGCGGCCGGCGCATGACAGGCGGCGCAGTTGCCCACCTCTTCCGTTGTGTCCAGCAGAAAGCCCGGCCCGACGCCAGATCGCCCGTGTTGGTCGCTGCCATTGTACATCGCCTGCACCAATGGCTTCGTCGCCGCCTGGGAATGGGCGTCGGCCTGCCATTCGCTGTGTAGTTCCTGGTGACAGTTACCACAGGCCAACTCCACTGCCGGGTCTGCGTCCGAGGGCAGCCAATCCACGCCCGGATGATCTGTCCCCGTGTGGGGGCGCAGATGGATCATCACCTGCGCCGGGAAACCGGTCAGATCCGCCCCGCCGATGTAGTAACCCTCTTTCCAGGCGGTGAGGGTGCGGTGGAGAGGAAAGCCATCTACGTTCAGTGTGAAACGCCCGCTTTCGTCGCTCACTGTAGCGTTTTCGGTGGCGCGCAGACGGACGACTGCGCCGGAGACCGGCCCCTGCGCGTCCACAACCACACCCTGCACGGCACGGCCTGCGCAGCCAGCCAGGAGAAGAGCCAGCGTCGCAAGCAGACCGGTGATAAAAAGCACACGCCTCCGACCAAGATGAATCAGCATAGCGGGGTTACGGACCGCGCTGGCGCAGGCGGTTTCGTCTGGCATCGTATTGCAGCGAAGCATAAACGAAGAGCGGGGCCAGCGCCACATTGCCCCGGTGAAGTATCAGCGCCCAGGTGGGCAGCGTCGAATCGAACAGGAGAAACCCTTTGGTTCCCTCTATAAATCCACCGCCTACGGTCTGGGTGCCGCGCAAGAGAGCGCCCCCAACCCGACCACCTCCCGTCCACAGGGCCGTTCCTGCGCCTTCAAAGGAAGTTCCTATCAGCTCACCGCGGAAGCCCATACCACCGACGGCGACAACCGACGCGCCAGCAAAGCCCCCCTTCAAGCCCCGCTTGAACGATGCGCGGTAATCGCGGGTGGGGTCGCACGCTTCGGTGGCAGCCCACTCGACGCCGATGGCGCTTACACCGCCAGCTACGGTGCCGCCCGCAACGGCGGCCGCGCCGACAATCAGACCGGGCACAGAGACGGGGGCCGTGCCGATGATCAAGAGGGCGGTGCCCGCGCCCACAGCCACCCCACCTACTGCCTGCCAGAAGCGCCGCCAATCCCGCTCCATCAGACCGGACGGGTCCACATAGCGCAGGGGATTGTTGGATGCGTAGGCGTAGCCATGCGCGCCAGCCGTCACCAGATGGAGCGGGTCCTGGCTGAGGAAGCGCCCGATTTGGGGGTCGTAGTAGCGGGCGCGGTAGTAGTAGAGTCCGCTTTCGGCGTCCCACTCGCGCCCGGTGAAGCGGAAGGGGTTGAGCAGAGCCGGGTTGCTGCCACCCGTGGCGATGAGGTTGCCCCAGGGGTCGTAGCGGTAGGTGGCGACCAGACTGTTGGCCCCGTCGCTCAGACCGACGACGCTGCCCAGGCGATCGTAGAGATAGTAATAAGTGGTGTTGCCCCGCGTCATACTGACCGGCTGATCCAGCCGGTCGTAGACATAGCTGGCAATGACGTTGCCCGCGGCGTTGAGCTCCTGCACCAGATTGAGTTCCTCGTAGATGTAGTAGGTCATCTGGCCGTTGCGCTCGCGCTTGCTCAGACGCCGCCCGTCCACGTCGTAGGTGTAGGCGGCGTGGCTGCCGTCGGCGAAGTCAATGCGTGCCAGATGGTCGTAGCCGTCCCAGGTGTAGCTGGTGGTCTGGCCGCCGACGGTTTTGCTGATCAGGTTGCCGTTGGCGTCGTAGAGATAGCTGCTGCCGTCGCTGGCCGAGACAAGCTGGTTGGCGGCGTTGTAGACGTAAGTGACGCCACCCTTCGCCGTGCGATTGCCCACTGCGTCGTAGCTGTAGCTTTCGTTGAGGCCGGGGCCGACCGCGCCGGTCAGTTGGTTGAGCGCGTCGTAGGTGTAGTTCGTCGTGCCCGCGCCGTCCTGCAAAGAGAGGATATTGCCCGCTTTGTCGTAGCTGTGGCGCAGATCCCCAAAGAGTGTACTGCCGTTGGCGCTGCGGTTGACCAGCCGGGTCAGGTGGCCGACGGCGTCGTATTGCAGCGTCGTGCTGACGCCCGCGCTGCCGTTAATCGCGCCTATCGCCGTCAGTTGACCGGCGGCGTCGTAGCTGTGGCCGACGTTGAAAGTGGCAGGACCGCTGGCGGTCAGCCGGGTGACGCGGTTGAGCAGGTCGTAAGTGTAGGCGACTGTCTGCACGGGGTTGTTGCCGGTGGCGATGGAGAAGCTGTAGAGCAGACCGGAGAGTTGCAGCCAGGGGTCGTAGTCTACGCCGTCGCTGACCCGGTCGCCGCCGCCGCCGGGGTTGTAAAGGCCGCCACTGGAGCGATCATCCGACGAGTCGAGGGGTCCGCTGCCGCTGCCCCACCAATTCTGCTCGGCATTGATTGTGACCCCGCTGCTCACATTCTGCAGGCCGTATTGTTTGTTGCCGCTGATCTGATTGTCGTGGAGGACAGGATTTGCGCCGTTGGCTGCGTAGACACCGAAGACATTGCCGCGGATGGCGTTGCCGGTCAGGGTGGGGGAGACGCCATCAATTGTAATGCCGCGCTCTCCAGAATCGTTGATGGCGCTGTCGGTCAACGTCAGATTGGCGCTGTTGAGGTAGAGCATTTCGTACCAATCCCCGCCGCCGTAGCGCGCGGTGATGTGATCCAATATTCCGCTGCTGCCCGCCATCAGCCGAAGGGAACTCCAGTCGTTGGGCAGGGGGTTGCCTGTGCCGGTGTTGCCCCCCACGGAATGGTCGTTGAGCGACGTGAAGACAATCGGCTGCGCTTCTGTGCCGTCTGCATTCAGCGTTCCGTAGACCCAGAGGTCGTCGAAGTAGTCTTTGAATTTGACAATCGTTCCCGGTGTGAGGGTGAGTTTGGCGTTGACGTTAACGGCAATATCATCCCAGGCGATAAAGGGCAGGCCGTCGTCGCCGTCCCAGGTGACGTTGCCGGCGATTGTGCCCAGAGTGACAAAGCCGTTGTATTGGTTGCCGCTGGCGCGGTTGCCGCTCAGCGCGATGGAATCGCCGTTGTTGCTCAGGGGCGCCCAGACAGCCGTAGCAGTGTTGCTGATAAAGCTGTTGCCGGTCAGCGCGGCGGGCAACACATTGTCCAGACGCAGACCGTTCTCGCCGGAGAGGGTGATGGTATTGTTGGAAAAGGTGATATTGCGGGTCTGGATGTAGACGCTCTCGTACCAGTCGCCGCCGCCGTAGCGGATCAGCGCATTGTCCACAACGCTGCCGCTGCTGCCGTCCATGAAGCGCAGAGAACTCCAGTCGTTGGGCGCGGGCGCGGATGTGCTGCCGTCGCCGTTGCTATCCCCACCCACGCTGTCGTCTTTGAGCGACGTGAAGTAGATGGGCGTGTTGGCTGTTGTGTCGGCGATGAGCGTTCCGGCGATCCAGAGATCATCAAAGTAGTCGTTGAATTTGACAATCGTTCTGGGTGTGAGGGTAAGACTGGCGTTGGCGTTGACGACGACATCATCCCAGATGATAAAGGGGAAGCCGTCGTCCCCATCCCAAGTGACGTTGCCGGCGATTGTACCGACGGTGACAAAGCCGTTGCGCTGGTTGCCGCTGGCACTGTTGCCGCTGAGTGTGATGGAATCGCCGTTGTTGCTCAGGGGCGCCCAGATGGCCGAGTTAGTGTTGGTGAGGAAGCTGTTTCCGGTCAACGAAGCGGGCAGTACATTGTCCAGGCGCAGACCGTTCTCGCCGGAGCGGGTGATGGTATTGTTGGAAAAGGTGATGTTGCGGGTGTTGATGTAGACGCTCTCGTACCAGTCGCCGCCGCCGTAACGCACAATTGCATTGTCCAGGACACTGCCGCTGCTGCCGTCTAAAAAGCGCAGGGAACTCCAGTCGTTGGGCGCGGGGCTGCCCGTGCCGGTAGCTCCTCCCGCCGAATGGTCGTTGACCGACGTAAAGTAGATGGGTGACTGGGGGGTGCCGTCGGCGATGAGCGTGCCGTAGACCCACAGGTCTGCGTAGTAGTCGTTGAACTTTACGACGACGCCGGGATCGATTGTGAGCGTGACGCCCGCATTGACCACCACATCACAGGTCACCACATACGGGCTACTCGCCAGAGTCCAGGTGGTATTGCTGCTGAGAGCGCCGCAGACGTTTGTAGCCAGCGCGGTCGGCTGCTCTGTATACGCGGACAGAGCGGCCGCGTCGGGGCGAGCGTCATCCGAACCGGGAGCGTCATCCGAACCGGGAGCGTCAGCGACCGGCCTATCCGCCGCGCCCACACCGGGCGCGTCACCTGCACCGGGAACGTCAGCGACCGGCCTATCCGCCGCGCCCGCCTCGGTCGCTGCCGCCCCCGGTTCGGACGGCGGGCTACCCGCACCGGGCGCGTCAGCAACCAGCCCCCCAGCGCCGCTGCCACCCACCGAGACGTAATCGTAGTTGACACGGCTGGTCAGGCCGGGCAGCGCGCTGATGCGGCTCTCCACCAGATCCGGGCTGCCGGTGATACCGCTTGTGTAGGTATAGGAAATGCCCCCGGACGACCCGGCGATAGCGCTTATCTGGCCGATGGCGTCGTAGCCATAGGCAACGCTGTCACCGCCCGCAAGCTGCGCCTGGATCAGCCGTCCCCCTGCGTCGTAGGTAAAGTTTTTGACACTGCCTTTGCCGTCAGTCAGAGTGGTCAGGTTGCCAACGCCGTCGTAGCTGTACTTTGTCTGCTTGCCCAACGGGTCGTTCTTCTGCACCAGCCGATCCAGGGCGTCGTAGACATAAGTGGTGGTGTTGCCGCGCGCGTCGGTAAGGCTGGTCAGATTGTTGTGGGCGTCGTAGACGTATTGGGTGGTGCGGCCCAGGGCATTGGTGGCGCTGGTCGTTCGATCCAGCGCGTCGTAGACAAATTGGGCGGAATGGCCTTCGGCGTCGGTCGCCTTTGTCAGGCTGCCCGCGCTGTTGAAGGTGGCGGCAGAGGCAAAGCCAGCCGCGTTCAGTTGTCCAACGACATTGCCGAAAGCGTCGTAGGTGAAGGTAGTCGCCCGGTTCAGCGGATCGATGACCCGCGTCAACTGGCCGGCGCTGTCATATTCCATCTGATAGACTTTGCCCAGCGCATCGGTGACGCGGGCCAGGTTGCCGGCGGCGTCGTAGCTGAATTGGGTGGAATTGCCCGCCTGGTCGGTCATCGTAAGCGGCTGGTTGAAGGCGTCGTAGGTGGTGCCGGCCTGGGCATAGCCGGTGTAGCTGGTCAGGTTGCCCTTGCCATCGTAGACAAACTGCTGGGGCGGCTGGTTGATGGCGCTCAGTTGGCGCTTCTCATTGTAGGTGTAGTTGACCGTCTGCACCGGGTTGATGACTTGGGTAATCGCGCCCGTCTGGTTGGTCTGGTAAATCGTAGCGATGCCCCGTTCATCGGTAAAGGTGTTTCCGCTGTCGGCGTAGGCCGCGCTGCGGCTCTGGCTCAGGGCGTCGGTGTGGGTCGTCATGCGCCGCTGGCTGTCGTAGGCCAGTGTCGTGGCGCTGCCTTTGGGATAGACGTAGCGCACAAGCAGGTGGTTGGCGTCGTATTCATAGCTGGTCACCCGTCCCAGCGGGTCCGCAATGGCGGTCAGATTGCCCGCGGCGTCGTGGCTCAGCGTGTATTGGCGGCCCACCGCATCGGTCACTTTCGAGACGTAGCCATCCGCGCCGTAGGCCAGCGTCGTCACGCGCCCGCTGGGGTCGGTGATGGCGGTCAGGCGCGTGGTCAACCCCCAGCGGCCCGCGGGCAGCGCAATCCCATTCGATTCGTAGGCCAATGTCTGGGCGTTGCCGTTGCGATCCTCCATGCGGGTCAGGCGGCCCAGCGCGTTGAAAAGTTCGACAGCGCCCTGGCTGGAGGTGCGCTTCCAACTGCCGTCGCCATTCTTGACGAGGATGCTGTAGTCGCTGGCCAGGGAGCGGTAGGAGCCGTCCGCCTGGCGCGTGTATGCCAGGTGCTGACCGTCGCCCTGAATCAGCGTGACATCGCTGCCCCGATCCACCAGCAGCGTATCGTAGCTGGTCAGCCAATTGTAGCCGAAGGGCCAGATGTCCCCCCGGCGCACTTCCACCGTGCCGCTGACGGTCAGCGAAGGCCGCGCGCCGCTGTCGTAGTAGAAGGTCTCCGTAGCGTCGAAGTAGTAGCTTCCCGGTGCCACCCGATAGCCCAGGGCGTTGTAGGTGTCCCAGGTGGCCTGGGCGTTCATCCCTTCGCCGGTGCAGACTTTGCCCTGAAAATCCATACGCCACTCGGCCCGAGCCGGTGTCTGGCTGGTGATGGCAAAGGGCACTGCGGCCGTGACGGTCGGTGTGTCGTGGTCGCTGCTGTAATTGGCAACCAGAAGAACGGGAAAACCTTTGCTGCTGACCGGGGCGAAGATGTAATTTTCGGACACCGAACCGGTGCCCAGGTTGATGGAGCAACCAGACTTTTGTCACTGATCGGGGCCTTTGCCTGCGTTGGCCTCCCCCACAATTGGGTCGCCGCCCTGACCGGGCCGTTGACCGGCCACCCCCGGCAGCGCGTGGCCGTAGGCCGAGAAGTGGGGCACGCGCGCTTGCAAGGCTTTGCTGCGGTCGGGCAACTCGACGACTTTGCCCGGCACCGGGTCGCGCCAACGCCCCTTTTTGCCGTCCCACCAGTAACAGAGGGTGTCGGTGCCAACCGGGAGCGTGCCTGTGTAGGCCACCGTCCACAGCACTTCTTTGCCCTGGGGAAAGATGACCCCCTCCGGCTCGAAGGCGCTGAAGCCCATTGGAACAGAGCCGTCGGGGAAGCCACCGGGCAGCCCGTCATTGGGCAGATAAGTCACCCGCACGTTTTGGGTGTTGGCCAGCGCGCCGGCGGGGAAGGCCAGGCTGGAACTGCTCAGGCTGTTGGTAATGACGCCGCCGCTGGTGCCGATGGCCGCAGTTTTGCTGTCCAGGGGGTAGAGGCGCACATCCTGCACTGGGGTAAGCTGGTTGGCAAGCGCTCTGGTTGCACGTTCGTCACTGGTGAAGTTGGCCGCGCTGATCTGGAGGAGATAGTCGCCGGGCGGGAGAGCCAGGGCAAAGTGACCCGTCGCATCGGTGGTGGTGGAATAGGCGGCGCTGCTGGCGACGACGCGGGCGTTGGCAATCGCGGTGTTGGTCGCCTCGTTGATGACAGACCCGGTGATGGTGGCGGTGAGACCGCTGGGTGTGCAGACATCGCCCAGACGGGCTGCGGCGGCCTGAATGTCGGCCACGTCTACGTCGCCGTCGTTGTCAGCGTCGAAGTGGATGTGATAGGCCGGGCTGCTGTTGTTCGCTGCCCAATGGCTGGCGTAAGTTTGAATGTCGTTGGCCGCCACTTTGCAGTCACAGTCGGCGTCGCCAAAGAGGGGGCAGGCCTGGTTGATGGGCGTCTGTTCCAGGCGGACGGAGAAGTCAGCGGACGCAGATTGCGCAGAAACCGCAGATTTTCGCGGATTTTCTTCGGAACTGTCTGTTGCATCCGCATCAACCTGCGTTCTTTTGTCGCTTTCTGGGGGCGCGGCCTGGGCGGGGTGGGCAGGCAGGAGCAGGCCAGAGAGGAGAAGGGTCAGTGCGAGAATAAGGCGCAGGGCGCGGGAGAGCGGATCGCCCCGGGTACGCCGATGGAAAGCCAGCATTGCAGCCTCCTGCGGAACGCAGATGTGTGAGACGTGAAACGAGAGATCAGGTGACAAAAACTCACGTTTCACGTCTCACGGGTCTTGATGAACAGATGCCCAAACGCGAAAGACAATGCCCCTATCGATCCACCATCGGCAGGAAAAGCTGCCCGGTGGCGCGGGCCAATTGGAGTGTTACGTTCTGGGTGATGGGTTGGCCCTGGCTGTCCACCACCAGGGCATTGGCAATTGTAAAGGTCAGGCTGTCTGGGTTGGCGCTGGTCTGGATGTGGATGACGGCCAGCAGACCGGAGCCGTTGGCAGCGGTCGCCGTGCCGTAGGAATAGCCGCCGATGCGGGAGCGGTCGCTTTTGTGGGCAGGGCCGAGACCGGCCGCGCAGCGCGCTGTGTTGGAGTTGCACTGACCCGTCTGGCCGAAGAAGCTGCGGGGGGTGATGCCGGTAATCTGGGTGGTGGCGCGATTGTAGACAATATCGAACTCAAAACCGGCCAGATCCACCGCATTTTGCGCGGAGAGCGCCAGATCAAAGGCGGTGAGCGCGGGCGTTTCCTGGGAGGGGGGCTGCGCCCTTTCTTCCGTCTCGATCTGCGGGGGGCGGAACGCCAGGTTATCGTCCGGGGTAGCCCGCAAAAGGGCTGGCGATAACAGACAGAGTACAACGGCGATGAACAGAGAGAGCAGAACGTTGCGCATATTTTTACTTCTTTCGGAAACACGCCACACAGACTGCCATACAAATGCCTGCAATCGGGCTACAATCCGACAAAATCTGTAATGGTCAACGACATCATAAAAAGAGATTTGGACGCTGATTCACGCTGATAGACGCTGATCCAGAGGAAAAAATCTGCGTTTATCTGCGTTCATCTGCGTCCAAAATTTCACCATCTCGTTGACCACTACACAATCCGACAAAATCGGTTGAGCCAGCAAGATTGCGATGATTTTCGGTAAAGGAACCATAAATCAGGTTCCTCTATTTTGTCAAGTGTTCAATTTTTGTCGAATTTCGCTGTTTGACAATCCATCCGTCCTGCTTTACCAAGCACCCTTGGAGCTGGTTCGTCCTGTCTTCCACCCCGATTACTGAGCAGTCTTTGTACTCTGTCTCATCGGCGCGATGCTGGCCAGGGGGATTGGTGCAATCTCTCTTATCCCTTGACCGCCCCCGCGCTGATCCCTGCTACAAATTGGCGGGTCAGCAGCACGTAGGCGGTGACGACCGGCAGCGCTGAGACAACCACACTGGCAAAGACCAGCCCCCACTCGGTCGAATAGACGCCCACAAAGGACATAATCCCCACGGGCAGCGTCTGAATCGCCGGTTTGATGGCGATCACCAGCGGAATGAAGAAGTCATTCCACATCCAGACTCCGTTGAGAATCACCACCGAGGTCAAGGCCGGGCGCACCAGCGGCAGCAGAATCAGCCAGAAGACCTGCCACTCATTGGCACCGTCTATGCGCGCCGAGTGGCCCAGGTCCACAGGCAGCGCGGCGAAAAAGGGAACGAGTACCAGCACGGCCAGGGGCAATCCCAGGGCGGTGTAGGGCATAATAATCGAAAAAAGTGTGCCAAAGAGACCCAATTGGCGCAGCAGAATAAAAAGCGGCAAGACCGTCATCTGCACGGGGATGAGCAGACCGCTGGCAAAGAGAACGTAGAGCGGGGTTGCCAGCGGTTTGCTGCGCTGGCTGAGTCCATAGCTTGCCAAAGCCGCCAGCACAGTGCTGAAGAGGACGGACAGGGTCGTGACGATCACACTGTTGGTCAGCGTCACCGCGATCCTGGCTTCCTCCCAGGCCTGCGTGTAATTTTGCCATTGCCAGACACTGGGCAGGCCGTAGGGACGGGCAAAGAAGTCGGCCACGCTCTTGAAAGAGGCCAGCAGCAGATAAAGGATGGGAACGAGTACGAGCAGGCAGGCGCTGATCAGGATCAGATGGCGAACAATCCGTACCAGCCGCTGGGTCAGCCGCGGCCAGTTGGTTTTGGTGGCTTTGGGCAGGGGTTGCAACATCTCCGTATCTCTCAACTCTCCACCTCCCGGCGGCGCAGAACAATCAAAAGCAGGGTGGAGACAAAGCCCAGCACGATAAACAGAATCACCGAAATGGCGATGGCATAGCTCATGCGCGAGGCGGTGGGGTTCTGTGCCACCACACTAAAGGCAGTGCGATAGATCAGCGTGCCCAGGACATCCGTAGAAAAAACCGGCGCGCCCTGGGGGCCGGCCAAGACGTACACAATGTCAAAAACACGAAAAATCTGGATAAAAGTGAGGACTGTCAGCGAAGTAAAGGCGGGCGCAAGGAGGGGGAATGTCACATTTTGGAAGCTCTGCCAGGCCGTGGCCCCATCAATCTTGGCGGCTTCGGTCAACTCTTGGGGGACGTTTTGCAGGCCAGCCAGGTAAATCACAATTGACCAGCCCAGCGAGTGCCAGGCCGAGACCGTAATCACTGTGGGCAGCGCCCAGGTTGTGTCGCTCATCCAAGATCGGGTCAACACCCCCAGGCCTACATCCTTGAGCAGCGGGTTGAGAAAGCCAATGTGCGGACTCAGGATCAGACTCCAAATAAAGCCGACCGCCACCAGCGACATGATGACAGGCAGAAAGAGGATCGCCCGGTAAACCTCCACCAGGCGCGGGCGGGCGTCGAGTTGGGTCGCCAAAAAGAGACCAACGGTGTTCTGGAAGATGAAGATGGCGATAAAGAAGGTAAAATTGTGCCCGCCAGCGCGGTAGACATCCCAAGAAGCCAACGCTTGTCGAAAGTTGTCCAGCCCCACAAAATTCTTCTCAATGCCTATCCCGTTCCAATCGTAGAGGCTGAGCCAGAAGGCTGATACGGTTGGATAGAGGACAAAAAGAGCGTAGACCAGCAATGCCGGCAGGACAAACCAGAGATGGACGTAATTGCGTGCTTTCATAAGTTGCGCAAGCCTGGTGGGTTTTACATACAGTTTTTTAGATAATCATTGGTAGGGGCGCTT
>CAMDQF010000104.1 GCA_945905745.1 Litorilinea aerophila
CCCTGCACCCCGGCCCGGAACTCCTGGCTGTGGGCCGGGGCGATGAGCAGATGGGCATCCACATCGCTCCAGCGGTCGGCGATGCCCTTGCCGAAGCTGCCCGCCAGCCAGGCGGCGCGGATGCGGGGATCGGCTTCGGCGGCGGTGGAGAGGGCTTCGATGTAGCGAGTTTGCACTATCTTCTCTCCTGTAGCCGCCGGGCAATCTCCACCAACACATCGGCGATACTGACCTGGGCGTGGGGCTGGATATTTGCTTCTCCGCCGTCGTGGATGTGATGGGGGAAGGTGGGCAGTGACAGGTGGTGGGGCGCAGTGTCCCAGCGGGCGATGAGATTTCCGCTGCTGTCCTGCCAATGGAAACTGTACTTTGTGACAACGACTCCTGTGCCTCTCTGTGCTACCCGTTCAGACATTTCCAGGAGTGAGCTGTCAAGTAAAGTCACTCGATAGCGATAAATAGCGACGGTCTCTTCAACGGTCTCGCGGATGATCCGATGGCCTGCGACTACCGGAGAAAGTGCAATAAGCGTTCGTACCCAAGCGATGTGATCAGCAGGTGTGTTCACGAAACACGCTCAAGACGTTCAATTTTGTCTCGCAGGTAAAGATATATCTCGTACAAACCAGACCACTCAAAGAAGTCCATTGCGTCGCCCAGGTCACCGGATTCAAACTTCTCGTTCATCTCCGCCGAATCCATCTCATACTGTTCCTCAAAGATGCGCAGATCCCGCTCATATTCGATAAGTCGGCGACGTTCATCTTCCAATTTAAATTGCAAAAGTTTGCCGAGCGCCTGTTTCAGTTGATCCTCGTTATGGTAAGCGTCTTTGAGCGCTTCGTACACAGCCACTGTTGTCATCTTTCCCTCCAAAAGGTAACTCGTCTGTTCCTCGCTCGATTTTACCTTTCCTACCTTACCCCGTCAAACCCAATACGGGGATTGGGGCTGCTCTATTCACTCTTTGCTTCCTGCACCAACTCATATAACCGATTCGGACTGAGCGGAATCTCCCGAATCTCCAATCCCAGATCGCTGAAGGCATTCTCCAGCGCCTGGGCAAAGAGCGCGCCCACGGGAATCGCGCCGGCCTCCCCCGCGCCTTTGACGCCCATGGGGTTGAGGGGCGAGGGCGTCTCGATGTGGTCGCCGATGATATTGGGCACATCCGTGGCTGTGGGCAGCAGGTAATCCATCAAGGATGCGTTGAGGAGCGCTCCGTTCTCGCTGAAATGCAACTGCTCGTAGAAGGCGTTGCCGATGCCCTGGGCCACTCCCCCCTGAATCTGCCCCTCCAGAATCAACGGATTGATCACCCGCCCGCAGTCATGGACGACCACGTACTTTGCGATCTCCACCTGAAAGGTATCGGGATCGACCGCCACAATCATCGCGTGGACGCCGCTGGCCGTTGCGCCCCGTTCCGGGCCAAAGAAGTCGGTGGCCTCCAGCCCTGGCTCTGTGCCGGGTTTGACCGCGCCACGCATGGGGTTGGCCTCTACTGCCAATTGGCCCAGGGCAATGGCCGTGTCTGGCGCGCCCTTCACCCGCACGGTGCCGTCCACCAGCTCCAAATCCTCCTCGGCGGCTTCCAGCTTTTCCCCCGCCATCTTCAGCACTTTGGCCCGCACTTTGGCGGAAGCGGCGTGGATGGCATTGCCCGCCACCACCGCGCCCCGGCTGGCGAAGGTGCCTGCACCCCAATAGAAGAGGTCCGTGTCGCCGGTGACGATGTGAATGTCCTCCACAGCCACGCCCAACTGCTCCGCCACCACCTGTGCAAAGCTGGTGAAATGGCCCTGGCCTTGCGTGCCGATGCCGGTGACGACGCTGACTTTGCCGCTGGCCTCGACGGTCACCCGCGCCCCTTCATAGGGGCCGATGCCCGTGCCTTCGATATAATTGACGACGCCGATGCCTGCCCGTTTGCCTGTTGCCTCGATCCGGGGCTTCTCTTCGGCGCTGAATTGTTCGTAACCGATCAGATCCAGCGCCCGTTCCAGGGCCGGCGCATAGTTGCCGCTGTCGTAGACCAACGGCGCGAAGTCCTGGTAGATGATTTCGTTGTTGTAGGGGAAGGCGTCCGGCGGGATGAAATTCCTGCGCCGGATTTCCACCGGGTCGATCTGCAACTCTTTGGCGGCAATGTCCAGCAGCCGCTCCATCACAAAGACGCCGTGCTGGCGGCCCGCGCCCCGATAGGGGGTGACAATCGGTTTGGTGGTAAAGACGGATGTGAACTCCGAATAGTAGTTGGGGACGACGTATGGCCCCAACAGCGTACACTGGCTGTTGATGGGCACAGTCAGGCCGTAGGGCGCGTAGGCCCCTGCGTCGTGGAGAAAGATATCCTTCACGCCCAGGATTGTGCCGTCCCGTTTTAGGGCAATGGCCGAGTCGTGGATCTGTCCCCGCTCCTGGGTGGTGGCGTAAAAGTTCTCCTCTCGGTCTTCAATCCATTTGAGCGGACGTTCCAACTGGACCGATGCCCAGGCCAGCAGCACCTCTTCCGGGTAGAACATCATAATTTTGGGGCCGAAGCCGCCGCCGATGAAGGGCGCAATCACCCGCACCTGATGCTCGGAAAGACCCAGCATTCCGGCCAGCCCGTTGCGGATGGGGATGGGCGCCTGGGTCGTATCCCAGACGGTGAGGTGCTGGGTTTTGCTCTCCCAATGGGCGACGATCCCCCGATTTTCCATAGCTGCGGCCGTGCCCCGGTCATAGAGGAAACGGCGGCGGATGACCAGATCAGCGTTGGACTCAGCCCACGCCCAATCCCCCTTTTTCTGGACGACGTGGGCTGAGAGGTTTTTGCCCAAATCCTCGTGGACCAGGGGCGCATCGGGGGCCAGGGCTGCTTCCAGATCGACCACCGCATCCAGCACCTCGTAGTCCACAAAAATATCGTCCAGCGCGTCCTCGGCGATATAGCGACTCTCGGCCACGACCATCACCAACGCCTCCCCCGCGTGGCGTATTTTGCCTTTTGCCAAAGGAACCTGCGTGCGCTGATGAAACTCGATATTCGCAATAGGCGGCGGCGGGACAAGCAGGGGGCCAGGCTTCCAATAGTTGCCCAGATCGTCGGCGGTGTAGACCGCGACGACACCGGGGCGCTGCTTCGCTGCGCTGGCGTCAATCGAATTGATGCGGGCGTGGGCCAGATCGCTGCGCAGAAAGGCCACGTGCAGCATCCCTGGCAGATGAACGTCGTCCACAAAGAGGGCGCGGCCCGTGAGCAGCCGGGGGTCTTCGTTGCGTTTGATGGGCTGGCCGAAGTAGCGGGTGGTCATAGGATTCAGCCTTGTGTGAAAAAAAGAGGACGCAGATGCCGCTGAAACAACAGATTTGCGCAGATTTTTTATCAGCGTCAATCATTCTTTTCAGCGGCATCTGCGTCCGCTTTCAGATCAAAACTCGATTGTCACCATCCGCGCGTGGCCGCTGTAGTCCTGACGCAGACCTACGAATTGGGGGCGGGGGCGCATGGCCGCAGCCAGTTGCTTCACCGGTTCCCCTTGGGCGTAGCCGATTTCCAGGAGCACCAGGCCATTCGGTTTCAGATGGTAACGGACCTGGCCCAACAGCCGTTTGATCACATCCAGCCCTTTGTCACCCGCTGTCAAGGCCAGTTGGGGTTCATACTGGCGAATTTCCGGGGCCAGTTCGGGGTACTCGCCGTCGGTGACGTAGGGGAGGTTGGCGACAATCAGATCGGCGGGTTCGGGCAGGGCGGTGAGCAGATCGCTGTGCAGAAAGTAGAGCTGGGCTTGGGGGGCCAAACGGCGGCCATTTTCTTCAGCCACAGCCAGGGCATCCCGGCTGATGTCCAGGCCATAGATGCGGGTATTGGGGGCGAGAGCCGCCGTAGTGACAGCGATCGCGCCGCTGCCTGTGCCCACATCGGCCACCACAAAAGTCCGCTCTTTTTTTGCCTGTACGTGGGCCAACAGAAAATCCACGAGCATTTCGGTTTCCGGGCGAGGGATCAGCACGCGCTCATCCACGGCAAATTCCAGCCCGTAAAACTCTTTGCGCCCCAGCAGATAGGCCACCGGCTCCCGCTGGATGCGCCGGATCACCAGTTGGGTAAAGCTCTCGGCCTGATCCGCGGCCAGGGGGTAGTCGTGATGGGCAAAAAGCCAAGTTCGATCCGTTCCCAGCACATGGGCCAGCAGCAGTTGAGCATCCAGCCGGGGATTTTCACATCCGGCTCCGGTCAGGCGCTGGGTTGCAGAGACCAATGCGCGCCCCACAGGTGTGTCGGCGGTCAAACTCCACTGGACTTTCTGACGCAGGAGTTCAGGTGTCGATCCGTTGCTGCCATTCCCATTGATATGAATATGTCCGTTTTGGCTAACGGATGGGTTGTGTACAGGTGGTATCGGTTGGGCCAGAGAATGGGTTTGCGTCATCAGCGGGTCTGTGAGTCTTTTGTGGTGTGAATCGCCAGCGTCTGATGTGGGCTGGCTGGAACAAATTGAACCGGGACACAGACAGAAACGCTGGGCAGAACAGATGTGTTCCGTGTAGTAAGAAGTGAACAGTAATCAGTAATCAGTTTTCGTGTGTCATCGACCGACACTGCTCACTGGTTACTGCTCACTGGTTACTGCTCACTGTTCACTTCTTACTGCTCCCCAATCTGTTGCAGCCGCTCAGCCTGATCCTGGGCGGCCAGTTCTTCGATAAACTCGTCCAGATCGCCCTGCATCACACTGTCCAGGCGATAGACGGTCAGGTTGATGCGATGATCGGTCACCCGGCTCTGGGGGAAATTGTAGGTGCGAATCTTTTCGCTGCGGTCGCCGGAGCCGATCTGACTCTTGCGGGCCGATCCCTGCTCGTCCATCTGGCGCTGCAACTCGGCGTCATAGAGCTTTGCCTTTAGAATGCGCATGGCTTTGATGCGGTTTTGTAGCTGGCTCTTTTCGTCCTGGCAACTGATGACAATCCCTGAAGGCAGATGGGTCAGGCGCACGGCGGAGTCGGTGGTGTTGACGCTCTGGCCGCCTGGCCCGCTGCTGCGGAAAACGTCGATTTTGATGTCGTTCAGGTTGATTTCAATCTCCACATCTTCGGCTTCGGCCAGCACAGCGACGGTAGCCGTGCTGGTGTGGATGCGCCCCTGGCTTTCGGTGGCGGGAACCCGTTGCACCCGGTGGACGCCCGACTCATACTTAAGCCGACTGAACGCGCCTTTGCCCCGCACCTCCAGAATCACCTCTTTGAGACCTCCCACGCCGGTCTCACTGGTGCTCATCAGTTCGGTCTTGAATTTGTGGGTCTCGGCCCAGCGCATATACATCCGCAGCAGTTCCGCGGCAAAGAGACCGGCCTCGTCGCCCCCCGCGCCGGCACGGATTTCCACGATGACATTTTTGTCGTCGTTGGGGTCTTTGGGCAGAAGCAGCCGCTTGAGTTCCCGCTCCAACCGTTCTTCTTCCTCGGTCAGTTCGGCCAGTTCCACTTCGGCCAGTTCGATCATCTCCGGGTCGTCGCTCTCGTGGAGCAGTTCCCGGCTCTCGGCCAACTGGCGGCGCACATCCTGGGCTTGCCGGTATACGGAGACAACCTCTGCCAGGTTGCTGCGCTCCTGGGCCAGTTCGTTCATGCGCTCATAGTCGGCCAACACTTCGGGCAAGGCCATCTGCCGGTCGATTTCGTCGAAATGAGCTTCAATTTTATCTAGTTGATCGTGCAGACTCATAGGAGTTCCCGCGTGGTAGGTGAACGGTGAAGCAGTTATCAGTGATAAGTTATCAGTGGTCTCGTCGAGACTTCCCAACTGGTTACTGCTCACTGTTGACTGACAACCGCTGTTCAGTCGGTGAAAACGGGCAAATTCCCCAGGGCAATGACATGGGGCCAGTGGCTTTCGTCGCCTTCGGTAAAGACAGCCATCTCGCCGACAATCTCTGCACCAGCGATGTTGAGCAATTGACGCATACCGCGCAGGGTGTTGCCCGTGCTGATGACGTCGTCGACGATCAGCGCCCGTCTGCCCGCCAACAGTTCTCGATCCTTGCCGTCGATGTAAAGGGTCTGAGGTTTGCCGGTAGTAATACTGGTCACTTCGGTTTCGATACAGTCCAGCATATAGGGCTTGCGCACTTTGCGCACGACCACATAGGGCAGTCCAGTCTGAACAGAAAGGGCGTGTCCCAACGGGATCGCCTTTACTTCAGGCACCAGAATGACCTCGGCGTCGCGGGGCGCGGTCTGAGCCAGGAGCCTGGCTGCGTTCTCCACCACCTCCGAGTCGCCGAGCATATTGAAGATGGCGATCTTGACACCGGGCGCGACTTCAAAGAGAGGGAGATCTCGGGTAACCCCAGCGATCTGCACGGTATGGAAGCGACCGTCATAGCTCATCAGGCGCAGGCTCCTTATTGGAATAAACGGATGGTTTTCTCGACATACGGCAGATCGGTCGCACAGGCAAAGGCCGATCTTCCAACAGAAAAGTTTAGCACAGGAGTGGGTAGAGCCAAAGAACCGACAAGGATGCATCCCAGTACGCAGTCGGTCTGACGAAGGCGGTGGATGGACGCGCAAGAGCCGCCCCTGGATGAAAAGGGGCGGCTCCGGCTATCTTCGCCAAACTTACGGCCTGACGTCAGTTCTTCTTTTCGATCTTGCGGGCAACGACCACACCATCAGGGCGGGCCTTTCCTTCGACCTTCACCACATTCCCGACGGCATAAGGACTCCCCTTCAGTTCGGTCTGGGGCGTCACCAGCACTCTCTTGCCATCGACCGTCCATTCACCCAGCAGACCATCGGCGGGCAAGGCTTCGATTGTGCCGTTGAACTTGACTTCCTCCCCATCGCCCTGCTTCTCAATCTGCTTGGCAATCACTACCCCGTCGATCTGCTTGCGACCTTCGACCTGGACTGTATCACCCACGGCAAACCCGGTCCCCTTCAGTTCGGTCTGGGGCGTCACGCGCACGCTCTTGCCATCCACCGTCCATTCGCCCAGCAGACCGCTAGCGGGCAGGGCTTCAATTTCGCCGATAAACTTGACTTCCTCCCCTTCGCCGCCGTGGCCGCCTTCATTCTCCTTCTCGATCTCCCGTGCGGCCACCGAACCATCGGTCTGGATATAGCCCTTTACCTTTACGGTATCGCTAATGACAAATGTGGCGTTGTCATCCAACTCTGTGCGTTCGGTGACGACGACTCTTTTTCCATCAACCGTCCATTCCCCCAACAGGCCGCCAGCAGGCAGGGCTTCGATCAGACCAACAAATTGGGTGTACTGATGATCTTCGCCAGGTTTGTTGTCATCTTCCTCGCCCCGTTTCACGGCAATCTCCAGGGCGGTGATCGTCCCATCCCCGTTGCGTATGCCTTCTACCTTCACCAGCACGTCCACATCTACCAGTCCCTTGTGTTCGTCGATCTGCGTGGCCGCGCTCACCAGCACCCGGCGACCATTCACATCCCATTCACCGATGAGCGTGCCATTGGGCAAAGATTTCACCCGCCCCACGAACTCGACGGTGTAGCGATCTTCATTCTCCTGTTCACCGTCATCCGCTTCAATTTTGACAGCCAACAGCCTGCTGCCAGCTACCAGTTCTGCATCCACTTCCACAGGCTTGCCTACCGTTGGGTTGCCTTCCATCTTCGTGTTGGCATCCCGCTTGATATAAATGCCACCCACCCGCAGGTCTGTCTCATTCATCCCCTCCAGCACGCCTTTGACCCGGTGATAGTGGCGCTGGGAAATTGTGCGGATGCGTCGGGCCACCACTTGACCGCTGTTGTCAACCGTCCCCTGGACCTGCACCCACGCGCCCTCGATCAGCGGGCCAACCCGATCGACAAGAATTGTCTGCCCTGTGACGAAAACCGTCACGCCGCTGACTACCCACGGACCTGTGTTCTCCCCGGCAGGCCGGCGGCTGATCATCCCGTAGAGCTGCACGCCGTCCTGCGCGCCTGGCTCGTCCTCGCTGGGATCAAACGGGGGGCCACTGACCGCCCCTTTTTTTTGCACACGCAGAGCCAGCAGCCCGCCGCCTGTCTGCACAACAGATCGCACTTCCACCCGATCCACACCGGGCTGAGGATTGCCCACAATCTGTGTGGTTGTGCTGAGGGAAATGCTGATGGCATTGACTTCGGCGGTTGTGCTACTCAGCCCGGTGAGCAGCCCTTCCAGCTTGACAAATGGATGGGGCGGCAGGATTTTGATGCGGTCGGCATTGAGTCCGCCGCTGCCATCGCCCTGGCCTTCCACTTTGGCCCACGCGCCCACGATGGCTGGAGCCACCCGTTCATCCACGCGCGTGGCCGTTGTCAAACGGACGGGGATACCAGCGACCACCCACTCTGTGCTGGAAACGATCTGATCGATGGGGCCAAGCAATTCAGTGCGATCTGCGGCAGGAATCGTCGATTGGCCAACATCCGCCTGGGCTGGCGTGGCAACGGCCAAGAGGCTGAAAGCAACCAGGAGGGCGAAAACAAGACCCCCAACCCACGGCAGCCAGGCCGATCGTGCTCCCTTTTTCCGGCTAAATTCTGTTTGTTCTTGTGTGACTGTTTGGATATTCATAGCTGTTTTCCTATCGATTGCGCGTGGTCAGGGGCAAAAAGATTTTCTGGGTGGCACTGGTAGCCGCACAGGCCGTCACCGACAGATCATCGACAAAGAAGTCGGTGACGAGCGAGCCATCGGTCTTGGCTGCCAGATGCAACTGCACCGTCTGACCGGCAAAGGCGCTCAGATCGGCCTGGGTCTGCTGCCAGGTGGAAGCAGCGTTCAGATCGGTCAGACCCGCCGCGGCATAGAGCGGCTTGCCCTGGCTGTCGGTGAGCAGCAGCGTGAACGCATCGTAGCCGCCAGCGCTCTCTTCCGTGCTAACCTGCCACCAGAAGGAAAGTGCAATCGTCTGGTTTGCGGGCAGGGCCAGGCTAGTCACCGCGCTGTCGGCCGCCTTGTTGACCCCGGCCAGATGGGCCGCCTGCGCGCCACTGCGGGCAAGAAAATTGCTAAAGAGAGAGTAGCCGCCTGTAGCCACTGTCTGCCAACTGGTGCTGCTCTCAAAACTGCCATTTGCCACCAACTCCTGGCAGGTGGCCGCCTTCGCCGCTTGTGCGGGCAGGAGCAGCGCGCCAGCCAGCAGGCCAAACACCAGCAGGCCAGCCAGCGCCACACCTGCTTTGGGCCAAGTCTTCCACAACTGTCGAATCATTCTGGGTCTCCTTTTTTGCTCGGACTACAAAATACAGACACAAATTCATTCAAACTTCACAACAATCCATTGCCAGCATACGCCTGGGACAATGAACTGTCTATAGCTAAAGAGAATGGGGATACGCTCTGTGATACACGAATTTGCGGGAATCTGTGGGGCTGGGAACGGAACCGAGGGGGCGGATAGTCTGTAGGTGTGTCATCCAATGAAAAATGCGAAGAAACCCGGAATAGTCTCTGGGCTTCTTCGCATTTTTCATTGATACACAGACCGATCAGCGTTGTAGCTGGGGAGCAAAGATGAAATAAGCGGGAACTTCCAGCAGCGCGGCCACATTCAGCAGACCGCCGCCCAGGGCGCCCGCGTAGCCGGGATTGATCCCGTCCAGATTGTCGGCACGCATTCTCAGCATTTGGGCCAGTTGGGCTACCGTCGCTGTTGGATAGCGCTGACGTTCCAGAACCATTGCGCCGCTGACAAAGGCCGTCGCCATGGAAGTCCCGCTCCACCCCGCATAGCCGTCGCCCTCTGGCCCGACAATCGTGGAGGTGATGCCCACTGCTGGCGCGGCGATGTCCACCCAATCGCTGCCGTAATTGGCAAAGCTGGCCTTCACACCCTCCGCATCCACGCCAGTGACCGCCACTACCGGCGCATAGGCTGCCGGGTAGTGGGGCAGACTGCTCTGGCTGTTGCCAGCCGCCGCCACCACCACCGCGCCCTGAGCGATGGCCCATTGCACAGCGTCATGCAGCAGACGGGAATCGCTGTCGCTGCCCAGGCTCAGATTGATCAGATCCGCGCCCTGCTGCACAGCCCATTCCAGCGCGGCTGCCACGGCAAAACTGTTGCCCCGTCCCTGGGGATCGAGCACCCGCACAGGCAGAATCTGGACAGCGGGCGCGATGTGGGCGATGACACCGGCCACATGGGTTCCGTGTCCCCAGCCCGCGCCCCCCGGTTCCTCGTCGGCGCTGAAGTCGTTGTCCACAAAATCGCGCCCGGCCAACAGATGGCCGTTTAGCGCCGGATGGCTGAGGCTGACCCCGGAGTCAAGCACCGCCACAATCAGACCCGCGCCGGTGACGGTTATGGAAGTGCTGGTCAGATGAATCTGGTCGAAGGCGTATTGATTGACGTAGCCGCTGGCTTCCTGGCCGCCCCACTCCCAAATATCGTAGGGATTGCCTTCGGGAATACCGCCTGCGTAGTTCAGCTCGGCCCAGGCGACAATATCTGCGTCCTCCGTTTTGATCTCCTGCAGGATTTCCTCTTCCATCTCTTGCCCAGACGCGCTGACAAAGAGATGAATGTTGGCCGAGGCCAGAATTGATCGGGTCAGCGTCAGCGAATGGCGTGAAACCAACGCGGCAGGCGGCACCCCAGGCCGCAGACGCACGATCAATTCATCAGCCCGGAAATCGTCCACCCGCATCAGCTCGGCCAGCACAGAACCGTCGCTCTGCAATCTTCCCTTCACCTCCACCCATTGGCCTGCCGCCGGGATGCCACGTGCAAAGCGGGTCAGGGCGTCGGCTGTGATAGTCAGCGGCGCGCCGGAGTCGATGCGAAGCAGCCAGAGACCGATGCCGTCGGCGTTGGCCGGACGTTCGAGTACCTGGCCCTTATTTTCATACTCGCCAATATTGCCTCCGCCATCTTCCCGATCCACTTGTAGCGCGTAGATTTCGAGCGGACTATTCAGTTGGCCTTTGACTTTGACCCGATCACCGATACGGGGCAGGCCGTGCCCAAACGTCGTTCCCGCATCCACTGTCACGGTGTAGACATGGGGCGCGCTCTCGTCCTTGAGCGTGCCGCGTACCCGCCAAAGACCGAAGCCACCTACCCCAGGCGGACGGTTGAGCACGACGCCCTGCAATTCCACCTCCGAGCCGTCCTCAGCGTACAGATGCAGAACGCCCACAAGTACAAAGGCCAGGGAGAGGGCAATAATCAACGAAATTGTCCCGCGGATACCCGCCGGAAGCCAGGTCAAAAGCTCGCTCTTTTCAGTTGAGCCAGTCGGTTGAGTATTCATACAGATTCGTACCTCCACAAAGGCTAAGCGATGGGTATCGTTCAGCCAATTACCAAAAAATGTGCCCAGAAATAGGGATGCAGCCCATCCGAGATCGCCCGCTGCTGGGCCACCCGCAGAGCCGCTGCGGGGGTATGCCCCGCCTGCAGGTGGACATAAAAACGGTCAGTCAGATCGGCGGCGCTCTCGTCATGGACATTCCACAGGCTGACGACCAGCGAATGCGCGCCCGCGCCTAGAAAGCCCCGGGCCAGACCGATCACTTCGTCGCCGCCCCGCACCCGCCCCACACCGCTTTCACAGGCGCTGAGCACCACCAGCCGGGCGGCCAGGGGCAGGCGGTAGATTTCTCGCACGTCGATCCAGCCGTCGGCCAGTTTCAGCGCGGAAAAGAAGGGATTGTCCGGGCGGAAGAGGCCGTGGGTTGCCAGATGCAGCACATCGGCGCGAGATGCGGCCCGCAGCCCCTCCAGACTGGCATCGCTGTCCACAAAGAGCCGGCTGTCGTCGAAATGACGGGCGGCCTGCTCCACTTCCCGGCGCGCGGCGGGAATGGCTGAATCGGTCAGGGCCAGACCAGCCCAGGAGTGGTACATACCGGAGTAGATCTGGCGCTGCCGGTTGTGGGTTGCCAGGCTGGCGCTGGGCGCATAGCTGCACTCGAAACGCTCCAGCAGATAGCCCTCGCCGTCCCACAGGCTGTGCAGGGGAATCTGGTGCAGAGCGCCGTGGGGAATCAGCAGCAGCCGTTCGGCCCACAGATCAGCGGCCAGGGGCGCAACCAGCAACCGGTACATCTCGCCCAGCACCGCCCGCACACCCGTCAGCAGCCGTTCCCGGTGGCGCTCTGCGTAGACCGGCCCCAGTTCGATCCGCCCCAATTGAAAGCGCAGCTCCGCTGCCAGCTCGCCCAGCCTGTCCGGTGAGGTCAGATTGCGCACCAGTTGGACGTGCTGGCGGTCAATGACAAAAGCCATCACTTCGCCGTCGTCCGCAGTGTGGGCGGCCCGGCCCAGGGCGGGGATAGAAGGCTGGCCAACAAAATAGACAATTGCCTGCTGGTCCGGCTCCAAGGCGGCCTGAAATGTCCTCAAGTCCACGGCTTCGGTCTGCCGCAGGAGGGGGGTGGGGGTCCGCTTCCATTCCACCTGTTGCAGCGCGGCCTCTTTGGCCTGAATCTCCCGGCGACGGGCGCTGAGTTGGGCTTCATCCTGCCCGTCGAGAAGCTGGTTGTAGAGCCAGTGCAATTGGGTGCGCAGAGATTGGGCCTGCTGTGCGTGGCTGTCATCCTCCGCATCAATCCCTTCCCCAGCCGCCAGCAGCCGATCCAACAGAGCGCGGGCACGGGCCTGCTCGCCGATGGCGAAAGCCAGGGCAATCCCTGCGTCCACATCCTCGCCGGCGCGGGCCAGAACGCTGAAGATCAGATCGCTGTAGATGTCCCGCTTGTCCTCCAGAAAAGCCGTCTTGAACTCCTCCAAAGGCAGGCTGACCCGCTGGCTTTCCAGCAGCCCGATGGCCCGCTGAAAATGGGCGATGGCTTGTTCGGGCTGGCCCGCGGCCAGGGCAATACAGCCCTGCAGATGCTCCCATTGCAGACGCAGATGGGGCAGGGCGGCGGTGGTTTCCCCGCCGGGGACGGCCTCGGAATCGTCCACGCCCAGAAGCGCAGCTGCGTCTGCTGCGGCGTAGCGGGCGGCGGGCAGGTCGTTCTGCGCCAACCCCAGATGAATTTCCAGCAGCCGGGCTTCCACCCGCAGATTGGTGTCCCAGGAGTGGACAGACTGGGGGAGATCGCCACTTTGCATCAGCAGCGCCGCCACCTGCGCGCTGGCCTCTGCCGCTCTGCCCTGGCGAAACGCGAGACCGGCCAGGGCTAAGGCCACTCGGTTTTGCCAATAGGCGTTGCCCAGTTCTACAAAGCGTGCTTGGGCCGATTCCAACGCAGTCTGGGCCAAAGCGGGCTGGCCGTTGCCCAGCCGCAGCAGCCCCAGGCTGTAATAGCTCTGCCCCAATTCGTAGGGCTGTTGGGTCTTCTCGAAGAGGCGGATCGCCTGCTCCAACTCTTCGATGGCTTCGGGGATGAGATTCAGCGCGACGTAGACATTGGCCCGTTCCAGAAAGAGGATGTCGGCCTGGCGCAGATGATCGGCAGAAAGTTCAGCCAGCACTCCTTCGCCCAGCAACTGACTGGCCGCCTGTTGCAGAGCGTCCAGCGCCTGGCTGTAGCGCCCGGTGCGCAGGTATAGCGTGCCCAGATTGGTGAAGGTGCGCCCCTGATTCAGGCTGTCATCGGCCTGGGCAAAGCGCGCCGATGCTTCGAGCAGGGCGGCTTCGGCCTCGTCAGGGCGGTCGAGATACATCAGCGCGTTGGCCTGATTGACGGCCAGCCGGGCCAGCGCGCCCTGCATCTGGGCTGTGCCACTGACGTCCCCGTCGGCCTGAGAAATCTTCAACTGTGCTGTGTAAGTCGCCTGGGCGGCGCTGTATTCCAGCAGTGCTTCGCTGTGGCGTTCCTGGCGGCGCAGAAGATTGGCTAAGTTGATGCGGGCCTGGGCCTGGGGGGGCGAGCCGGCAGGCAGACCGGCGATGGCCGCGTGGATGGCCTCTTCGGCCTCGGCATAGCGGCCCTGCATTGTCAGAATTTGAGTCAGCCCCAGATAGCTGCGGGCAATCTGAGGGGCCGCTCCGACGGTCTGCCAGAGGCTTTGGGCCTGACGGATCAGCGCTTCCGCTGCGCCCAAATCCCCCGCGCTCAGACGTAGCCGGGCCTGGGCATAGGCAATCTGGGCTTGCAGTGCGGGTTGCCCACCCAGACGGAGAGCCAGAATCTCGGCCAGGGCCAGCCAGTGAGCAGCGCTGGCTGGATTGGATTCTGCCTGGGCCAGCGCGAGTCCGGTCAACTGTTCGGCAGTCGCAGCGGAAGCCAGCCCGGCCCGTTCCAGTTCGGCCAGCCCGACCGCCGTATCTCCTGTGTCCAGGCGCGCCAGCAGATCGGGCGACAGCGGCGTATCACGCGCGGGAGCGTTGCTCATGGAATCTCCAGGCCGGGGATTTCGATGGCTGGGCCGCGGGCTGGCGTCAGGGCAAGCAGATAACGCCCGGATGGGATGCCGGCCAGCCGGAAGCGCCCGTTAGCTTCGCTCGCTACGGCGTAGGCCGGCGGGTCAAAGTTCGAGCCGCTCTCGTTGCCGATCTGCAATTCCACCAGATAGGGGGCGGCGATTGTGTCCGGGTCAAAAGGCAGGACATCTCCGTCGATATGCCACTCGCTCCCTTCCGGCTCCACCAGCAACTCCACATCCACCTCTTCGCTGCTGTAGAGCAGCCGGTGTCCGAAGCCCGCGGCCCGACGCAGCCCCAGCGCGCGCTGGCGTGAGTCGATCACCAGTGCAAGGCGCAGAGTTTCCAAAAATGTGCCGATCCTTTGACCCAGACTTTGCACAGCTACTTCGTCGAAGAGGCGGCTGTAGCGGGTCAATTGCTGGGGAGTCGGTTGGCTACGGCGTGCAATCCCCAACTCATCGCGCAGAAGAGTGCGCGCGGCGATTCGTGCGCGGCAGAGCGAACACTCCGCCGTGTGATTGATCTCCTCCGGGTCAAGCGGTACGGCGTCAAAAATGAGGGCGTCCAGACGGACGTCGTCGAGATGATCCATAGAATTTGTCCTGATTCTTCGGGTCACAGCTTTCGAGTGACAAGCCTCTATTTACAAAAGAGCAGGCAAATGGATGATTTGATACGTAAATTTTCAGAAAGCATCGGAGAACCCCAGTCCATCCAAAATCGAGCGCAGCTTGCCCAGACAGCGGGTGCGGGTGGGGCCGATGCTGCCGATGGGTATGGATAGCTGCGCGCAGATTACCGCGTAGGATGGCTCCCGGGAATCCAGAAAGAGCATCCAGAGCAAATCACGACATTTGGTATCCGGACGACTCAGGCCATTCTCCAGCGCTTCTTGCCGCTGCCAGCCGGTCAACAGCGTCTCCATACCGGGCATCTGCAATGCGCTGTCGCCGGTGGGTTGCCCTGTCTCTGTCGTATCGTCCAACGCCAGACTGATTTCCTGACGCCGTTTCTGCACGGCGCGCCAGCTCAGCCGGCGGGCGGTAATCAGCAGCCAGGCAGGCAGGGCTTCCGGGTTTTCGATGCGGTCCAGATGACGGGCCAATGCCAGGAAGACCTCTTGGCCCACGTCGTCCACTTCCATCGGCGACAGCCCGTGGCGAACAGGAACCGAATGGACCAGTCCGGCGAAACGCTGGACAAGCCCATCCCAGGCGGAAGGGTCACCGGCCAAACAGCGCGCCACCAGTGCCGAAATAGTCGGCTCGTTTGTGCTGTGCGGAATATCTTGCGCTCTATCGTCCATTCAACTCGCTCCGGCCCACAGCGAAATCCCTTTTCCAGATTCAAACATTTCGCTAATGTAGACCATATATTGCACTTACAAAGAACAGGTATAGTGATAATGTTTGTAATCGCAGACAAGTGACAGGCATATTCCGAAATGTAGTATATCGGAATGCCGTGCAAGCAATTGTTGAAATCAATTATACCCGCTGAGAGGATGAAGACATATGGCGAAGATCATAGGTATCGATTTGGGCACAACCAACAGTGTTGTAGCCGTAATGGAAGCGGGCAATCCCACAGTGATTGCCAATGCCGAGGGCAACCGCACTACCCCGTCGGTGGTCGCTTTTTCCAAGAATGGCGAACGGCTGGTGGGTGTCACCGCCAAGCGGCAGGCTGTGGTGAACTCGGAAAATACGATCTACTCGGTCAAACGGCTGATGGGTCGGCGCATTGACGACGCCGAGACTATCAAGACAAAGGGGATGGTCTCCTATCCGATTACCGACGGGCCGAACGGGGATGCCCGTGTGCGTGTGCCCGCCAAGGACAAGAGCTATACGCCCCAGGAAATCAGCGCGATGATCCTGAGCAAGCTGAAGCGGGACGCCGAGGCCTATCTGGGCGAGGATGTGAAGCAGGCCGTGATTACCGTGCCCGCCTACTTCAATGACAGCCAGCGCCAGGCCACCAAAGACGCCGGTCAGATCGCTGGGCTGGAAGTGTTGCGGATCATCAACGAGCCGACCGCGGCGGCTGTGGCCTATGGCCTGGACAAGAAAAACGACGAGACGATCCTGGTCTTCGACCTGGGTGGTGGCACTTTTGACGTTTCTGTCCTGGAAGTGGGCGATGGCGTCATCGAAGTCAAGTCCACCAACGGCGACACCCATTTGGGCGGCGACGACTGGGACGAGCGCATTGTCCATTGGCTGATTGCCGAGTTCAAGAAGGAGCAGGGCATCGATCTGAGCCAGGATCGCCAAGCTTTGCAGCGTCTGCGCGAGGCCGCAGAGAAGGCCAAGATCGAGCTTTCCAGCACACCCCAGACCGAAATCAACCTGCCCTTCATCACCGCCGACAGCAGCGGCCCGAAGCATTTGCAGCTTTCGCTGAGCCAGAGCAAATTCGAGCAGTTGACCGCGGATCTGGTGGAGCGGCTGAAGCGGCCCTTCGAGGCAGCCCTGCGCGATGCCGGATTGAAGGCGGCCCAACTGGACGAGGTTGTGCTGGTGGGCGGTTCCACCCGTATGCCGATGGCCCAGGAGTTGGTGCGCAAACTGACGGGCAAGGAACCCCACAAGGGTGTAAATCCTGACGAAGTGGTGGCTGTGGGTGCAGCTTTGCAGGCTGGTGTATTGGGCGGCGAAGTGACCGACCTTCTGCTCCTGGACGTGACCCCCCTGAGCCTGGGCCTGGAAACATTGGGCGGTGTGATGACGACGCTGATTCAGCGCAACACCACCATCCCGACCAAAAAGACGGAGACCTTCAGCACGGCTGAGGACAACCAGACCGCTGTGGATATTCACGTCCTGCAGGGTGAGCGCCAGATGGCCAGGGACAACAAAACTCTGGGCAACTTCCGACTGGACGGCATTCCTATGGCCCAGCGGGGTATCCCCCAGGTCGAGGTGACCTTTGACATCGACGCCAACGGCATTCTGCATGTGAAGGCCCGGGACAAAGCGACCAACAAAGAGCAGAGTATCAAGATCACAGCAACCACCAACCTGTCCAAGGACGAAGTGGAGAATCTGGTGCAGGACGCCAAGTCCCACGAGTCGGAAGACCGGGCCAAACGGGAGGCTGTGGAAGCCCGCAACGCGGCGGACAGTCTGATCTATGCCGCCGAAAAGTCCATGAAAGATTTGGGCGATAAGGTGAAACCCGGCGACCGGGAGCAGATCGAGCAGACCATCTCCGACTTGCGCCAGGCAATGCAGAGCGAAGACACCGATCGGGTGAAGAAGCTCAGCGAGCAGTTGCAGCAGGCAAGCGGCGCACTGGCCCAGCAGATCTACCAGCAGCAGGCCGAGTCCGAGGCGGCCGGGGGTGCTGCTCAGGCCAATGGGAAAAGCGACGCAGCCGACGACGAAGATGTGGTGGAAGGCCAATTCCGCCAGGTGTAATTTATAGAGACTGGAGACTGGGGATTGGGGACTGGGATTGTCTCCGATCCCCAGTCCCCAGTCCTCAGTCCCCAATCCCCGATCCCCAATTTCCCAATACCCCTTTTTCAAAAAAGCGTGTACAATAGTCCTACGCATTCTCTCTCTCGAAGGAATCCGTCGGATGGAATACAAGGACTATTACGCGATTCTGGGCGTGCCCCGCAACGCGGACAGCGGAGCGATAAAGCGCGCCTTCCGGGGGCTGGCCCGCCAGCTACACCCAGATGTGAACCCCGGCAATGGCGAGGCGGAACGGCGTTTCAAAGAAGTAACCGAAGCCTATGATGTGTTGGGCGACGAGGAGAAACGCCAACTCTATGACCGGCTGGGCAGCCAATGGCAGAATAGCCGGGGGGCAGCCGGCTTTGACTGGTCCTCCTATTTTGACGAGCAAGGCAGAGAGGAAGAGCGAGGAAGCCGCCGTCGCTATCGTACGACTGCTGACCAGGAAGAGATGCCAGCCGATTCACCCGGCGCGGAAAACTCTTTTTCGGATTTCTTTCAGCAGCTTTTTAATGAAAAACCCACCAACCGCAAAGAACCCCGGGTGCGGGTCTACGAAACCGGACCCGGCCACGCCAGCCCAGAACAGACGATTCCTATGGAAATCTCTCTGGAAGAGGCCTTCTGGGGTGCAACCCGTACCGTACAACAGGGCGGCTCCCGTTTCGACGTGACCATTCCCAAAGGCGTCCAGAACGGCTCGAAAGTGCGGGTTTCCAGTGCGGCGGGGAGCCTGCTGCTGGTGGTGAACATCAAACCCCACCCGACTTTCACCCCGGACGAGGCCAACCTGCGCATCGCCCTGGCCGTGGACCTCTACACAGCCCTGCTGGGGGGCGAAGTCCACGTGCCCACATTGGAGGGTAATCTGGCGCTGATCATTCCAGCCAACACCCAGAATGGGCGCGTCTTTCGGCTGCGCGGTCAAGGGCTGCCCACCACCCACAACCCGGAAGGACGGGGCGATCTGCTGGTCGAGATTGCTGTGGAATTGCCCGTGCCCTTGAGCGAGGAAGAAAAGCGACGATTTGCCGAACTGCGTCGAATGCGTCCCTTTACAGGCAGGCAGCGATGAGCCAGCGAGATAACCAAAAGTCGGACTCTTTGGCAAAAGTCCGACTTCTCCCACTGATTTTGCTGGGCCTGTTCGCGCTCTTTGTCGTGAGCGGCTGTGGAGGAGGGGAGACGGAGAATCAGTCTGGACTTGCTGGCGAACCGCAGATAACCGTCATCGCAGCCGCCCCTCCGGCCACATCGACACCTGCACCGCCGCCCACTGTTACACCCTCACCCACGCCAACACCCATCCAGCCCCCCGTCCCCACACCGGAAGTGGATTTGGCCGACCGCTCTATTTTCACGGCCAATCTGAAACCCACCTTTGCCGGCGATGTGAATGTCGTGCCCAATGCGCCCCACTATTTCATCCAGGCCGAGCTAATCCCTGGCCCAGTGCCGTCTGTGCAGGGCGTCCAACGCGTTCGCTACACGAATCAGGAATCGGTCGCGCTGGATGCAGTCTACTTTCGGCTCTATCCCAACCTGCCCGCCTACAACGGCACATCCACTGTGGGGCAGGTGATTGTGGACAATCGTTGGGCGGCGACGGCGCTGGAGCATGACGGCTCGGCCCTGCGTGTACAACTGGCCGCGCCCCTGGCCCCCGGCGCGGTGGCGGATATTACCCTCTGGTTCACAGCCACCCTGCCTACCAGCGTTGTGGCGGGGACGGCTGGCTCCGGTCTCTACGGTTTCCAGGGCAATGTCTACGATCTGGCGGGCTTCTACCCGACGATTCCAGTCTACGACGACGAGGGCTGGAATCTGGAGATCACGGCCACCTTTGGGGATTCCACTTTTACTGATACAGCCTTCTATCAGGCCGAACTGATTTTGCCCAGCGCGCAAGAAGCAGTCACATCGGGAACGGTTACCGAGCGCATACCCAATGGCAATGGAAGCGACACCTGGCGGATTGTAGCCGGGCCGGTGCGGGCCTTCTACGCCGCGGCCAGCGACACCTACACATTCATCAGCGAGGAGATCGAGGGGACGACTGTGCGTAGCTGGTATCAGCCCGGCGGCGAGACCGGCAGCCAGACGGCCCTCTTTTATGTAAGAGGCTCCTTGCCCGTCTTCAACCGGCTCTTTGGCGAATATCCGCACAACGAACTGGATGTGACCGCCATGCCCACCACCGGCTTTGGGATGGAGTATCCGGGCGTGTTGAATCTGGCCCAGAGCTTCTATGGAGAAGGGGGCGGAGCCTTTGCCGTCGCCACCCCCCACGAAGTGGCCCATCTCTGGTGGTACGATCTGGTGGGCAACGATCAGCCCGACGAAGCCTGGTTGGATGAATCGTTGGCGAATTACGCAGTCTATCTCTACTTTGAAGAGGTGGCGTGGCAGGAGATGGTAGACGGGGTGATGAACAACATCTTCCTCTACAACTACAACGCGGCCAAAAACCTGGGCATTGACCGCCCAGTGGCGGGGCCGGTGACAAGTTTTGACGCCTCGAATTACATCAATATCGTCTACAGCAAAGGGCCGCTCTTCTTCCACGCGGTACGGGAGCGTATGGGCGACGAAGCCTTCTTTGCCGCCCTTCTCGACTACGCCCAGACCCACCGCTACGGCATCGCCTATCCTGACGACCTGCTGGCCGCCTTCCGCCGCCACACGGACGCGGAGATTGACGACCTCTACCGGTTCTGGATCACAGGCCCGTAGCACTCGTTCCCATCGCTCCCGCGTGGGAACGTCCCGGCGACGCTCTGCGTCGGGTACTGCCGTATCAATCCATTTGGGAATAGCGTAGGGGCGCTGCTCGCTGCGCCCGCGGTGGACGCGGAGCGTCCGAAAGAGCGCCCACGCAGAGCGTGGGTGCAAGAGAAATCATGAAAATCTGCATCCCTGCTTATAAACCACTACCAAAGGAGAACCCCCCCGTGAAAATTGTCGATGTCACCACCACCACTTTTCGTTATATCTCCAACACCGTGCGCGACTCGGAAGG
>CAMDQF010000105.1 GCA_945905745.1 Litorilinea aerophila
CAGAATCCTGGCGACGCCATCTGTCCGTTTGGGTGCGTGAGCGCATCGAAGTCAATACATTTCTGATGACCCGGCTGCTGGCACAGACCGCCCGACAGTTGCCCGCCACCACTCGCGTGCTGGACGCGGGGGCCGGTGAGGGGCGATTCAGCGCGCTCTTCGCCCACACAAACTATGTGGGCGTGGATTTGGCTGTGGGGGACAGCGCGTGGAACTACAGCGGGCTGGACGCCATCAACTCCCTGGAGCGCCTCTGTTTTGCCGACAATACTTTCGATGTCGTCGTCTTTACCCAAGTGATGGAACATCTGCCCGAACCCAGCGCGGTGCTGGCCGAAATTGCGCGCGTGCTGCGGCCCGGCGGGCTGCTGATTCTGGTGGCCCCGCAAAGCTGGCACGCCCATCAGATTCCCCACGATTTCTACCGCTACACCGCCTACGGCATTCGCCATCTGCTGCAGAAAAACGGGCTGGCGGTGGAGCAGATGCAGCCGCTCGGCGGCTATTTCTGGTATCTCTCCTTCCAGCTACAACTGCTGCCCTACTGGACATTCAGCCGTAACAGAGCCGCCAGATATCTGCCCGCGCCCCTCCGACTGGCACTGAAGACCGCAGCCGTCGCCCTCTTTGAGGTGATTCTCCCCCTGCTCCTCTTTTATCTCGACCCCATCGATCAGGTGCAGGAGGCCACTCTGGGCCACTTCTGTCTGGCCCGCAAGCCGGACGACGCAGGCACGGCGAGCCACTGATGGGCGTCGCAGCCAACACACTCTATGCCTTTGCCCAACTGGGGCTGACCCGCTTTGCCAGCGTCGCCACCCTCATCGCCCTGGCCTGGACGCAGGGTGCCGCAGCCGTGGGCCTCTTTTCCCTGGCTGTGACCTTCCACATTCTGCTGACTGGCTGGTGGGTGGGAATCGACGACAAAATCATCCGGGAGATCGCCCGCAGTGGGGCCGGGGAGAAGGACGAAGCCACCACTCGCGCCGTTACCTGGCAGACGGTCTCGGCCTATCTGCGCTTGAAAGTGCTGGTCACAGCCGCGCTCTGGCTGGCCGTGGCGGGCGTCATCTTCTGGGGCGGCTGGTATACGCCAGCCCAAAGCTGGTTTGTCCTGCTCCTGCTGGTGAGCAGCATCACCGACAACGGGATTTTCGGGATTTTGGCGGCCTATGCCGGCCACGAACGCTTTGCGGTGGCCCTCGTCATCATCTCCCTGCAAACGTTTCTGCGTCTGCTCCTGACTGGCCTGGCCCTCTGGCGCGGAACAGAATTGCTGGCAATCGCCGGGGCCTGGTTGGTGGCCTCCGTTCTGACTGCCCTTTTCGCCCTCTTTTTGTTTGTAAGGCATTTTTACGCTGCCCAAACACAGCCGGTTTTGCCGCGCCGGGGCTGGTTCGCGATTGTGCGGCTCCAAGAGGATTGGTCGTTTCTCTCGATGGGCGTTGTGGTCATTCTGGAATACCAGTTGGACATTATTTTGCTGTCGTTCGTGCGCAGCGCGGCCGAAGTCGGCTACTACAGCCTTGCCACCACACTTTTTTCCCTGGCCACCCTCCCGGCCCAGGCCCTGCGCACGGCCATCTATCCGGCGATGAGCCGGCTGGCGGCCCTGAATGGCCCGAGCGAACTCTCGCCGTTCCCGTCCAACGGCCACAATTTGCAGCGTATCTACGCATGGTCGTTGGCGGGCATCGGCTCGATTGCCATTCCCAGCGCGCTGCTTGGCATCTTTTTCGCCCAGCCGCTGATTGCCCTGGCCGTGGGGTCGAAGATGGCGGCGGCGGTGCTGCCGACCCAAATTCTAATGGCCTCGGTGGTTTTGATCAGCCTGAATGTGCCCCACTCCCGCTTTTTGCTGGCGACCAATCAGCAGGGGAAGGCCGCACTCTTTATCACCGTCAGTGCGCTGGTCAATGTGCTGGCCAATCTCTGGCTCGGTCGGCTCTGGGGTGCAACCGGGGCCGCGGTGGCGCGCAGCATCTCCACCCTCACATTCCTGCTGCTGGCCGGTTTCAGCGTTCGCCGCTTCGTGCGTCTGCCCGGCTGGCGGCTGGGTGTGACGCCGTTGGGGGCCGGGCTGGTGATGGCCGCCTTTCTCCTCCTCACAACAGAGTGGCTCTGGTGGCTCTGCGCGGCCCTGGCGCTTCTACTCTACGCCGCGGTCTGGTGGTGGCTCAGCGGTCTGACGAAAATGCGGAGAGCGTAGGACGGGGTTGGTCTACGCATACCGACGAAAATGGGAACGCAGATTTCGCAGAGGACGCAGATTTCGCAGATTGAATCCGTGTAAATCCTTATCAATCCGTGCAATCTGTGTCCTTATTTCGATAATGTCACATTACAAAAACTTGGGCATCCAGGGCCAATCTTCGCAGGTGGCGGCCGAGGCTAGTGAGCGCTGGTTGAGTAGCCGAGTCTTCGAGGCGTATCGAAACCCAGCGAACGGGTAGGAAGGTGTCTTTTCTCATCCGCTGGGTTTCGATATGGCTGGAAACTGCCCCAGCCTACTCAACCGGCGCTTTCCACTTCCGTAGGGCGAAGAAAATGTGACATTGTCGAACTGTTTTGGATTGCAATTAAGATTGGGGAAAACCAATGACACGCACACTTATCATCGGATTGGACGGCGCGCCTCTCGACCTGATCGAAAGGTGGGCCGCCACGGGAGACCTGCCCCATCTGGCCGGGCTGATGGCCCGGGGAAGCTACGGCGAACTGCGCTCGGTCATGCCCGTCCTCTCCTCCGCGGCCTGGGTCTCGTTTATGACGGGGATGAATCCGGGCAAGCACGGCATCTACGATTTTGTCCAGCGCGACCTCGCCACCTATCGCCGACGCACGGTGCGCGCCGGTGCGCAGTTGCCGGTGCCGACCCTCTGGCAACTGCTCAGCCAGGCCGGGCAGCGGGTGGGGGTGGTCAATGTGCCTATGACCTACCCGGTGCAGGCGGTCAACGGCGTGCTGATCAGCGGGTTGGGCACGCCGGACTACCGCCCCTTCACCTTCCCCGCGGCGTTGGAGGAGAAGCTGCGTCAGCAGGGCTACCGGGTCAACAAACGCACACACTTTGCGCCGGGCAACGAGCAGGCTTTTCTGGACGAAGTGAATGCCATCACAGACATCCAGGCAGAGGCGGCGCTGGAACTCCTGGGCAGCGAAAAGTGGGACTTCTTTATGCACGTCATCCGCGACCCCGACGAGATGGGCCACTTCTTCTGGGCGGCCAGCGACCCCACCCATCCAGCGCACACACCCGCACTGGCCGCGGCCTACGGCAACGCGCTGCGCGACTACTACCGGCGCATTGACGGCTGGCTGGGCAGATTCATGGCCGCGGTGGACGACGAAACCGATCTGATTGTCGTCTCGGATCACGGCTCTGGCCCCTTATATAAAGATGTATCCCTCAATGAATGGCTGCGTCAGGCTGGCTTCCTGTATCTGAAAGAGGGGCCGTCATCGGCTTCTGCGCCCAAACAGCTTCTGGCCCGGCTGGGCATCACCCGCCAGGGCATCTCGAGGCTGCTGCGGTGCAGCGGTCTGGGCCGGGTGGAGCATTGGATCAAAGAGCTGCTGGGCGACAGAATCGATCTGCTGGCCGAAAGCCAGCGCCAGGAGTTGAGCGAGATTGTGGATTGGTCCAAAACCCGCGCCTACAGCTTTGGCTATCACGGCCAGATTTACCTGAACCTGGCCGGGCGCGAAGCGCAGGGCATTGTCCCCCCAGAGCAGTACGCCAGCCTCTGCAACGAGATCAGCGCGGCGCTGCGTACTCTGCGCGACCCCGCGGACGGACAGCCCGTCGTCTCTGCCCTCTATCGCAAAGAGGAGTTGTTTCACGGCCCCTACCTCGACTGGGCAGCGGATATTACCGTCATTATGCGCGACTTGGCCTACATCACCCGCCAGGGCTACGAGTTCGCTGATTCGCCAGATGGGTTGTTCGCTACATCCCACACCCACGAGACCGGCAGCCACCGGGAGATGGGCGTGATTTTGGCGGCAGGTCATTCCTTTGCCGCGCTGGGGCGCATAGCGACCCCGGCCAATCTGATCGACGTAGCGCCGACGGTGCTGCATCTGCACGGGCTGGCCGTGCAGTCTTCGATGGATGGCGCGCTGCTGGCGCAGTGGCTCACCGCCGGAGCGATGGGAGATGCGCGTGTCGCCACTGTGCCATCTACAACCGGCAACGACGCAACCGCCAATCCCGCGCCGGAGTGGAGCGACGAGGACGAAGAAACGATGATGCAGCAGCTACGCAATTTGGGCTATGTAGAATAAAACAACGGAAGGTTGGCCGAAAGGGGGGTGTCCGCAATGGGACGCACCCCTTTTTGGGGGCCTGCGAAGGGTTGTTACACCCAATGGTACACATCTGGTACACATTCTGATACACATCTGGCCCTGGCAATGTACGGGAAATCCGGGATACTGACCGTCACTACAAACGTGACCAAGGGGTAGAAGGGCAATGCTTGCAGAAAAGAAGAGAAAGATGAAACGAATATGGAAGATTCTTGTGCCGCTATTCTGCCTTACAAGCTGTGTCTATGCTCCGATACCTTCAGGCCAACCACTTTCCGGATTAGTTGAGCAAGGTTCGGTCGAGCCTATTGTTTTTGAAAACGAAGGGAGCGTCTGTTTCCGGTATTTTCCGACATGCTATTTAGAGACTAATCCCCAGCACTGTAGCCAAGTTGGCTTTCCCAATGTGGTTTATACCGCTGAGACCCTTGAACATGCTGATGACCACAAAATGTCGCTCTTCATAGAGACTAGCCCCCCTGGTTTGTTTTCAACTTCCTGTACAGCGGTTCTGCAACGGGAAGGGAGGCTTGAAATCGATCAAGATCACTTCTCAATTCAAGTTCACTCATTGTTTGTCCTGGAGGATACGAGTATCCCTGGTGGGGCCTGTACAGCCGATGGGGGTGGTGCCGGTAGGATTGAATTTGACGCGGTTGAGTTGCTGCCTGGTGACTATCAGCTAAGCTTGGGAGAGAAGTCTGTTGAAGTTTCCCTAGATCCCTCCCTAGTGTGTGTTGAATTTCCGGTTGGTGGCTCACCGATGACTCCCAGTCCGTTGTCCACACCCAATCCTTAGTCTGGTGGTTCATTTCTCCCAGTCGGAACAGGGCACCCAAGCCGATCTGGGGGTGCATATCCCCCGAAAAAGGTATATTCCACAGGCAATCACCATGGATCAGGATCACTGAGATAGCGGTAGACAGTCGCTTTGGAAATGTTATAGTCTTCCATCAAGGTCATAATGAACCGTAATTGCTAGTACAGCCCGGCGTAAATACATGGAGATCTGATGGCAACCACCGAATATGAGATGCAGGAGAATCAATTGTTCTTGTTTGGGGATGGTGTGCGGATTAGCTTGGAGATTGATGGTCCTAAGTAACTGTAAAGCACTGCTTCAAAGTCCCCGGCACTTCCCGTTCATCATAGTTTTGTATCTATGTTTCCTTACAACCCCAACACGCCGCAGACTGTTCCTCACATCACTCACCCTCTTCGCCACCGACAGGCGCTTTGACGGCCCATTGCAAAGGAGATTGTTATGCGTACGCTGCAAGTCTGGCAAATTGCTGTACTTTGTGTGGTATTGGTGACTCTTTCTTTGTTGAGCGGGGTCTATCCTTTTGCAAGCCGGGCAGAACCGGCATTTGCCCGAAATGATCGGGAGGAATCGCCCCTGCCCACACCAGAAGTTGAAGAGGAGATCGAACCCTATATCCAAATGTATGCCGAAGCGTTTGGTATCTCCTATGAGGAGGCAAAGAGGCGTTTGGCACTGCAAGGCGAAATGGACGATTTGCAGATACGCGTGACAGAAAACGAACCTGCCATGAATGCTGGCACGTGGATACAACATCAGCCAGAATTCCGGCTGGTTTTTGCCTTTACAGCAGCCAATGGGGCTGAGATCATCCAGCCCTATCTCGAAGGGATTGAATGGGCGGATTTGGTCCTCGTGCAACAATCACCCTTTTCAGTGGACGAGCTGAATGCTATCGCAAGACAGGTCGCACAGGCCGCTCGAACAACCGACATCCCCTTTGGATCGGGTTCAAACATCCCGCTTTCCAGGGTGAATCTTTACACACTCCAGCCAGAAGAATTGCGTAGCCAGGTAGAAACAAAGGAAGAAATCCAAGAGTATCTGGATATGATCGATTACATCGAATCAGCTCCTGCTGCGCCCGCAAGCGACCTGGAAAAGTTATATTTGCCAAGGATATCGGCGGCTGGCGAAAGATGATTCTATCCAACCGAGAATCCAACGATAGCTGGTTTTCTGGTCAGGGCTTTCTGCTGCTCTGGTTTCTCCTGTTGGCCTTTCTCTTGGCAGCGGCGTGTGTACAGCCTGCCGTGCCGTCCACCCAAGCAACCAGCACACCCCCGGTGAGTCCGCTGATACCGGGCAGCAACCGTGTTATGGCCGAGAATCGCTGGCGACTTGTCGAGATTCAATTCCACGGGGAGAATGTGGAGTTTGATGCGCTTGCGCCTGTCTATTTTACCTTTTGGGGTGACGGCCATCTTGGCTATAGGACAACGGATTGTAATGCTACTAGCTTTACGATTGTTAGCGAAACCGAGCGTCGCTACCGACTTATGCCTAACATTAGTACGGCCGTGAGTTGTAGCGAGATTCAATATAGTCAGTCCAGCGGTATACATCGAGCTCTGATGGCTACCACCGAATATGAGATGCAGGGGAATCAACTCTTCTTGTTCGGGGATGGTGTGCGGATCACATTGGAGATGGACAATCCAAAGTGAGCCGATGATCTGGTTTGGCGGCATTGCCCTATTCTGGTTTCCCGGCATCCTCCTGCACCGTCTGCTGCGTCTGCCTCCCCATCCCGATTGGCTGGCGTGAACTCTCCTCGAAGTTGATAATCCAAAGTAACTACAGTATAGTAACCCAATTGACCCGGTGTTTGGACCCAGAGGTACCCAATGAATGATGAAGTTCGCGTGGTTTGTCCGAAGTGCAAGGGCGAACTTGCCGAAATAGATTCAACCGCCGGTCACTGCTTGGGGTGTGGCTTGCGATACTCCATTCTCTTTGCGATTCCTGATCTGCGCTATCCCGTCGGCGACCGGGAGAATGACCCCGAACTGATCATTGCGGAGCGCTTGATCGCTGCATTTCCAGCGTCCAGCTTTTCTGAGCTTGTCGATATCTACTTTTCCAGCATTGATACCTCTACCGTCCCTGATCATCTGATTTCACATTACCGCCTCCAACGCACAAATCAATTGTCTCGGGGCCAGCAATTTGCGCAGATGTTCTCCGCCAGACTGAAAGAGTATTTTGACCTGCCCGATTCCGCGTCGGCGCTTGAGCTGGGCAGTGGGACAGGGGCCTCGCTGGTTACTTTGTCCCGCGACTACGCCAATGTCGTGGGGATCGATCCCAGCTTGCCTTCGCTAATTCTTGCCCGCAAATTCTGTGAGGACAATCAGATACGAAATGTTCGACTGATTCAAGCCTATGGCCAACACCTCCCTTTTCCAGAGAATAGCTTTACCTATGTAACCGCCCAGAACGTTCTGGAACACGTCTTTGATATTGAGGATGTGATGCTTGAAGTCCATCGGGTACTCAAGCATCGGGGTGGTTTCGCGGCGGATTCGCGTAATCGGTTTGATGCGTTCTTTCCCGAACCCCATGTCCAGCTACGGGGCGTCGGCTTCCTCCCCCGTGGATGGGCGAATTCCTATGTCCGGTGGCGTATCGGTATGAGCTATGATGCAGTTCATACGCGGCTGCTCTCCTATTTTGATCTTCAAAAAGCCCTGCGAAAACCATTTGGAAATCACCATCGGGTTGTGACACCGCGGGTCAGTGCTTACAATATGTCCGAAAAGTGGGACAGGCTTTTCACCCGACTGGAGAGATTCAAGTGGTTGCAGCAATTGCTTGTCATCATCTTCCCCTCTCATGTAGCCCTTGCCCAGAAGCAATCGCCTGACCAATAGCAGCTTCGGTGGTAGGCAGGCTGTTTTGAGGATGAACTGCCCGGACAAAGTCCCCAGCACTTTTTTTCTTCAGCGAGTCGGTACGCCACAATCACCCGTTGTTGTGCGTGCAGTGCCCGCGACTTTTGGATACTCGTTTTCGTGAAATAGCCTGAGCGAATCAGATGGTATGGATCGGTAGTATAGCGCTGCTCTGGTTTCCGGGTGTTCTCCTTCACCGCCTGCTGCGTCTGCCTTCCCATCCCGACTGGCTGGTGCGGGCCACCCTGCAAATTGGGTTGGGGCTGGCCTTCTGGCCCCTCCTTTTTTTGTGGAGCTCCCAGTTGGGCTGGTATTGGTCGCCCACCCTGGCCCAACCCTTTGCGGGCGTGCTCGTGCTGGCGGGGATGGGGCTGCTTTTCTATGCGCCGGGCCGTTGGCGTCGACGCTGGGCACAGGGCAAGCGTCAGGCGCTCTGGCTGGCTCTCTTTGCTAGTGTGGCGGGGTTGACTATCGCCACGCGCCTACTGCACATACGCGATCTGGCCCTGCCCCCCTGGGTCGATTCGGTCCATCACCTGGCAATCGTGCGACTCTTCCTGGCCCAGGGCAGCCTCCCCACCTCCTTTGCCCCCTTCATCCCCGACGGCCTCTTCAACTATCACTGGGGTTTTCATGCTCTGGCTGCCTGGCTGGCCTGGCTGCTGGGGATCAGCGATAGCTTCGCCCTGGCCGATCTGCTGCTGCAACTGGGCCAACTGCTCAACGGGCTGACGGTGCTGTTCTTCTACGCGGCGGGCCGGGTGCTCTTTGCCAGCCGCCGGGCTGGTCTGCTCGCCGGGGCCATCGTCGGTCTCGTCTCCTGGTTTCCCGCCTATTACCTTTCTTGGGGGCGCTACACCCATCTGGTCGGGGTTCTGCTGCTGGTGCCGGCCCTGCTGATTCTCTGGCAATTGCAACTCCACTGCCAGAGGCAACTGCCAGAGCAGTTGCGGCTGCGCGGGCACTGGGGGCTTTTTCTTGCCGGGCTGTTACTTCTGGCTGGACTGGGGCTGACCCACGTCCGGGTGGCCTTTCTGGCTGGACTGCTGCTGGGATTGCTGGCGCTGGCTCTTTTGGCGATGGGGCGCTGGCGGGTCGTCCTCTGGTGGACGGCAGCGGAGGTGGGCGCGCTACTCTTGACCCTGCCCTGGTGGCTCTGGCTGGCGCGCTCTGCCTGGGCACGGCAGATGCTGGCGCTGAATGTGGAGGTCGGCCCGGTATGGGCCAGTTACAATCTGCCCAACTGGGCACTGGTCTGGGCACCTCGCAATCCCCTGCTGTTGGCTCTGGCTACCGGGGGGATCAGCGGGCTGGCGAGCTGGCCCGAGGCGACGCTCCTCAACCAAATGGTTTCTGGTGGCTGGCTGTTACTGTTGTTGGGTCTGGGCCTTTGGGCCTGGCAACGACCCCGCCTGCGCCAGATTACTCGACGGCTCTGGTTGGCCTGGGCTATGCTTTTGCTCTGGGTAGCGGCGACGATTCTTGTCACCCAGTCCAACCGGCTGGGCCTCCCCTTTGTCCGTTTCCTTCCCATCAACGCGGGGATTATCACCCTCTTTGTGCCTCTGGGCCTGGCTGTGGGGGGGCTGCTGGCCTGGGCGCTGGGGCTGTTGGCACCGCCCCGCCTGGCCCGGCCTCTTATCAGCCTGGCTGTTCTGCTCATCGCCCTGTGGGGGGCCAGGGGTATGACTGCCGTCGTCAACCCGTCCACTGTGCTGGCGACCCAGGCCGACCGGGCTGCGCTGCTCTGGATTCCGGAGAATACGCCGATCGATGCCCGTTTTGTGGTGAATACGTGGGAGTGGATCAAGGGCGTCTATGCGGGTCGGGACGGGGGCTATTGGATTCCCGTCCTGACGGATCGGGCCTCCCTGTTGCCACCGTCCCTATACGCCAGTACCCTGCCCCTGACCACTGTGCAGTCGATGAACCCACTCTTTCGCCAGCTTGCCAGCGCCCCCAATCTGGACGACCCGTCCCTGCGCGCCCAACTGGCCGCTGCGGGTGTCACCCATCTTTATCTGGGCGCCTTGGGTGGTTCTCTGCGACCGGAGCAGATCGATGGCCGGATTTTTGCCCATCTGCTCTACCGGCAGGATGGCGTCTCGATCTATCGGTTGGATTTGGCCGAATGATCGTGTATGATTTTTTCATCGGGATAACATTTTGCCCATAATTGGGGGGAGAAAAATCTATGACTTCCAGCACACGTCGTCAATTTCTCGGTATGGCTGCCCTGGCCGCGGGCACTGTCTATTGGGGCCAGAAAGAGCCTGGTCTCCTGAGCAGGCAGGAACGTAGCAACAACCGTCCCCAGGCTGCTGCGCCCAATATCGTCCTGGTCACAGTGGATGCCCTGCGCTCGGATCACATTTCGTCCTATGGCTACGCCCGTAACACGACACCCAATCTGGACGGGCTGGCCGCCCAGAGCACCCGCTTCCTGCGGGCCTCTACCACTTCGCCCTGGACCTACGCAGCCAACGCGTCAATCGTCACCGGGCAAAGTCCCACCCGTCTGGCTGCTTCCTGGAATATACCGGGGCTGCCCGCTGCCGCGCCCACCCTGGCCGAACTGCTGCACGGGGCAGGCTATCAGACCGCAGGTTTTGCCTCGGCGGTGTTGATCCGCAAGGGCTATGGATTCGACCGAGGCTATGACCACTACGACGATTCGATGACTTACGGCTATCCCAATTCGGCCCAGAATATGGCCCAAGAGGTCAATGACCGGACTTTGGCCTGGCTGGATGCCAACCGGGACCCCAACAAACCTCTCTTTCTCTATATCTACTATTTCGACCCCCACAGTTGGTATAACCCGCCCGCGCCCTACGACACTCTTTACGACAACACATACACAGGTACAGTGACCCCCGATGTAATTGAGGATGGACAGTCTATCGTGGGTGGCACTGTGACACCCACGGCGCGGGATATTGAGCATATCGTCGCGCTTTACGACGGCGAGATCGCCTATTGGGACGCCAAATTTGGGGAGTTGCTGACTGCGCTGCAAAACCGAGGACTGTTGGACAATACACTCCTGGCTGTCACCGCGGATCACGGCGAGTGCTTTGGCGAGCACGACAAGTGGGCACACGCGGGCAGTCTCTATGAGGAAGCCATGCGCGTGCCTCTGCTTATGCGCTACACAGGGGTGATCGGCGCAAATGCCAGCATCAGCGTTCCTGTCTCCAGTATGGATGTGATGCCAACCCTGCTCGAATATGCGGGGGTGACGCTCCCCGCAGGTCTGTCTGCCCTTTCCCTGCGCCCGCTGATCGAGGGCAGCCAAACAGCCCAACGGGATGTCTTCTGTGAGGTGGACGGGATGAACGATCCCAACCACTGGATCTATTGGAATGCGGCCCGCACAGATCTGCGTGCGGTCTATCGGGATGACTGGAAGTATATTCATCACGTGGGTCGTCCTGAAGAGGATGAGTTGTATCAACTGAACAGTGCATCTCTTTATGAAACCACCAATCTGCTGACGTCTGAATCGGCTATGGCTCAAACGCTGCGAGAGGCGGTGATGCACAACTTTAGCCTTTGGAAGACTGTGCTACCTTATGTGTCGAGGTAACTGCCCAAACTGTGGCTAATATCTCCGGCACTTTCATGTCCAGCGAGTCGGTGCGCAGCTATCAATCCGTTGTTGTAGGTGAAGTGCCAGGGACTTTCGCTTCCCGCCTGGGTGGTGACCAGATGCCTTTGAAGAGCCATTTTTGCTCCTTTTTTCCCGGATAATCCAAACAATACCCCGTATGGAGTATTGCCCTTCTGATGATAAATTGCTATATTTGCCCCCAGAACGGGTGTCGTCAAGATGATTTTCGATTCCCTAACTGTATTTTTGAGTTTCATTTAGCCACTGTCGTGTAAAAGGAGAGTTTGTATGTTTCAAAGCCTGAGACGCAAATCGGTTTATGTAGTACTGAGTGTGATTGCGAGCCTGCTGTTTGCCAGCATTGCAGTTGCCCAGGATGCGCCCACTTCTACTGATGATCTGCCCGGTTCCGGTTGGTGGACAGGTATTCAGTTGCAGAATGTTGGGTCCGCCCAGGCCAATGTTACCATCAACAGCTACCAGTCCACGGCTGGTGTTACCCCCATCGGCAAGTCTGTCACAATTGCCAAAGATGCATCCGCTACACTGCTGCCCCAGGACTTGAATCTGTCCAGCGGCTTCCAGGGTTCGGCTGTTGTTTCTTCTGATCAGCCCCTGAATGCCATTGTCAATGTGACAAACCGGCAGGCGGCTGGGAATGGTATCGCTGGCGGTCTGGCTGCGGCTCAATACCAGGGCGTCAATGCTCCGGCCACAGAGCTGCGCTTCCCATTGGTCAAGCGCAATCACTTTGGCAAGACCACAACCTTCTCGATTCAGAATGCAGGTTCGACCGCTGCGACAGCAACGGCTGTATTCAAGGTGGCTGCTGGCGATTTCTCGTTCACCACACCTTTGATTGAGCCGGGTCGTATGGTCATCATCAACCCCGCCGCTGCCGGTGTACCCGAAGGCAATGGTGTCAGCGTCGGTTCTTTGACCGTGACCTCCTCTCAGCCTCTGGCTGGTGTGGTTTCGGAGCATGGCAGCGAACAGCCCGCGGTGCTCCTCCAGTCCACCCGCGCTTTTGCACCTGCCGATGGCAATGCGAAAGCCTATGCCCCTATCATCAAAAACGAGTTCTTCAATCGTTTCACGGGCCTTCAGGTGCAAAACGTTTCCGCCGGATCCATTGACGTGAGCGTGGAGTACAAAGGTGGCGGTGGTAGCTGTGCTGGTCAGACCTTTACAAATACCAAGACCGGGCTGGCTGCAGGTGCTTCCCATACCTTTGTCCATCTGGTAGGGCAGGCTGGCAACACGATGCCTACTGGTTGTCTCGCTTCGGCGACCGTCACTGCCACTGGCGGTAATGTTGTCGCTATCGTCAATGAGGCCTTTATTGCCGGCTTCCTGAGTGGCGGCGGCAACGGTGGCCGCCAGGAAGCCACCACCTACTCCGCGTTTGCTGCTTCTGCTGCGACCACTACTGTGAAAGCTCCGCTCTATAAAGAGAATTCCTTCAACAAGGGAACCGGTTTGCAGATTCAGAACGTGGGTCCGGCCACTGCAACCAATGTTGTGATTACCTTTGTTGGGTCGGGTGGGACTTTTGTCACCAATCCCCAGACAATTGCTTCTGGTGGTGCACTGACTATTGTGGAAATGTTCAAGAAGGCTGCCCAGTTCAATGGCACACCCATCCCAGGCGACATTAGCGGCGGTGCCGGTGTCTTTGGTGTGACCGTTACATCGGATCAGCCGATTGTGGCGATTGCCAATGAGTCCACCTATCCCTTCGGCAACTCGCCTGTACAGCAGGACAAGAACAACTACGAGGCATTCAACAAGTAGTTCTTCTATAGCCATGTTTGCCGGTCAAGCTAGGGTTCAATCGTTGTGAACTTCCTACGGCCCTCCGTACTTCCTTATACGGAGGGCCGTAGTTTTGTTTGTCACCTGTAGATTTGCTACAATGCTGTCGGTTCCAAGATTTGCAGTGGCCGTTTTTGGTGTCAATACAGAGTACGCTACAGAAAATGAAAAGAGGCAGTCCGTGAGCAAGAATCGCCACAACGGAAAAAATTTCTTGTCAGTAATCGTTCTGTTGCTTCTAGCGGTTTTGGTGCTTTCCGCATGTGGCAGCGATGACGAGACATCAACCGCTGTGCCGCCAACACCAGAAACAGCAGTGGTTGCGCCGACCGCTGCCAGTCGGGATGTCCCATCCCCAACTACAGCCCCAGTGAATACGCCGAGTTCACCAGTCGAGACACCTGTCAGTGCAGAGTCCTATCCTGCGCCGGGTGGAGCCGTCGCGGCTCAAGCAGACTACCCGGCGCCGGTAACGTCGACGCCAGAAACCAGCCGCATTCCCATCGTTCCCTTTATTTTGGATCGGCCCCTTCAGGCGGGCGCGACGGTGGTGAGTGGGAGCGGTCCGGCCAATGTGCCAATTGTGATTGCCAATGTCTTTCTGATGGGGGAGATTATCGGCGAGGGAACCATCGGCGCAGATGGACGCTTTGAATTCACCGTGACACCGGCTTTAGAGGTAGGGCACTGGATCGGAATTGCCCTGGACAATCTGACTGATACGGAGTTTGCATACGAAGATTTCTACGCTCAGGGATTCCGCGGCCCCGGAGCGACGCAGGTGCCCCAGGTCGGCTTTATCTACGATTCGGAATTTGTGCGTTGACAACTATAAACGGAGCAGGGCAGGTCAAAGATTCGACCATTCCGGCAAGTGCGAATGCCATTATTGTCGTCTCCGGTCTACCCCGTTCCGGCACTTCTCTGATGATGAAAATGTTGGAAGCCGGTGGGGTTCCGCTGGTGGTGGATAACCTGCGTCGGGCCGATATCGACAATCCCAACGGGTATTACGAACTGGAGAGCGTCAAGGCGCTGGACAAAGGGGATGTGAGCTGGTTGGAAGGCGCACAGGGCTGTGCAGTCAAGGTGATTTCGGCTTTGCTCGTGCATTTGCCCCTGGACTATACCTACCGGGTCATTTTTATGCAGCGCACTCTGCAAGAGGTGATAGCCTCCCAGCGGCGTATGCTGATACACCGCAATCTGCCTGCTGGCACCGAGGACGAGAGCCGACTAGCTGCGCTATACACCCGGCATTTGCAAAAGGTGCAGGGATGGATGGCTGAACAATCCGCCTTCTCATCCCTGACCGTTGACCACAGCAGACTACTCAGCCCAGAGGCAGGCGCGGCGATTGAAGAGATTGCTGATTTTTTGCAGAGACCCCTGGAGATTGATAAGATGCAGCAGGCCATCAACCCGTCACTCTACCGCAATCGGGTCTGATAACCCCTCCTTCTACGACATCCCCCACAGCCACCAAAATGCGGTCGATGTAATCGTTCGCCACCCCCACAAATTCGTGGAGCAGCCCGCCCCACCAGAAGTTCGTCCCCACCGGCGGGCGTTCGTCCATCACAATACAGCCGCTCACTGTGTCCAATTTACCCGGCAGTAGATGCCACTGCTCCCCCCCGTCGACGGCCCGTCGCTCCAATTCGTCTGTGCTGCCGATTCGACAGGATAGCGATTCGATCTATCGGTTGGATTTGGACCGGTGATCGGGTATGATTTCTTGTGTTGACGCGGAAAAATCAACCGGTATCTCTCAAACTCAGGAGAAAATGATGCAACTGACAGATAAAGTAGCGTTGGTAACAGGCGCGGGATCGGGGATTGGCAAGGGCGCGGCCCTGCTGATGGCGAAGGAGGGGGCGAAGATTGCAGCCATGGGACGCACCGCCAGCCAACTCAATGAAGTGGTGGAGCAGATTCGGGCTGAGGGCGGCGAGGCCATCGCGCTGATCGGCGATGTCTCGTCTGTGGAACAGACCCAATTGGTCATCCAGCAGACGATTGACGCCTGGGGGCGGCTGGATATTGTCATCGCCAACGCGGGCATCAACGGCGTCTGGTCGGCCATCGAGGAGATCACCCCGGAGGAGTGGGACAAGACCATCGACATCAATCTCAAAGGCACATTTCTCACCATCAAATATGCCATCCCCCACCTGAAGAAGCAGGGCGGCGCGATTGTCGTCGTCTCGTCGGTGAACGGGACCCGGATGTTCAGCAACACCGGTGCATCGGTCTACGCCACCTCCAAAGCGGGCCAACTGGCGATGACGAAGATGCTGGCCCCCGAATTCGCCCCCCACAAAGTGCGCATCAACTGCATCTGCCCCGGCTGGATCAAAACAGAGATCGGCGACAACACCGAACTGCGCGGGGTGAAGGAGATTCGCTGGCCTATCGAATTCCCCCAGGGCACGATTCCCCTTACCGGTCGTCAGCCCGGCACAATCGAGCAGACCAGTCAACTGATCCTCTTCCTGGCCTCGGACACCTCCAGCCATATCACTGGCACGGAGTTGTGGATCGACGGCGGCCAGTCGTTGGTGCAGGGGTAGAAGATATTGGGTATTGGATATTTGTCGGGGCCATTGGCGGGACATATGGACGATTGGGTGAACCCAGAAAGCAGTGAGGAATCTGATGGAAATTCAACAGGCGTTGATGGAATTGGGCGTGAGTGAAGGGCTTCTCTCCTCGGACGAGAAGGCATTTCTCGATGAAAAGGGCTACCTGCCCCTGCCCGGTATCCTCTCGGATGATGTGCGGGCAGCGATGGTGCGCCGGGTGGATGAGTTGGCCGCGCTGGAAGGCGACAAGGCTGGGACAGAAGTTCATCAGGAGGTGGGGACCACCCGGCTCAGCGATCTGATCAACAAAGACCCGATCTTCGAGGTCTGCTTTACCCATCCAAAGGTGCTGGCGGCCATCAGCCATGTGCTGAAGGGCAATCTGAAGCTATCCTCTCTCAACTTCCGGGCCGCGCTGCCCGGTCACGGCCTGCAAGCCCTCCACTGCGACTGGGGCAAGGGGGTGGAGCCGGGGGACTACTATGTCTGTAACTCTATCTGGCTGCTGGACGAGTTCACCGCGCAGAATGGCGCGACGCGCGTCGTCCCCGGCAGCAACCGCAGCGGCAAGCGGCCCCAGGATGTGCTGGCCGATCCCTCTGCGCACCACCCGGAACAGGTGCTGCTCACCGCGCCTGCGGGGACGGTCGTCATCTTCAACTCCCACACCTGGCACGGTGGCACCCTCAACCGCACAGAGCAGCCCCGGCGTGCCCTGCACAGCTATTTCTGCCGCCGGGACCAGAAGCAGCAGCTTGACCAGGCGGCCTATCTGCGGCCAGAGACCCGGCAACGTCTCAGTCAGGCCGCGCAGACAATTCTGGATGTGTAGCTTTCTTAACGCAGAGGTGCAGAGACGCGGAGGCGCAAAGGGTGATGCTGTTTCTCTGCGCCTCTGCGACTTTGCGTCTCTGCGTTAAAATTCCCGTTCCATCCCCAAAGGAGCAATTCGTGGCAGGCAATCGATCGGTTTTGATTTCGGTAATGCAATTCGAGGATGCGCTCAAGTCCGGCGCGCTGACGGTTTTTGATGTAATCGAAACTGCCGCTCAGACAGGGGTAGACGGCGTGGAACTGCGCCGGGAGCTGTGGCCCAACTGGCAGCCCGAACTGGTGGAGGCCCGCCGCCAGGCCGACGCGGTGGGTTTGCTCATCGCCTATGCCACCCACGCCACCCTTTTCAGCACAGACGCCGCCACCCTGCGCGGGGACATCGACGCTGCGGCTACTCTGGGATCACCAATCATCCGCTTCTTCCCCGGCCAACTTCCCGCTGATGATGACAGCGCAGGCTGGGCCGGGGGGCAGGCCATCGCCGACTACGCAGCCCAAAAGGGTGTGGTCATCGCCCTGGAAAATTACGCCCGCACCCCCGGTGGCACATTGGCCGAAATCCAGACCGCTCTGGCCCGCATCCCGTCGCTGATGACAAATCTGGATATGGGCAACTACAGCCTGCACAGCCAAGATGTGCCCGCCGCGGTCGCAGCCCTGGCCGGCCGCATCGTCTACAGCCATCTCAAAGACCAGACCGGCAACCCCGCAGACGCCCCGACTGTTCTGGGCGCGGGCGTGCTGCCTCTGGGCGACATCTTCGCCGCGCTGGACGCCCTGCCGCAAGAGATTCTCTACTGCTTCGAGTTCCGGGGTGGCGACGACGCGTTGGCGCGGATCGAGCAGGCGTTGGCCTGGCTGGCTGCGCGGTAATTTTTAACGCAGAGATGCAGAGATGCAAAGGCGCAGAGAGTAGAGTAATTTCTCTGCGCCTCTGCGTTGAACTCTTCATCCGAAAGGAAACCCGCATGAAATTGCTGGGAAAAGTCGCGCTGATTACCGGCGCGGGGAGTGGGATCGGCGAGGCCACTGCCTGGCGCATGGCCGGTGAAGGGGCAAAAGTAGCAGTGACGGGTATCCCCGCGCCGGGTGTGGAGCGGGTGGCGGCTGAACTGGTGGCTGCCGGTCACGACGCCATCGCCATCGAGACGGATGTGGCCGTGGCCGCTTCGGTGGAAGCCGCCGTCCAGCAGACCGTTGCCCGCTGGGGGCGGCTGGATGTGCTGGTCCCCAATGCGGGGATTCAGCTGCACAGCGCAGACCGGGAGATTCACACCCTGCCCGAAGAAATCTGGGATCGCACCCACGATGTGAATTATCGGGGCGTCTATCTGACGCTGAAATATGGGCTGGCCCAGATGGTGGCCCAGGGCTGGGGTGGCGCGGTGGTGATTGTGGCCTCGGTGACGGCCTACAGCGGCAAATCGGCCAACGTGGCCTATCTCTCTGGTAAACACGGGCTGATCGGGCTGAATCGCTACGTGGCGGTTCACTACGCCAAACACGGCATCCGCTGCAACGCGGTCTGCCCTGGTGCGCTGGAACGCACGCCCAACCACGACATCCACCCGGACGCCGCGGGCCGGGCCGAACGCATCACAACGCAAGTCCCTCTGGGGCGGCCAGGGCGACCCGAAGAGATCGCGCCGATGATCACCTTCCTGGCGACCGACGACGCCAGCTATTGCACCGGCGCGTCCTATCTGGTGGACGGCGGGATGAGTGTGGCGTAGGAGAGAAAAATAGTGTACACTGGCGTCAGTGTTGCAGACGATTTCAGGACAAACGACGATGACCAGACAAGTGACGCTGGACCTTCCCGACGAACTCTACGAGCAGGCGCGTAGCTGGGCGACTCTCAGCCAACAGGAGTTATCCGGCGCACTGACCGATGCAATTTCTCTTGCGCTGATGCCCCTTCCTGTCCACCTTCCGGATCATCCATCCGTCGCCGATTTGAAAGATGGGGAGTTGCTGGCCTTGGCGAAAGTGCAAATGGAAAGCAGCCAGGGTGCGCAGATGGATGAATTGCTCCGGCAACAGTCTGCTGGCACGATCAGCCGGGAGAGCCAACGAAAACTTACCGTGCTGATGCAAGTCTATCACCAACTCTGGCTGCGCCAATCGGCGGCTTTGACCGAAGCAGTGCGGCGCGGTCTCCTCCCACCCATGCAAGCGTGAACGCTTCCGGTATCTTCACTCAACTGCGGGCACTCGTAGCTGAACAGGCTGGAAACCGCTGCGGCTACTGTTTGACGCGCCAGGAATACGTGCCCTGGCCTCTCGAGATTGAGCATATCATTCCCATCGCCAGAGGCGGCGGCAATGAAAGAGAAAACCTGTGGCTGGCCTGCCGGTCCTGCAACTCGTACAAAGGAGCGCAGGTGGAGGGAATCGATCCGTTTTCAGGAGACCGAGTGTCGCTGTTTAACCCCCGGCAACAACAGTGGCGTGAACATTTCGCCTGGAATGAAACGGGGGGACCTGATAATCGGCCTGACGCCCATCGGGCGCGCAACGATATTTGCTCTCCAAATGAACAATCTGGTAGCCGTGACGGTTCGGCGCAATTGGATCGCTGCCGGCTGGCATCCACCCCAGACGTAATATCCCAACTGTAGGGGAGAAGCACCAGTGACCGCTTATGCGGTGGCCGTCTCGCCTACGGCTTTGCCCGCGTCTACCCGTTCCAACTTCCAGAATGTGGTCAACACAATGCGGGTGGCCGAGGCGATTGAATTGATCTGAGATGCTGGGATGACGGGTCTCCCCATCATCTCAGCATCTCAGCACCCCATTCCTACTTCACCAAATTGTCGTTGATGTAATCCCAGTTGATGTCCTGGCCTAGCCCCGGCTCTTGCGACACGTGGACAAAGCCTTCGCTGTCCATGGGGTCGTCCCGTTTGTTGAGCCAGGCCGGCACCTCTTCCCAGTCAATGAAGGGATGCAGCAGTCCCCGCTCGTAGTAGCGGCCAGGGATGCCCATGGCACAGAGAACGTGCAGGTTGCCCACGCCGCCCCCGTGAATCTCTACGCTCATATTGAACGACTCGCACAGGTGCACGCACTTCATGGCCGGTGTGATACCGCCCACGTCGCCCACGCCCGTGCGGATTACATCGGCCGCGCCGGCTTTGATCCACTCGGCCCGGGCGTAGTGCTTGCCCTCGGCTGTCTCCGGGCCGACGATCAGCAGGTCCGCCTGCTCGGCCAGCCAGACAAAGGAGGACATACTGTGCTCGGCCATGGGTTCTTCCATCCACAGATAGTTGAGCTTTTCCAGCCCTCGCGCCAGCGCCAGGGATTCCTCCCGGCTGTAGTAGTGGAAGGGATCGAGCATCAGGTCTACGTCCGGGCCGACAGCCTCGCGCACAGCCGCGCAGGCTTCCAAATCCCGCTTGACACTGGGCGCGCCCTCGTAGGGGGGCTGCCAGGTGTGGAGTTTGAAGGCGGGATAGCCCCGCTCAAAGACGCACCATTTGGCGAAGTTGGCATAATCCTCCGGCGTCGCTAGACCGCCGGGCAGATCGTCGCCGCACATCGTGCTGGCGTAGGCGGGCACTTTGTCCCGGAATGCACCCAATAGTTTGTGGACGGGCTGGCCCACGGCGCGGCCAGCCAAATCCCACAGGGCCATATCCACATTTGCCAAAATGCGATCCGACAGGCTGCCCAGGTTCAGCCGCTGGCGCTCCCGCAGCATCTGCCAGAGATATTCCCGATAGAAGGGGTCTTTGCCAATGAGCAGGGGTTTGACCAGACTTTCGATGACCGCGGGGTTGGCCCCAAAACAGTAGCCTTCCACGCCCTCATCGGTTTTGATGGTCAGCAGAGACTGTTTGGCTTCGTGGGGATCGCCCGGATGGCCGTGACCTTCCGAGTCGCGCAC
>CAMDQF010000106.1 GCA_945905745.1 Litorilinea aerophila
AGTCAATTTACCAAGCGCCGCCACTTTTGGCATAAACCAGCACCCTGCGCGCATTCCTTGCAAGGAATGCGCGCAGGGTGCTGGTTTATGCCAAAAGTGGCGGCGCTTGGTAAATTGACTTGCCAGGGCTATAATGTACGGATGAATGCAGCCAGAAACCCCTCCCTATGCGCGTCGTCCTCCTGAGCAAAGCGCTGGTTGTCGGCGCTTATCAACGCAAGGCCGAAGAGATTGCCCGTTTGGGCGTGGACCTGACTGTGTTTACGCCGCCTGCCTGGCGGGATCGCCGGGGCGAGCAGGTGGCAGAACGTATCTACACTGCCGGTTATGAATTGCGTGCCATCCCCCTGCACTTCAACGGCAATTTCCATTTGCATTACTACCCTACCCTTTTTCGGGAATTGCAGCGTTTGCGCCCGGATATTGTCCACTTGGACGAGGAACCCTACAACGCCGCCACCTGGCTGGGTGTGCGGGCTGCCCAGCGCTTAGGCGCAGCCACCACCTTTTTTGCCTGGCAGAATATCCAACGCCGCTACCCGCCCCCTTTCCGCTGGTTCGAGCAGGCTGTCTACGCAGCCTCTCCCCAAGCCATTGCCGGCAACCGGGACGCGGCCGAAGTGTTGCGGCGCAAAGGGTATACTGGGCAGATCACGATTCTGCCCCAATTTGGCGTAGACCCGGCCTTATTTTCGCCGACAGAACAGCCGGAAACGGGTGCAGCCTTGCGGATTGGTTATGCGGGCGGTCTGCTGCCAGAAAAGGGCGTGGATCTGCTGCTGCGAGCCTGTGTCGCTCTGCGGGGCGAGTGGCGGTTGGCGATAGCTGGGGGGGGGGCTGAAGAAGCAATTCTACGCGGGATGGCCGAGGAATTGGGTATCCCAGCGCAGGTAGAATGGGTGTCGCGCATCCCCAGCGACCGGATGGCTGATTTTTATCGGGGGTTGGATGTGCTGGTGTTGCCCAGCCGCACTCTACCCAACTGGAAAGAGCAGTTTGGCCGGGTACTCATCGAAGCGATGGCCTGCGGTGTGGCCGTCGTAGGCAGCGATTCCGGGGAGATTCCCCACGTCATCGGCGACGCCGGGCTGGTCTTTCCAGAGGAAGATGTGGTGGCGCTGACAGGTCATCTGCAACGGCTGCTGGACGACCGGGCCGAAGCCAAACGGCTGGGCGAAGCTGGTCGGGCCCGGGTGCTGGCCCGCTTCACAATGGCCCACATCGCGGCGGAGACGGTGGCCGTCTACCGCAAGCTGCTTGCCAGCGGAAACGTGAAACGTGAAACGTGAGATAGGCCAGATGCCTTCACGCTTCACGCCTCACGCCTCCGCCACAAATTCACTGCCGGAATATCCACCAAATTCGCATCGCCCTATGCGCATCGCCCTGAACGCCCAACTACTGAATACGGAAGAGAGCTACCGGGGCGCGGGGGTGAGCAATTACAGCCAGAACCTACTGGCCGCGTTGGGCAAAGAGCCGGGCGGCCATCGCTTCACCGCTTTTGTCTCGGATCCGTACTTTCACGCCGAAAACGTGACTCTGCGCCGCAGCCAGGGCTTTGTGGCAAACCCGCTGGCCCGCATTGCCTGGGAACAGACCGCCTTGCCCCTGGCGTTGAAGCAGTTGGACGCGGATCTAATCCACGGCCTGGTGAATGTGCTGCCCCTGGCCACGAGCATTCCCGGTGTGGTCACAGTCCACGACCTGAGCTTTGTGCGGATGCCGGAGAAGCTGCCCCCGGCCAAACGCTTTTACCTGACCCGATTGTGTGGGGCCAGTGTCGCCAAAGCGCGGCGGGTAATCGCCGTCAGCCGCCAGACCGCCGATGATCTGGTGGGCTGTTTTGGGGTAGACGCACAAAAAATCGAAGTTGTGTATAATGGGGTGGCCGAAAATTTTCATCCCGGCGACGCGGCAGAAACTGAGAAATTTCGACTATCTGCTGGCTTGCCGGAGTGCTTTCTGCTCTATCTGGGCACACTGGAACCCCGCAAAAATCTGACTCGTTTGATCGATGGCTTTGCCCGCTGGCGGGAAAGCGACCCGGCGGCCCAGGGAGTTGATCTGGTGTTGGCTGGGGGCAAGGGCTGGTATTACGACGAAATTTTCCAACGGGTGCAGGAACGGGGGCTGGAGGGGTCGGTCCATTTCCCCGGCTTTATCCCTGGCCCACAGCTTCCCCACTGGTATCGGGCCGCCGCCGCCTTTGTCTATCCCAGCCTCTTCGAGGGCTTTGGCCTGCCTGTGGCCGAGGCGATGGCCTGTGGCACACCGGTGATTTGCAGCGATGCGGCCAGCCTGTTGGAAGTGGCCGGGGATGCTGCGCTGATCTTTCCATCCGAAGACACAGACGGGTTGGTGGATGCTTTGCGCACACTCTTTGCCCAGCCTGCGGTCGCGGCTGATCTGGTCCAACGCGGGCTGACACGCAGCCGTCGGTTTACGTGGGAACAGGCGGCCCAGCAGACAGTGGCCGTCTATACGGCGGCTCTCCTGTAGCGCAAGCTGTTAGCTTGCGGAAGAGCGCAAGCTAACAGCTTGCGTTACAACTCTTAGCGTAATGACAACGACAGCCAAACCATTGAAACGAACCTACACAACCGCCACAAACCCAGACAATTGGCTGGTCATTGTCGCCCAGCAGATCGGCCCTGGCTGGTGGCCGCTGCTTCTGCGTCTTTCCGATCTGTTGCTGATGGCCGTGGCCTTTTTGCTCTCCTATTGGGTACGCTATCGTCTGCAATGGTTCCGTGCCGTCGATCCCGCCTTTCAGACCGATTTTGTTACCTATCTGCCCTTTGCTGGCATCCTCATCGGCATCCTTTTCGTCTCCTTCGCCTTTTCCGGGGTCTATCGCCAGCGCCGAGACCGAGGCTGGTTGGAGGAAGTCTATACGATTGCGACAGCCACTACTCTGGGCGTGGTGACACTGATTATTCTCAACCTGATTTTCGGCGAACTCTCCTATAGTCGTCTGATCTTTCTCTATGCGGCCGTCTTTGTGATTCTGCTCTTGGGGATCAGCCGGGCTGTAATTTTGCTGCTGCTGGGCTACTTGCGGGCCCGGGGCGTGGCTGTGCAACGGGTGGTGCTGGTGGGAGCCGGGGATGTGGGGCGGATGGTTATGCGCAATATCGCGGCCCGCCCCAATCTGGGCTACCGACTGATGGGTTTCTTGGACGATAACCCTACGAAAAGTTTTACGGACATTGGGCGCTTCAAGGCACTCGGCCCGCTGGACAACTTTGAGCAGGTGCTCTGTACCTATCCCGTAGACGAGGCCATCATCTGTCTGCCCTGGCAGAGCCACCGCACAGTGGCCCGCCTGCTCAACCAATGTGAGCGGGCCGGCGTCAAAGCCCACATTGTGCCGGACCTGTTTCAACTGACCAAAAACCAGATGACCGTCGAAGACCTCAACGGCGTGCCGCTGATAAGCACCCGGGATGTCTCGATTGCTGGGGTCAATCTCATCGTCAAGCGGGTGATGGACCTTGCAATTGTCGGGATTGGGGCGCTCTTTGCCCTGCCCGTAGGTCTGCTGATCGCGCTTGCCATCCGGCTGGACTCGCCCGGCCCGATCATCTACACCCAAACCCGGGTGGGGAAAAATGGCAAACACTTTGCCATCTACAAATTCCGCTCGATGGTGTTGGACGCGGAGGAGCGCCGGGAGGAGATCGCCGCGCTCAATGAGGCCACCGGCCCTCTTTTTAAAGTGCGGGATGATCCACGGCGCACACGGGTGGGGCGTTTCCTGCGCCGTTTTAGTTTGGATGAGCTGCCCCAACTGATCAACGTTTTGCGCGGCGAGATGAGTTTTATCGGTCCCCGCCCCAATTTGCCGGAAGAGGTGGCCCAATACAAAGAGTGGCACAACAAGCGGCTCTCGGTCAACCCCGGCATGACCGGTCTGTGGCAGGTGAGCGGGCGCAGCGACTTGACCTTTGACGAGATGGTGCTGCTGGACATTTACTACGCGGAGAATTGGAGTTTGGGGATGGATTTGGGCATTCTGTTGATGACTGTGCCCCGGGTGCTCTTTGCCAAGGGGGCGTATTAAGAGAGGACGCAGATTTTCATGATTTGGATTGATCAGCGCTGATCAATCCAAATCATGAAAATCTGGTCCTTCTATCCTATTGTGGAAATCGCCGCCTGCACCAGATCGGGCACTTTGGCGAGGCCCGCCTGATTCCAGACCCGGTAGGTCTCGACGGATGCCTGTTTTTCTCTTATTGCTTCCGGCTGGCGCAACAGTATCTTGATCAGCCCGATCTGCTCGTCGCCGGTCAAGGCCACCCAACCCAGCCCGTAATCCCGAATCATTTCCAGATTGCCCTCCTCCTGGCCGGGGATGAAGGTGGTTGCCAGAAAGGGTTTGCCCAAGGTTACAGACTCAAAGAGCATATTCGGCCCAGCCTTGCCCATTACCAGGTCGGCGCAGGCCATCCAGGGCGCAATCGTTTTGGTGAAGGGGAGGACGTAGCAGCCCTGGCGCCCCTGAAAGCGCCGTTGCAGCAGTTGGTTTGTGCCAGCAGCCAAGATCAGTTGCAGGGCCGGTTGGCCGTGGAGATCGGTCAAAGCCAGCAATTGCTCCACTGTGCGGGCAAAGCCAGCGCTGCCTTCACCGCCACCCTGCAGAAAAATTGTCAGCCGATCCCGGACGAAGCCGGTTTCTGCCCAGGTCTGCTCTGCCACGGATGGGTCCGGCGCGTAGAACTGGCGGCGGGTGGGCCAGCCGATTAGCTGGGTTTTATCCGGCTGCACTTGTGCTGCCAATGCCTGGGCATAGACTTCCCGGCTGGGAGCCAAATGCAACGCCGCATCTTTCACTGTCAGCCAGGCCTGGTGCAGGGTGCGAGGGTCCGAATAGAGCAGGACGAGGGGTATCTGCGGAGCGATCTTCTGCACTGAGTAGGAAAAAAAAGGATAGGTGGAGAGGATAGCAGCGGGCTTTTCCTGGGCAATAAGTGCGCGCAGAGGGCTGCGGATCAGCCGGCTAAAGAGTTTGTGGGCCTGGCTGGCCCGCCCCGGTGTGTTGGAAAGCTGGAACTCCGCGCTCCACAGCCAGAGTGCATAGCGGCTGACCAACTGGTAGTGACGGTGTATCCACGTCGGCTGGGGATCGACGACACTGCTGGTAAAATCTTCAGCCAGGAGGTCGGCCAGGGATTCGGCCAGACTCACATGGCCGCCGCCAGTTTTGGAAGTCAGGATCAGCAAGTGGCGTGGATCGTTCATGACTGGCTTGTTTTGCCCGATGGAGTGATGGGAAGGTGGAAGAGATAATGCTCAATTATCGGCTGATTGGCTCCGGGCCGCCCTTGCTCCTGATCCACGGCTTTGGCGTCAGCTTCCAGATTTGGCGGGAACTGGCCCCTCTGCTTGCCCAGCATTTCCGCCTGATACTGGTGGAGTTGCCGGGTCATGGTGATTCAGCGCCGCCTCCTCCAGGGCAAAGCTACACCGAGACTGCCGTTGCCGCTATCGAAAGTGTACGCCAGAAATTAGGGATTCCCAAATGGGCCGTTCTGGCCTATTCGATTGGGACTGGTGTGGCCGTTGCCTATAATGCAGCCCACCCCGATTGCATATCGACACTGGTGTTTGTTTGCCCCCCTCTGCTGAAAGGCTGGCGCTGGTGGAATCTGCGTTCGCTGTTTTGGATCGATAACCGCCAACCCGCTATCAGTGACTGGCTGCTCTCCGGCTGGCGGATTTATGGGCTGGTGGCGCTGATCGGCTTCAACGGGCGGCCCGTCCCGCTCGCCCGGGAATGGGTAGAGGAGATTGTGCGCCAACCCACACCTGTGCTGAAGGCGAGCCTGCGGGAATTCCTCCCAGCAAAACAATTGCTGGCGGGGACGAACGAGCGCTGGCTGTTGATCTGCGGGACTCGGGATTTGGTCTCCACCCGACCGCCGCGCCAGGGAGTAGCTGTGACATTCTTTGCCGGGGACCACAGCGGGCCGGTGCGTATGGCTGGGCCGATTGCCGAAAAGGTGATCAAATTTTTGACGCAGTAAGAGCCTATTCTGAGTAATCTGCGGCTTCTGTGCCGCTTGCGACCTCTGCGTTCTGATTTTCATTGATTATGGGTGTGTCCCCTCATGTACAACTGATGTGTAAATAGGGTCGTAACGCAAGCTGTTAGTTATCTCAGTGCCGCAGCCGTTTCACACGGGAAATAACGGGCAAAAAGGCGCAGTTACTTGACAGCGGGTGCGAATGGCCAAGAGGGGAGCGACGGCCGAGTGGAGGCAATTGCGGGGTTGTTGGAGTGAGAAAAGAGCTGCCGAGTTTTCTGAAACCCGGCAGCTCTTTTGTGTCAACGCCATTGGTTCAGCCAGCGTACCTGACCGATCCATTCCTCGGTAGTGGTTTCGGTCAGCATTCGGTCTATCGCGCGGATCAGGCTGGACAGCGTCCAGTATTCCTGATCGGCCACCAGAAGGCCAGCGTGGGTTTGGGTATAGGCCAGGGGCACGAAATCTTTGATGTTGAAAGTGAAGACGATTCTGCCCCTTTGGGTTGCCTCTCTCAGTTGCGTTTCGTCATCAGCATCTTCCTCAATCCACTCATTTGGCGTTCGGGTCACGTCGTGGCCGCGCTCAGCCAAAACTCTTGCCAATGTTTTGGAAGATGCGTCAGAGTCAAGATGTAACAGGGGCTTTATCGGCATATTGGGCCTCTAGTCCAACTTCTGCGGCAATTGCCTGATCGATTTCTTCCGTATGTGCTGCATAGAATGCCAACGCATCCCGTACAGCGGCCTCGCTGATGGGCCACTCGTCGGCAATCTGCGCTATCGACAATCCCCAATACTTATTCGCCACCGCCAGCGTCTTCACGCGCAGATTCGTCCCCCGAATCATCGGTTGCATTGTGCCAGAGCCGCCTCTTTTGTAAGTAACAAGCGGAAAACGCGGATCGTCCTGACTCTGCTTCAGGCCGCCTACCTTCTCGGCCACAGCCCATTGAATGAATTGGTTGAGCGAAACCCCCTGCTCTTTCGCCAGGGACTCGGCTTCCTGTTTGAGTGTGGTGGGTAGGTTGAGTGCGTATCGGGCCATTTGTCTATTCCCTTCTGTGGCAAGCATCACTGCACACATCGTATGTGATGTGGCAGAAGATGTCAAGCGCCTGTCCGTGCCCCGTCAAATATCCCCGGATGGCTCCCCTCCGCCATCAGCCCGAAGGCTCGCGCGGCCACTGCGATGCCCAGCCCCATCCCGTGACCATTGAAACCCACACAATAGAAGACGCCGGGCAGATCGGGTAGCTCCCCCACCAGCGGCAAGCCGTCGTTGGTAAAACCCATTGTCCCCGCCCAGCGGTGGCTGATGGGAACAGCGGCCAGTTCGGGGAAGTATTGGGCCGTGTAGGCGGCGATGTCTGCTTGCACCCTCGCTGTGACATTTTCGTCCGTGTGCCCCGCTTCTGCCGCAAAACTCAGATGGCGCGCACCGCCGATCAGCCAGCGGCCCATCTCTGGTTGGCCCGGCCCCGGCTGATTCGCTTCGGGCACCTGGCGGAAATAGTAGTAGCCGAAATGGCTGTAGCCTGCCACTGGGAAAACCAGGGGCGCGGGTTCGCTCACCTGAATCTGCCCCCGATGGGGATGAACTTTGCCCTGGAAGAACGGATGGAGCAGGGCCGAGTAGCCGTTGGTTGCCAACAACACCCGGCGGGCAGCCACAGTGGCCCCACTGCTGATCACCCGCAAGCCAGTGCCCTCTGCTCTAATTTCTGTCACCGCCGCGCCGCTGACCACCCGCACGCCAGCCGCTTCGATCAGCGCCCGGTTGAAATGGGCCGGCTGGATCACTCCATCCGCCGGGCGATGCAGCCCAGCCAGAAAGCCCCGATCAAAGGGATCACTGGACGTAAAGTGGTTGTCGAAGCCGTCTGCCTGGAGCAGGCGAGCAGACGCGGCCAAGGCATCGGCCTCCTCCGCACAGTCGGCCAACAGCCAGCTTCCGCAGCGCTGGTGTGGGACGCCCAAGGCCGCAGCCAGCCCCAGCATCGTCTCCCGGTTGTCGATGGTAAGCTGCCAGGGTTCTTTGGCTGTCTGCGGCCCATACTGTTGGACTGCGCTGGCATAGCTGTCGGCAATCCCACAGAGGGCCATACCTGCGTTGCGGCCTGTTGCGCCCAGGGCTGGTTGGCGCGCGTCGAGTAGGATCGCGTCGATGCCGGCTTGTCTGGCAAACCAGGCGATGCTGCTGCCGATGACGCCGCCGCCCACGATGCACAGATCGGTTTCCAACGCCAGTGGCTCTGTCTGTTCGGCTGCCGGCAGAGGCAGGCCGATGCTCTGCTGCCAGAAGGAGGTAGTGGCAAAATGGCTGAGAAAAGAAGATGGCATGAAAACCCTTTTCATTTGGAGATTTGGATTCACCACGGAATAGAAGGGAAACTGTAATGATAAGGAAGATGGCGAAACGATCCTCTACAACGCAGAGGCGGAGAGACGCAAAGGCGCAGAGGGCAGAGGGCCGATGATTTTCTCTGCGCCTCTTGGCCTCTGCGTCTCTGCGTTAAGAATTCACCATCTCAACGAATTTCTCTCCTGTGTGCTCTTACTCGATCGCTTGTGAATAGGCCCGGATATATCCGCTCAGCGCACGCAGAGGAGGCAGAGGCGTGCCTTCTGTGGTGAATAAATCGCCGGTCGGGTAGAGGAAGTAGCGGGTGCTGAACCAAACCCAGCGTTGGACGAGCCTGTTTTCGTCCTGGGGATAGCCTAGACTTTCGTCGGCCAGGTTCTCCAGCAGATCAAAGGAACCCACCATAAAATTGATCACCCGGGAAGGTGTAAAGCCGAACTCTGCGGGGATCAGAATGCCATATTCGGTGATGTAAAGGGGTTTGTCCCGTTCGCCCCGCGCCGCCATCCAGCCCCGCATCCGCCGCACCTGTTCCTCCACCAGCGCCAGATCGTCGTGATCTTCCACATCCCAGAGTAAACCATCGGTCGCGCCCTCAAAACCGGGGGGCAGATCGACGCCCCATTCACCGGCTTTCTCCTGTAGCACAAAGGCGTGGATATTCCAGACATCTACGGACATCGGCTTGCCGAACTGTTCTGCGTAGCTCGCCAACACTGCGTCCAGATAGCGCAAACGCAGGGGCGTCACCTGGCTGATGCCGCCGATGGCGACCTGGGCGGTCGGGTCGGCTAGTTTGATGGTGTGCCAGGCCCGGTAGTATTGACAGGCATATTCCGCCGGCGTGGCGTCGTCCTGCCAGCGCACATCCGGTTCGTTGCCCACCAGCCAGACCATTCCGGGCCGGGCCTGGGCCTGCCGGTAAATTGTCGCCAGATTTGGGTGCAGACCGTCGGTGCGCAGCCGGAGCATTGGGGCAAATTCCATTCCCAATGCCTGGGCCTTTTCATCGGATTTGGTAAATGAATTGGTGGACCAGTTGAGATACCAACCAGGGCGCGGGGACATCCAATCGAACACGTAGGGGTTGCCGTCGGGGATGCCTACGCCGATACGCCAGCGCAGGCTGTAGGGAACCGGCATAGCTACGGCGGCCAGGTTAAACAGACCGGTGGCGCGCTCCTGCTTTTCCGGCATTTGTGCTTCGCCCGAAGGGACAAGCGTCTCTGGCGCGTTGGAAACAAAGGCTGTGCAGGGGATGGCTTCCAATCGGGCGAGAATTCGCCAAGGAGAGGCCGGGCGGGCACCCAGCCAACCGACGGTGATTACGCCGATCAGCACAAGCAGCAGCAAGCGTCGGGCAAAGTCCTGCATAGACGAATCCGTTCCGTGGAGAGTTAGTGTGCCAGCTCAGCGTTCAAACGATGCAGGCTGGATTCCAGCCGATCCAACGCACCGAGCAGGCCGTGGCTCTCTCTGCGCCTGTCGCTCTGGTCAAAGACCCGGCGCAATACATCCGGCGCATAGTTGGCGCTGCGCACCTCTTCCAACTCCTCTTGCACCAGTCGGGGGGATATTTCGATGCCGTGGCGGGCCAGCACCTGCTGAAAGTAGGCGAAGTTCTCGCACAGGCCCACAGTCACCGATTCAAAGCCGTGGTTGATCACCCGCAGACGGCTGGCGTAATCCATCAGATCGTAGCCGAACATCTTCTGGTCGTCGCTGCGCGGCTCGATGAGGATAATGTCCACGTCCGGGTATTTCTGGCGCAGACTTTTGATGTGATAGCGCAGCCCGGAATGGAGCAATACCCGCACCACCTGGCGTCCAATCGCCCGCATCCCCCCTTCCGAGAGTTGATGGCCCTCGCCGTAGATTTCCCGGGCATTGAGGGGGGTCATCGGGTTGATGCAGACGACCAGTTTGGCGCCGGCTTCAATCGCCAGATCGATGCTGGCGTTGCCCCGAATGCTGCCGTCGAGATACTCTTTGCCGTAGATTTTCACAGGTTTGTAGAGTAGGGGCACTGCGCTGCTGGCCGCCACGGCTTTGCTGATGGGGACAATTCCCTCGCCGCCTTTGCCAAAGACAGCCCGATCACCGGTGTTTAGATCTGTGGCGACGATGTAGAGGTCCTTTTCTAGCAGGTCAAAGCGGTTGATGTGGCCGGGTTGGGCCAACACTTCCTCCAGATAGCGCTCCAATGCGCCGCCGTTGTAGAGACCGGAGGGCAACAGATCGGTCAGGTCCCATAGGAAATCGGTGATCGTCATATCCTTGAGGTGATTGGTATAGGTGCGGAAGGCGCGCAATAGGGTGGCGGGCAGCCCAGGCAGACGACGCAGTGCCCCGCCCAGGTTGGCCTGGAAGATGTCACTGGCCTGGATGCCCCGTACCTCCGGGTGGTTGTTCTCTATGGCCTGCATCATTTCGTTGGGGGTCATGCCGTTGGCGATCATTGACCCCACCAGCGCGCCTGCGCTCGTCCCCACGTAGATGTCAAAATCGTTGACCGAGTGGTTGAGGAGCATATCGTTCATGGCGCGCAGCGCGCCGATCTCGTAGACTGCGCCGGTGATGCCGCCCCCGGCCAATACCAGTGCGCTTCTGTCTGAGCCTGCGTTATTGCCATTTCGCCTGCCTGCGGCCCGAATAGACGGCGGAATATATTCGATTGGTTCGTCGTTGAATCGCATAGTGTCCACTTTGACTGGAGGGGAGGACGCAGATAAACCCAGATTTGGATTGATTTTTGTGATGAGTCCACTGCAAAAAGCAGAAAATCTCCCGCGAAGACGTAGAGGCGCAGAGAAACTCACGAATGAGAGTCGGTGATCATCTGAAAATCAATCCAAATCATGAGAATCAGCGTCCAGCGTCTTCTTCTTCTGCCAGGGCATTGAGTTGTTCGGTGAGTTGGGCGAGCTTGTCCCGCAAATCCACAATGTCTTTGTTGGTGGGGATGTTCAGCCGATGCAGAATCGCAGCCATATTGTCATCCAGCCGAGTCAATTCCTTGCCCTCGCTCTGCAACTCTGAAGCCACGGATTTGGCCTGTTCCGCGCTCAGTTTGCCAGCTTTGACCAGTTGGGAGAGGCGCTCTTCGATGAGGCCGACCCCTGCGGGCAGGCTGCCCTGCACCTGACGCAGCAGAAAATCCAGGGTGTCGCCGCCGGTACGGATCAGGTTAGTCATCAACGATTGGGGCAGGAAACCGGACTGGCGCTTCTCCATTTCCAAGATAATCTGGCTGAGAGTAAGGCTGGTCAGGTCATCGCCGGTCTCGTGATCAGTGACTGTGACCTCCGCGCCCTCCCGGATCATCTGGGCAATCTGCTCCAGAGTGATGTAGTGTTTGGCTTCCATATCGTAGAGCTTGCGGTTGGGGTAGCGTTTGATCTGGGGCATATCGAGTTTCCTGCTGGCAATAGACAATCAACGGCGGCAAACGCTGAGATGATAGCACACAATGGCGCGGTGCGTCAATCACCGTTTTGGAGGATCAGCAATCCCAAATTTGACAGAAATAGAACGCGGATGACGCTGATTGGACAGATCAAAGCGGATAAAAGCAATAACCTGCGCCGTAAAATCCGCAAAAATCCGCTCCATCCGCGTTATCTGCGTTCTATATTTGGAACTGCTGTTGGAGGATTCGTCCCACAAAGTCTATCTGGTGGGCAATGTAGATCAATTCCCCTGCGGCGATTTGGCGTCGCCGCTCTGTCATCCATTGGGCAAAATCTTTCTGATTCAATTCTGGATGGCCGGTCAGGGTGACTTCTACAAAATGCAGAATGCAGTGCAGAAAATAGGCTTCGTCTGCGGGATAGCTACCGTCGCTGCCACAGACAACCCAATCCGAACTGCCCGCGGCCAGAATCTCCACGCCCGCGGCGGGCAAGAGGTGAAAGAGATGGCGACCGCTGCGGCTGTCGCCGGAAGGTTGGCCGTCGGTGATGCGTTCATCCATCGAGCGGTGGTAAAGCGTCTCGATCTGGGCGTCCAGGGCCGGATCGATGGCAGGCTCGAAGATTGTTGCGCCGTCGAAATTGATGGTGAAGTAGCAGAGACCGTCCGGTTTCACCACCTGCAAGAGCCTGGGCAAGGCCCGGGGGATGTCGAAAAGGTCTAGCACCGCGTGGGCGATGAGGAGATCGTAACGCCGCTGTTGAGCCGGGCGGTCGGCGAACTCGAAGGCATCGGCCTGTTCTGTGACCAAAACCAGCCGTTCCGTCCCCACCCCCAACCGGGCGCGGGTCGCCGCGATATTTTCAGCTTCATTGTCGAGGGCTGTGTAATGCCCACCAGTTAGCAATCCCCAGGCCAGCACCCGCTCGGCCATTGTGCCGATGCCCGCGCCGATCTCTAATACTTGCAGTGGGCTTATTGTATGCTGGTTTGCCACCTCCTCAGCCAGCCGCTGCCAGACCAGCCGATTCAGCGCCCGGTCATCCACACTTTTCTTGGACGCCAGATAGCGGGGGAAGGAGAAAGAAAAAGGAGTGTGGTGTGACATCGAAATAGCCTCAATGGTTCGTGGAGGAGTGAAACGTGAAACGTGAGATAGGCCGAGTGATTTCACGTTTCACGTTTCACTTCTCTACGGTTCTGATTCACCTGTTCTTCCAGAAAGTTTCGTATCCGTTCCCCTGTCTGCGCCCAAGAGGGATGGCTGTCGTAGACCCGCCGGGCTACCCGCCCCATTTCGGCCAGGGCAGATCGATCTGCCAGACAGCAGGTGAGGGTTGCGGTCAATCCATTCGTCTCCGCTGGCTCCACCAGAAAGCCGTTGACGCCCGGCTCGACAATTTCGTGGGCCGCGCCGGCAGTGGAAGCAATCACCGGCAGGCCAAAGGCCATGGCTTCCAGATAAACAATGCCAAAGCCCTCGTAGGAGGGCACAGCCAACAGATCTGAGCGGAGAAGAAATTCCGTCAATGTGGCATCGCTCACCCGTCCGTGCAGGGCGACGGACCCGCTCAATCCCAGCCGCGCAATCTGCGCTTGAAGTTGAGCCGTATAGCCGGAATCCACAGCCGTGTTCCCAACGACGCGCAATTGCCAGTTCTGATTGGGCAATTGCGCCAGGGCTGCCAGTAGGTGGTGCAGCCCTTTGCGGGGGATCAGATTGCCCACAAAGAGGAGTTCCACCGGGCCGGAGCGCGCGCTGCGCTCGTCGATCAGCCGTGCAACAGCCTCTGCCGAAGGAACGTCCAAATGATCCGCGGCCGGATAGGCGACAACCGAAGAATGGAACGCGGATAACGCGGATTGGGCGGATTTGGGCGGATTCAAATCCTGAAAATCCGTGTCCAAACGTAACTGCTCACCCCCTCCCAACCTCCCCCAGATTGGGGGAGGAGTCGTGACAGTTCCCTCCCCAATCTGGGGAGGGGTAGGGTGGGGTGGCTGAGTAGTTACGTCCCAATTCCTTTTCTGCAAAAGCGATCTGACTGCGTTCTGCGTGGTGCGGCTATTGAATACGAAGCCGTCTATCGACGCCAGATAGCGCCCTTCTACCCAGCGGTAGAAGGGCAGCCGCCAGACCGGGTGTTCTTCGCTGGCCCGCAGGTGGTGGACGATACTGACGACGGGGAAGGGGGCGTTGGCTAATGCTCGATTTGCCCAGGCCAGTGACGGGTGGTTGAGTTCATCTTGCAGAAGAACATCCACATCCAGCTCGGCCAGCCGACGACGCCAGACCGGGTTGAAGTTATCCAGCAGATGGCGGGGGTAGGAGCGCCAGGGCAGGGAGATAATTTCTACGCTGTCGCCAGAGGCACGCAGATATTCTACCAGCTTGCGGTCGTACAAGTAGCCGCCGGAGAGGGTATCCAAAGAGCCGTAAATGACGAGGCCGATACGCATTTGCAATCACTCAAACAGAAGAGAACAAATTTAAGAATAGAACGCGGATCGGGCGGATTAAAGCGGATTTTTCATCCCTTCCTCTTCTCCTCTTGTCATCCCCTCTCCACCCGAAAGGCGGCCCAGGCAATCTCATTCTCCCAAATCTGCACCCGCACGCTGCTGATGTTGGATGCGTCCAGATCGTTGGAGAAATTCGTGCAGACGATACGACAGAAATGTTCGATGCTCGGATTCAGCCCGGCAAATTCGGCCAGATCGTTGAGGGTTTTGTCCCGGTAGCGGGTGACGATAGCTTCCAACAGCGCCTCCACCTGCACAATATCCACCAGATAGCCGTGCTGATCGAGGGTTGCGCCCTCCAACTGGATTTCCAGCCGATAGTGATGGGAATGCCAATAGTTTTCCGCGCCCCAGTCGCCGCCGATGAGAAAATGTTGGCCTGTGAAGTTGCGTTGTACGGCAAGTGTGTACACGGGGATTGCTCCTTCGATGAAATGAGAAATTGTAAGGTGAGGAGTGAAGAGTGAAACGTGAGATCACTCGGAGAGTTTCACGTTTCACTCTTCGCAGCCGACTCTGGCTAAATCTGATAATCAGTAGACCGCAGACTGCCTAATCGTAGGTTGGGTTCTCCTGGCAAGAGATCAGCATCTACACCCCAACAGGTGCCAGGAGAACCCAACACACTGCGATCTACTGATAATGCAACACCACCTGCACGGTCTGCCCCGGCTGCTGATCGATGAGCCGGTAGGCGTCGGCGGCCTCTGTCACCGGAAAGCGGTGGGTGATCAGCCGTTCCAGCGGCAGATCGGCCAGGAAACGCCACGCGCTCTGCATACGCCGGGCCTTTGTCCAGCGCCCGGTCAAAGGTGGCGCAAGTGTACTGACCTGACTGCTGACGATCTGAAGCCGGTTGCGGTGAAAGTGTTCGCCCAAATCCAGACTGGCCCGCTTGTTGCCATACCAGGAGCCGACGACGATGCGTGCGCCGAAACCGGCCAGCTGCACCGCCTGATCCAGCGCGGCGGGCTGACCGGAAAGTTCGAAAATCAGATCAGCGCCGTCACTTTCAGCCAACCCAGTGGAAAGGGATTCCATTTCCACCGGGTCAAAGGTCTGGGTTGCGCCCAGCCTGGCGGCGAGGCCACGCCGGGCTGCCAACGGATCGACCGTATAGAGCGCGGCCAGAGGAAACCGGGCCAGGAGTGCGGTCGTCAAGAGCCCCACAATGCCCAGGCCAAAGACGACCACCCGCTCGCCCACCAGGGGCGCACCGTCCATCACCAGATTGACGGCAGTTTCGGCGTTAGGCAGGAGTGCGGCCCGTTCTGCTTCAATGCCCGGGGGCACAGGCAGCAGCGACGTAACCGGCGCGCAAAAATGGCTTTCGTGGGGATGAAAGGCAAAGACCAACCGACCGCTCCATTCGTCCGCCACGCCTGCGCCCAGAGCGATTACCCGGCCCACACAGGCATAGCCGTATTTGAGAGGATAGGCCAGACCGCCGCTGAGAGAAGCGATGGATGTGTCTACTGCCACGCCAGCGGGCAGTTGGCCCCGGTAGAAGAGCATTTCTGTGCCGGGGCTGATGGCGGAAGCAATCGTCTCCACCAGCGCTTCGCCAGTGGCCGGGGCGGGAACCGCTTCTTCGACGACCGCGGCTTGGCCCGGCGCTGTGAAGTAGACGCTGCGCCGTTTCACGCCAGCGCCCCCCAAAGAGTCACATCCGGGCCGACCTGAACGATCTGTGGATTGGCAATCCGTGGAAATTTTTCCGTGGAAGGGTGAAGCGACTGGTTGACAGCGTGGACACCACCCACCCAGAAAGGCGCAACCGTTACCACCGCATAGTGGGCCAGACGAGCCGTCAGGAAAGATGTGAGAATCGACGGGCCACCTTCCACCATCAGAGAACGCAATCCCATTTCGCCCAGCCGGGCAAGCAGCGCGGCTAGATCGACCTGTCCACCTGCGTTGGCAGGCAGGTGCAGGATTTTTGCGCCGGCAGCCTCCAATATTTCTTGACGTTCGACAGGCGCTGCGTCGGTTGTAGCAATCCAAACCGGGCGACTGTTTTGCAGCAATTGGGCGCTGACGGGCAGGCGCAGATGGGAATCGACCACAACCGGCTGAGGATTGTCGCCCGCAACCAGCCGCACAGTCAGGCTCGGGTTATCGGCCAGAGCGGTGCCGATGCCGACGAGGATGCCGCCGTGGGTGGCGCGCAGGGCGTGGGTCATTTTCAGAGATTCAGGCGCACTGATGTCCAGATGCTTGCCGGGCTGGGCCGCCACACAGCCGTCCAGACTTTGGGCGTAACTGAGGGTGACGAAAGGGTGGCCTGTCGTCTGAAAGTGGATTTTCGCCTGCTCTCGCAGAGCGGCCAATGCGGGTGTATAGACGGGCGTAAGCGTGGTGGCATCGGCGGTGATGTGGCCGTTGAGATCGAGCAGATGGCGCATCCGGCGCATTTTGGCGCTCAAATAGGCCGCGTTTTCCTGGGTCACGCTGGGGGGCATGGGGACGCGCTGGACGACGGGCAGATGCTGGCTTTCCAGACTCTCCACTTTGGCCGGGTTGTTGGTGAGCAGGCGGATGGAGCGCACATCCAATGCCTGAAGGATCAACACGGCAGGGGTGTAATCCCGTTCGTCGGCCTGGTGGCCCAGGAGCAGATTGGCGTCTACAGTGTCGTAGCCCTGATCTTGCAGGTTGTAGGCCCGCAGCTTTTCGGCCAGCCCAATCCCCCGTCCCTCTTGGCGCAGATAGACAATTACGCCTTTGCCTTCGGCGGCGATGGCGCTCATAGCCGCGGCTAATTGTTCGCCGCAGTCGCAGCGCTGGGAGCCAAGCACATCCCCGGTGAAACATTCGGAATGTATCCGAACCAGTACCCCTTGGCCGCCGGTCACATCACCCATCACCAGGGCCAGATGCTCTTTGTTGTCCCAATTGTTGTGAAAATGAATTAGCTGGAACTCGCCATCTGGGGTGGGAATACGCGCGGCAGCGGTCTGTGTCATCCGCTTGCTGAGGGCGGAAGGCTCTGGGCGGGCAGAATTGAGTTGAGATGTGGCTGGCATCGCTTGTCCCACAATAGAGGGCTGTTGGGTACGATTTTTGATAACGAATCTGATAGATCGGTTGGATTGGTCAAACTTGCAGAGAAGCGAGACTTCCGCAATCGTGGGTACGGAGTCTCGCTTCTTTCAATTTATGGATTGAAGATTTACCAGCCGAAACGCTCTTCCAGCCAGGGATCGCCTTCCATGTGATAGCCGTGGCGTTCCCAGAAGCCGGGGCGATCGCCCTGCATAAATTCCAGCCCACGTAGCCATTTGGCGCTTTTCCAGAGATATTTTTTTGGCACGAGCAGGCGCATGGGATAGCCGTGATCCGGCTCCAGGGGCTTGCCGTCGTAGAGATGGGCCAGCATTGTGTCGTCGTCGTCCAATATGTCCAGGCCGATATTTGTCGTGTAGCCCTGATCGCAATGGGCCATGACGTGGGTGGCCTTGGGGTCCACATCCAGCAGTTTTACAAAATCCCGCCAGGCCACACCGGTCCAGCTGGTGTCCAGTTTGCTCCAGCGGGTGACGCAGTGGATGTCCACCGTCTGGGTCTGTTGGGGCAGGGCCATCAGATCGGCCCAGGAGAAACGCTTCTCCTCCCCCACCAGCCCGAAGACCCGCAGGTCCCAGCCGTTCAGGTTGGGGTAGCGCACTGTCTCGCCGTAGGTGAGGACGGGGAAACGCTCGCTGAGAAACTGGCCTGGGGGCGTGCGTTCGCTCCGGTTTTCGCCGGGCAGGTTCTTGACCCGCTTGAGTCGTTCAACTTTCTTGAAGGGGTTTTCAATGCGCATATCTGATCTCCTTGGAATTCATACGCAGCCTACCTGCTTCGGTCTCTAATCGATCTGCTTCATCATCCCAATCCGGGCCAAAGCTGCGAAGACCCATTGCCGCGCGGTCTCGAATTGCTATGTTTTGTGGTTCTAGCAGGCAGGTGAGTCGATAGATCAGGTTACGCGCCCAAATGGGAAACTCTGTCCAATAGCGGGCATCGATCCAATCTAATAATTCGACAATTTCGTCGAAAGAGCTAAAAGTCAATAGTTCGATAAAGCGATGCTCTACGTCACTGTTCTCCGGCTCGTATTGCGAAAGAACGATATTCATTCCGGCATGAATGAGTGAATTCATACTTCCTCCTGATATCATTACGACATAGCAAAGTATGTCCCAACACTAATAGAGCCGTTTGGCAATTCAACTGCACGATAGGCGATCCGATGGCCTTCTACAAGAATTTCCCTCTGCATCGGCTGTCGAAAATCTTGCCCCAATATCGGTAAACTCCCACCAGAGTCGAGGAATAGATGGATGTCTGTGACGATTTTGGCTTCGATTTCGTCAGGTGTTAGTTCGGTATTACGCAGATCCGTGTTACTTCCATCGGGTGTTCTGTGCGGACGGTAGAAACTATGGCCGGTTTTGAACTGAAATTGAATACCTGAAGCCTCGGTAAAGCGGATAAGAGTACCCCCGGTGCCTTCGGGGAGAAAGGCGAGTTGCTCAGCCATTACTGTATCTCAAGAGGTGTTGGATTTTGCCTTCAAACCGCTTCAGCACCAGCGACAATTCGCTACGCATCCACTGCTCGTCCGCCGTTCTCAAGCCAGGCCGCCTCGGCCGGAGAGAGCAATTGGTTTATCCGACGGTTGTAGTGTTGGATATCTTCAGTGGTTAATACATCTTGCCACTGATTGTTCTTGCCGCTACGAAAGAACGACTCTTCGGTTTTGAATACCAACACTGAAATGAAAGATCTGGCGCTTTTTTTCATCTCAACGAAGCTCGCTATTCATCGCAATGCTCCTCGCTACTAGGGTTCACCAAATCAGCGTTTATGCTTGCTTGTCGTTTTATTATGCCACGAATCGCTTCAAAACCAGCGTTGCGTTCTGCCCGCCCAGACCAAAACCATTGCACAGCCCCGCATCCACCGGGTGTTCCCGGCTGTGATTGGGCACGTAGTCCAGATCGCAGTCCGGGTCGGGAATCTCGTAGTTGATAGTGGGCAGGACCCGGTTCTCCTGCATGGCCTTGACCAGCACGGCCGCGCTCTGTGCGCCGGCCGCGCCCATGGCGTGGCCGATGCTGCTTTTGATGCTGGTGACGGGAATGGCGTAGGCCGCTTCGCCAAAGACCCGCTTGATGGCCGCGGTCTCCATTGTATCGTTGAGCATCGTACCAGTGCCGTGAGCCACAATCCAGTCAATATCGCTTGGTGCTAATCTACTTTCGGCCAGGGCCAGAGACATACAGGTCATCGCGCCTGCGCCGGTGGGTTCCGGGGCCACCATATCGTAGGCGTCTTCGCTGATGGCGTACCCGGCAAATTCGGCCAGAATCGTCGCTCCCCGCGCCTGGGCGTGTTCCAACGTCTCCAATACAAAGATGCCCGCCCCTTCGGCCACAACCATCCCATCCCGATTGCCGCTGAAGGGAGCACAGGCTCTTTGCGGGTTGTCGTTGTTGGTGCTGGCCGCGCCCAGACGGCTGAAAGTAGTGATAATCATCGGGGAGAGATAGCCCTCTGCGCCCCCGGCAATCATTACGTCTGCGTCGCCCCGTTGCAGGCGGCGGGCCGCTTCGCCAATCGAAGTAATGCCCGTGGCACAGGCTGTCACCTGACTGTTGGTCGGCCCGGTGACGCCCAATTTGATAGCGATAAAAGTGGGTGTGCTGCTGATCAGGGCGGCTGTGCCTGCGGCCGGGTTGAAGCGCCGGGGACCCCCCTCGGCCAGTTTGGCGCTCTCTTCCTCCACAATATCCCAGCCGCCAAAGGCCAGGCCGACCTCCACACCGATCCGCCGCCGATCCTCCTGTTCCAAATCCAGCCCAGACATAGCTACTGCGTCCTGGGCGGCTTTGTAAGCGAACTGGCTACCCCTGCCTATGCGCCGGGCATCCTTGCGGTCCATATAGGCGTTGGCATCCCAATCATTCACCCGTCCATTGATCTTGGTGGGGAATCCTGTGGCGTCCCAGTGGGTAATGGCGGTCGTGCCCGATTTACCCGCAGCCATCTCTGCCCAGGAAGTAGGCAGGTCGTGACCCAGGGGTGTGACCAAGCCTACGCCGGTGATGACGACGCGACGGGTTGGGTTTGCAGCAGGAGAATGTCCGTTCTTGTTCATCTGTGTGTCCAATTTTCAATAGATGCAATGTGGAAAGTTTACACATCAATACATAACACGACGAAGGGAAGATTGTCAATCAATCGGTGGGAGAGCGCGGTAGAATTATCGCCGGGGTTTGACGTTGACCCCTTTACGCTGTACAATTTATACAGCGTGATTGATGTACTACTAGGAGGTGTTCTTGTGCTGACAAC
>CAMDQF010000107.1 GCA_945905745.1 Litorilinea aerophila
GGGCGCAGCAAGCAAGCGCCCCTACAGAGAAAGCCGTTACCCGCAAAAAGGACACGGATTGACACAGATGGCACGGATTCACACGGATAAAATCTGCGTAATCTGCGTTCCGCTTTTCGCCCCCCGCTGCGCTCGACGGTGCGTAAGAAACTGATTACTGATATCTGCTCACTTTCTCCCACGCAGTTGGGTCAGCTCTGCCACCAGCACTTCAATCTCTGTATCCGGGTCTGCACCGGTTTTCATGGCAAGGTCCGCTTGCAGGAAGCGCTCCAACGCAGCCTCTAACTCGTCCATCTGATAACCCCGACACTGCTGCATAGCCTTCTTCACCGGGTAGGGACTCTCCTTGACATCCCGCGCGATGTCGTTCTCGTTGTGGCCGCCCCGATTCATAGCATCTTTCACTTTGACCAGAATGCGGTATTGGCGGGCCATCATCGTCAGCAGATAAAAGGGGTTGGCGTCGCCCCGGCGCAGGTCATGCAGAGAACGCATGGCCTTGCGCCCGTCCCGCTGGCTCAGAGCGTCGGTCAAATCCCAGATCAGCCCCTCGCTGCTGTCGCTGACCATCAGCTTCACATCCGCGGCACTGATGGAGCGACCGTTGGCGTAGAGCGAAAGCTTTTGCAATTCATTGGCAAGCTGGCGCAGGTTTGACCCTACAAAGGTGGCGAGCATCTGCACCGCCTGGCCGTCGATGGCAATCCCCTCGTCTTTGGCCGTGCGCAAAATCCAGCCGCTCAACTGGCGGGGGTCTGGCGTCCCTATCTCCTCGGCCACTACCCGCTTGGAAGCAATCAATTCGGCCAGCCCTGGCGTCGCCCCCTTCTCCCCGCTGAAGCCCTTCCACAATTGCCGCCGCTTGTCCACGCCGGTGTCCACAAAGACCAGATCATTGGTGGCGGGCAGATCGGTAATATCCGCAACGAGGCGGGCCGCTTCTATATGGGCCGCGCTGTCGGTGCCTTTGCTGGCGGCCATCCGCTTGTCAAGTTGGCTCAGAAAGTCCCGCACAACCACCAGACGGCGCTCGGACAGAAAGGGCATTGTCCCTGCGTGGTAGAGAATGTCGGCCACATCCGTGCGGCTGCCGGCCAGTTCGGTCACGTTCAGATCGGCCATCTCCGGATCGCCCATAGCCGCCTTCAACTCCGACAGGCGGCGGCTGAACAGATAATCATCGGCGTCGAGAAAGAGATAGATCATTGCCCAAAAGTGACCCGGTGAAGCTGCCCGCGAGGTGTGGCAACCTTTTCCACATTGACCAGCCAACTGTCACCCACATCGGCCAGGGTGGTGTAGCCCTGCAAGTACATCCCCAGGGGAGTCGCTACAAAGAGCGCAGCCATCACCAGCAGGCCGGTCGTGGTGATGCGGCTCGACAGCGACCGCCGTTTGCCCCCATTACCCAGCAGCGAAGCAGCCGTGACCAGCACAACCGTCGTTGCCAGATTTGTGCCACAGTTAGGATGGCGGGCCAGGGCTGCTTCGCCCGCCTGCAAGCGTACCAGAGCCTGGCGCACAGCCCGCCTCACATCCTCCGTCGCCACATCCCCAAAGAGTGTGAAACCCAGGGGATCGCTCCAGCCAGCCAACGACACATACGGATGGGAGGCGGCCAGCAGATGGATCGTCGCATGTTCCAGCGCGTGATGCTGGCGGGTGCGGCGGAGGATGTGGGTGAGTTGAATAGACACTTGTAGACTCCTGAAGGTGACAGGGTGAAGGGGTGACAAGGTGAAATGTCGATCACCCCTCATCTTGTCATCTTGTCATCCTGTCATCAATTCCCGGGCTTTTGCCACCACTGCCGCCGAGGTCAACCCAAACTCCTCGTAAACCCGTTTGTAGGGCGCGCTGGCTCCGAAATGATCGATGCCGATGACCGCGCCCTGGGCTGGGTCGTTGCCCACCCAGCGCTCCCACCCCATCGTAATGCCCGCTTCGATGGCGACTTTGGGCACACCCGCGGGCAGAACTGCGGCCCGATAGGCGGCATCCTGGGCCGCGAAAAGCTCCCAACTGGGCAGGCTGACCACCTGGACTGTGCGCCCTTCGGCTGCCAACTGTTGACCAGCGGCCAGGGCGATCTCCACTTCGCTGCCGCTGCCCATCAACACCACATCCGGGCTGTCGCCGTTGGACCAGAGAAGATAGCCGCCCCGCTGGGTTCCACTGGCCGCGCCCACACCTTCGGCGTTGCGGTCCACCGTTGCCAGGTTCTGGCGGGTGAGGATCAGCGCGGTGGGGCCACTGCTGTTGCGGATGGCGCTGCGCCAAGCTTCGGCGGTCTCGTTGGCGTCGGCAGGGCGCAGAACTGTGAGATTGGGGATAGAGCGCAGGGCCGCCACCTGTTCCACCGGCTGGTGGGTGGGGCCATCCTCGCCCACGCCCACGCTGTCGTGGGTGAAGACGTAAATGACCCGAATGCCCATCAGGCTAGCCAGACGGATGCTGGGGCGCATATAATCGCTGAAGACGAGGAATGTGCCGCCGTAGGGGATGACCCCGCCGTGCAGGGCCATCCCGTTGAGGATGCCGCCCATCCCGTGCTCGCGCACGCCAAAATGGAAGTTGCGTCCGCCAAACTCATCCGGGCCGACAAAATTACTGCCGCTGATAACGGTTTTGTTGCTGGGGGCCAGGTCTGCGCTGCCGCCGATGAGGTTAGGGATGACCTTCGCCAGTTCGTTCAGCACAGTGCCGCTGGCGTTGCGGGTAGCCTGGCTGCCGGGGGCAGCAAAAGTGGGAACAACGTCTTCCCAGCCCTCCGACAGATCCCCAGCCAGGAGATGGCAAAGCTCGGCGGCCAGTTCCGGGTGGGCCGCGCTGTAGGCATCGAAAAGCTGATTGTAGTCAGATTCCAATTTTGCGCCCCGAGCCACAGCCTGTCCGTAAAAGGCCGCCACATCCTCCGGCACGAAGAAGGTCGGCTCCAACGGCCATTCCAGATTGCGTTTGGTGGCTTCCACACCGGCCGCGCCGAAAGCGTCGGAATGGGCCTTCGGTTTGCCCTGCAATTGGGGATTGCCATAGCCGATGATGGTCTTGCAGCCGATGAGGCTGGGGCGGGGGTCCACTTTGGCCGCGGCGATGGCCGCCGAGACCGCAGCGCTATCCATTCCATCAATCGTCTGGACGTGCCAGCCGTAGGCTTCAAAGCGCTTGTACTGGTCTTCGCTGAAGGCCAGGTCGGTGTAACCATCTATCGTGACTTTGTTGTCGTCGTAGAGGTAGATAAGCTTGCCCAGGCGTAGATGGCCGGCCAGACTGGCGGCTTCTTGGGCCACACCTTCCATGATGTCCCCGTCGCTGACCACAGCGTAGGTGTGGTGATCAACGACTGCAAAACCCGGGCGGTTGTAGCGCGCGGCCAGCCAGCGCTCGGCAATTGCCAGCCCCACGCCGTTGGCAAAGCCCTGGCCCAGAGGACCGGTCGTCGTCTCCACGCCGGGAGTGTGACCCCGCTCCGGGTGGCCGGGGGTGCGGCTGCCCCATTGCCGGAAATTCTTGAGTTCGTCCAGGGGCAGATCGTAGCCAGTCAGGTGCAGGAGCGCATAGAGCAGCATCGAGCCGTGGCCCGCGCTGAGGACAAAGCGGTCCCGGTTGTTCCAGTCCGGGTTGGCCGGGTTGTAGCGCATGTGGCGGGTCCACAGAGCAGAGGTGGCCCCAGCCATGCCCATGGGCAGACCGGGATGACCGGAGCTGGCCGCTTCCACCGCGTCCACTGCCAGCAGACGGATGGTATTGAGGGCGCGCTCTTCAAACGCTGGATCGAGGGTTGGGGCGTCCAGCGCCGGAACTGTGAATGATGACATCGGGTGCTTCCTTTGGTGATGATTTGGCAAAAATCAGGGGTACTCTGCGAACAATTTGTGAGAATTATAGCATAGGGAGAGGGGATATGGGGGATTGGGGACTGGGGATTGGGGACTGGGGATTGGGGATTGGGGATTGGGGATTGATGACTGGCAACGGGTTACGCAGACAAAATCCGTGTGCCCCCTTTATCCGTGGATACACCCTATTTTCAGAACGGGATAGAGTGGGGTAGGATCAGAAGGATTGTAAATGGCGAATGGAGAATTGTGGATGGTGGATAAGAAGAGTTATTTGTGGACTGGCATCGGTGCGCTGGCTGGGCTGGGCGCTGGGCTAGGGGCTGCCCTGGCGGGCTATGCCTATTGGCGCGAACCCTTTGATGTACGGCTGGAGAAGCTATCCCTGCGCCTGCCCAATAGCCGGGGAAAATTGCCAGCAAAGGGTCTGCGTCTGCTCCACCTCTCCGATTTCCATTTTCGGGGGGCCGAGCCACGGGAACAGCGCAAAGTTGAGCGAGTGAAGCAGATCACTGCCGGGCTGGAGTACGATCTATTGATTCATACCGGCGACTTTTTGCACTACAATACAGGCATGAAAAATGTGCTGGCGCTGATGGATGTGCTGCCTCGGCCCAGGCTGGGCGCATTTGGCGTACTGGGCAACCACGACTATGCGATCTATGATATGTCCAAAGCGGTTGGCTACACTTGGGGGAATTTTGTCGCCAAAGAGAGCCGGTCGGGCCAGCAGTTGCCCCCCCAGCGTGCAATGACCCGCCGGGAGCAGACCCGCCGCTACCTGCGCTTCGCCCTGCACCTGCTCCACAACCGCATTGATGGAGAGCCGACTGGGAGCAACGACGTGCCCCGTCTGCGCTACGAGTTGGAGCGGCGGGGCATGCAGATGCTCCACAACTGTTCTGTGCGCTTGAACGAGGGCGAGACCGACATTTTTCTGGCTGGCGTGGATGATTTGCAAGAAGGTCATCCGGACCTGGCTGCAGCCTTTGCCAGGATCGATGACGACGCGCCCCTGCTCCTTCTCTCCCACAATCCGGACATCCTCCAGGCTCCCGCCGCACACCGGGCCGATCTGATCCTGGCCGGCCATACCCACGGCGGCCAGATCGTCCTGCCCTTTCTCGGCCCAGCCCATACCCAGACCGAAATTCTCCGCCGGGCCGACGCTTCGGGCCACGTCTTTTTGGGCGACACCCAACTCTACATCAGCCGGGGGCTGGGCGAGGGCATCCCCTTGCGCTTTGGCGCGCCGCCCCACATTACACTACTTACCCTATTGCCAGAGGAGATGAAATGATTGGCCGATTTTTGGGCAGAGGCGGAGGTTGGCGTGCCCGGTTGGTGGAGGGGCTGACCGGGGATGTGTTGGAGATCGGCGTGGGCACGGGGGCCAATCTACCCCATTACCGGGCCGCAGCGTCGGTGACAGCCATCGAACCAGATGCTGAGAGAGCCGGGGAGGCCGCTATAGCCGCGGCCCAGGCGTCCGACCGGCTGGGCATTCCCGTGCGCGTGGATGTCGCGCCAGCCGAGGCGCTGCCCTATCCCGACGCATCCTTCGATGTGGTGGTGAGCAGCCTCGTCTTCTGTTCGGTGGCGGATCAGCGCCAAGCTATTGTGGAGATCGAGCGGGTTCTGCGTCCCGACGGGGTGCTGTGGATGGTAGAACACGTGCGCCCCCAGACGCCCGCGCTGGCCCGGCTAGCGACGTTTCTCACTCCAAGCTGGCGGCGTATTGCCCACAACTGTCATTTGGATCGACCGACCGTGGACGTTTTGCAAGAAGCCGGCTGGCAGGTGGAGATTCTGCGGCGGCGGGGGGTGTTGGTGAAGTTGAAGGCGTGGAGATAAGTAGGGCGGATTGGCAATCCGCCCGATAACACATTCTTTTGGTCTCAACCGGGCGGATTACCAATCCGCCCTACATCAATTCTGCACTGTGACTGTCACACTGCATGGCGGCGGATAGTTGGAAGTGGCATCGACGACGATCAACCGAATGGTATAGACCCCGTTGGGTACACCAGTGCTGTTGAAGTTCCCCAAGACCCCGCCCGATACCTGGGCGGAAGTGCCGTCGAAATAGACAAAGCCATCGCCCGCACCAGCCCCTGGCGCAAATTCCAATTTATAAAAACTGAACTGATCGTGGGTGGCGCTGCCGAGAATCGGCACGACACCGCTCACCACCTGATTGACACCGGGCAGGGAGATCACCGAACGACCATCCGGGCAGGCAGGCGACTGAACGACTGGCTCCGGTGTCGGCGTCGGTTCTTCCACCACAACCACCGGCTCAGGGGTGGGCAAGGGAACCGGCGTATCGGTAGGCAAAGGAGCCGGGGTTTCGGTCGGTGCCGGCGTCGGCGGCAAGGGCGTTTCGGTTGGGGTAGGCGGCAAGGAGGTGGGGGTTGGAGTCGCGGTGGGTGCGACGGCGACGACCACCGGCGCAATTGCCCCGGAGACCGGAGTCACCGCCCCGCCGGTTCCACCGCTGCTATCAATACCCCGCCCGCCTTCACCTGCGGCTATTGCCGCGGCTGCTTCCGGTGTGGCTGTCGCCGGGTCCTGGCTGCTGGTGGCCGAGGTTATCTGGGCTGCGCGCTCTTGCAGGCTGTCCAACAGTTCGCCCACACGGCCACCGATCTGGCCCAGCCCCCAGCCCAGGACGATAATCACACCGATGATAACCAGCGCGGTGGCAATGGGGGCAAACCAGTCCCGACCCGCCGCCACATATTCGCTCAACACATCGCTGACCGGCGTCTGCTCCAGGTCTACATCTTTGGGGCGATAGTCCACCTGGCGCACAGGGGGCAGGGCCGAGCCTGCGCTGGTGCGGGAGAGGCTGCGGGCCAGGGTGGGGTCGGTGGCGGCCCGACGCCGTTCGAGCAGGCTGTCTGCGTCCAGACGCAAGAAGTTGGCGTAGTTGCGCAGAAAGCCCCGGCCCACCACTTCGCCGGGGAGCAGATGCCATTCGTCGGCTTCGATGGCGGCCAGATATTTCTGGCGGATACGGGTGCCCTTTTCCACGTCGGCCAAGGAGAAGCTGCGCTGTTCCCGGCGCTCGCGCAACAACGCGCCCAAAGTTTGCAAAGGGGAATTACCCCCTACGCCATTGCTGGCGGAAGGGGGAGTACAAGAAGCCGGGCGGCTCGATTCGGTGGTGTTCTTTTGTTCCATAAAATCCATGCTACAGACGCGCAAGGCGTCAACCATTCAGCCCAACACTTGGCGTGCAGGCATCTACGATTTTATCACAGTCCGATCTGTTCGTTCCAATTGGGTTTCACCCGTGGGCATATCAGTTATCCATGCCCGAATGGGCACAACCATCCATGACAATCGGACGCTGATGCACGCAGATAAACGCAGATATAATCCGTGTGAATCCGTCCCTTCCGCGTCATCCGTGTTCTATTTTCGGTTAGAACCAGATGTCCATATCCCAACGCCAGCCGTGGAGGATTGGTTCTATCTGCCAGAGAGAAGGTAAAATCCTCCTTCTGGTGTACAATCAACGGACTGTCTTTTACCCAATTCAGACCTCAATCCTGTCCAGAAATCCCATGCGCCGTGACCTGCTTGGCCGAATCCAACAAATAATCCTGTTTGTCAGTCTGCTTTTACTGCTGGTGATCGGCGTGCTGGGGGCCCAGTCGGCAGGTCTCCCCTGGGCATCGGGCGAATTTCTGACTGGACTGCTACCTTCCCTGCCTGACCGCCCACGGGTGGTTCTGATCAGCGGCCACGCGGGGAACGATTCCGGCGCGGTCTGCACAGACGGGGCTGGTGATGTGACAGTGATGGAGGCGGATGTGAACGCGGCGGTGGCTAAACGGGTGGTCGAACGCCTGGGCAGAGCGGGCAACGACGTGGAGATTTTTGATGAGTTCGACGCCCGGCTGGACGGGTTGGTGGCCGATGTGCTGGTCAGCCTGCACGCGGACAGCTGCGTGGACTACAGCGGCTACAAAGCGGCCCACCGGGACAACAATCCGTCACCCGCAGACAGCCAGCTTTTGGCCTGTGTGGATAAGGCGTACCCCGCAGCCACAGGGCTTGTCTATCACCCGGACACCATCACCCGAGATATGATCGACTATCACGTCTTCCGCAAAATTGATCGCTCCACACCGGCGCTGATTCTGGAGTTGGGCTTTCTGGGGGGGGATGGCCCGCTGCTTACCGGTAGCCCGGATCGGGTGGCCCAGGGCGTAGCCGACGGGATTGAGTGTTTCCTCAAACCAGCCGCCGAGAAACCGTAGCAAGACCCGGTTATCAGTAAACAGTAAACAGTAAACAGTAAACAGTGATCAGTGAGGTCAAAACTGATAACTGGTCACTGGTCACTCATTTCTCAACGCGCTTCCCCGGTCAAGGGAAATTTTGTCTGGTTGCGCTCGACCAGATGACAAGCCACCCAATGCTCGGGTATCTTCTCTTCGAAGACCGGCTCCTGGGCCGAGCAGATGTCTGTGGCGATGGGGCAGCGAGTGTGGAAGCGGCAGCCGCTGGGCGGCTTGAGGGGAGAAGGCACGTCACCCTTCAGCACAATACGCTGGCGGGTACGCTTGGGGTCCGGCACGGGAATCGCCGACATCAGCGCCTGGGTGTAGGGATGCAGCGGGTTGGTGAATAGCTCCTCCCGGTCGGCGATTTCGGCCATCTTCCCCAAATACATCACCCCCACCCGGTCGCTGATGTGCTCGACGACGCTCAGGTTGTGGGCGACAAAAAGATAGGTCAGCCCATACTCCGCCTGCAACTTGCGCAGGAGGTTGAGCACCTGAGACTGGATGGAGACATCCAGAGCAGAGACCGGCTCATCGCAGATGATAAACTGGGGTTGCAGAGCCAGGGCACGGGCGATGCCGATGCGTTGGCGCTGACCGCCAGAGAATTCGTGGGGGTAGCGCTGGGCGTGGTAGGGGTTCAACCCGACTTTCGCCAGCATCTCCTGGACAATCTCCCGGCGTTCGGCACTGTTGCCAATGCCGTGAATCTCCAAGCCTTCAGCGATGATTGCGCCCACAGGCATGCGCGGGTCCAGGGAGGAGTAGGGGTCCTGGAAGATAATCTGCATATTGCGGCGCAGGCTTTTCATGCCGTTGCGCCCGACGGAGAAGACATCCTCGCCGTTGAAGGTCACGTTGCCCGCGGTGGCCTCTTGCAGACGCAGAATTGTGCGGCTGACGGTGGTTTTGCCGCAGCCAGATTCCCCCACCAGGCCAAAGGTTTCGCCGGCGCGGATGGAAAAGCTGACCCCATCCACGGCTTTGACCCAGGCCGTGACCCGTTGCAGCAGACCGGAACGGACAGGGAAGTATTTTTTCAGATTGTCAACGACCAGCAGGTCGCTCTTCTGGGCTGGAATTGTGGACATGTGTTTTCTCGTTTACCCCGCTGTCTCAATGAGTACTTCGTCGCCCATAAATTGCCAGTCGGCCTTGCCCACGCCTGCCCATTTCCCGGCAGTGGCAGGGTGGCGCATATGACAGCGAGCGGAATGGCCCTTCTCGATCTGGACAAGCTCCGGGACCTCTACGGTACAAATCTCTTTGACATACGGGCAGCGGGGCGCAAATTTACAGCCTGGCGGCAGATGGATCAGATCGGGCACAGAGCCGGGGATGACGGCCAGGGTGTCCTGAACGACCCCCAATACAGGGATGGCGGCCAGCAGCCCTTCGGTGTAAGGATGCAGCGGCTTCTCGAAAAGTGTGACCACATCCGTGTATTCCACAATTTGCCCGGCGTACATCACCGCCACGCTGTCGCACATCTCCGCCACCACGCCCATATCGTGGGTGATGAGCAGGATGGCTGTGTCGAAGTCTTTGCGCAGGTTGCGCATCAGGTCAAGAATCTGGGCCTGAATCGTCACGTCCAGCGCGGTGGTCGGCTCGTCGGCAATCAGCAGTTTGGGCTGGCAGGAGAGAGCCATGGCAATCATCACCCGCTGGGCCTGACCACCGGAAATCTCGTGGGGAAAGGCTTTGGCCCGCCGCTCCGGATCCGAGATGCCCACTTTGCGCAGAAGATCGTAGACCTGGCGCATGGCCTCCTGGCGGTCCATCTTCTGGTGGACCATTATGGACTCGGCGATCTGATCCCCCACCCGGAAGACCGGGTTAAGACAGCTTGTGGGCTGCTGGAAGATCATCGACATTTTGTTGCCGCGCAGGGAAAGCAGTTGGCTTTCCGACAATTTTGTCAGGTCTTTGCCGTCGAAAAGTATCTCGCCGTCCACAATCTTCCCGGAGCCACCGATCAGCCGCATGATGGAAAGAGATGTGACGCTCTTGCCACTGCCGGATTCGCCTACCAACCCCATCACTTCGCCAGGGCGGATCGTGAAGTCCACACCGTTGACAGCCTTGACCACGCCATCTTCGGTGTAGAAAAATGTTTTCAGCCCTTTGACTTCCAGAAGGGGTCGGGCAGAGAAATTGTTTTGTTCAACCATTGGAAATCCTGTCGTTTGGAAGACTCAGAAGTTCGACTTTTTCCGAAAAGTCGAACTTCTGAAAAAGTCGAACTTCTGGGAAAAAACAAATACCTTCGCTGCGTACCGTCTGAAAAAAGTGGTTGCCAGCGCTCTGCATACGATTCAGTTCTGCGCGGGTGTATACCAGCACATCCGTACCGATTCCACAAAAATCTAATTGGTAAGTCAATGGACGTTCGAGAAAGGACAGAGGACTCTCACTGAGCAGAACCATCAGATCCGCGTCGCTGCCCGGCACAGCATCCCCGCGTGCCAATGAGCCAAAAAGCCAGACCTCCTCAATTTCAGGGTGATTCTCCACCATCCGTTTCACTGCCTGCTGCAGGCAGCTCCGCACCTGATTCTGATCCAGCCAGAAGACCCGCACAGAAGGCGAGGATATCTCTTGTATGGGCGATAGCGCGTTCGGCGTCAGCTCGTGTATAGAAGTCATACGGTGCTCCCTCCGGGTGAGAATCGGGATAACTCCTACCTCTTCAGTCGCGGATCCAGCGCATCGCGCAGCCCGTCGCCGATGAAGTTGAAGCCGACGGACACAATGACCAACGGAATACCAGGAATCAGCGGTAGCCAGGGGTGTTGAAACATATAACTCTGGGAACTATTGAGCATATTGCCCCAGGTGGGCGTGGGGTCCTGCACACCCAGGCCCAGAAAGCTGAGGGCGGCTTCTGTAATAATGACGCCGCCCAAACCCAGGCTGGCGTTGACCAGAATCGGCGCAATGCCGTTGGGGATGAGATGGCGAAAGATAATGCGGGCGTCAGAAGCCCCCAGAGACTTCAATGACTCGACAAAATCCTGCTCGCTCAGGGAGAGTACCATCCCGCGCATCAGGCGGGCCGCCCCCAACCAACCAAAGACAACGAGAATAATCACCAGCACAAAGACTTGATTGGCTTCCCGTTCCGGGGCCAGTAGCAAAGCGCTCAGCGCTTTGATGACAAAGCCGGGCAAGGGCAGCTTGGCATCGGTATTGATCATAATGGCAGAAAGGATGAGGAGAATGGGTAACGTGGGGATCGTACTCATAAATTCGATCAACCGCGAAATGATCGTATCCACCCAGCCTTTGTAGTAGCCAGCCAGCGCGCCGATGATCACCCCGATAGCCTCGGAGAGAAGCACCACAGAAAAAGCGATGGAGAGGGAGACCCGGGCTGCGTAGAGCATTCGGGTGAAGAGATCGCGTCCCAGATTGTCGATGCCCAGAATGTGGATACGTCCGTCGCTGCCCGCAATACCGGGCGGACCTGGACGAGTGGGTGCGGAGATATCCACCGCATCCCGAGGGAAAGTAGTGATGACCGGGGCAAGCAGGGATGCGATAAAGATGAGCAGAATGAGGACCAGCGAGACGACAGCCAGTTTGTGGCGCATAAAACGGCGCGCAATTACCAGCCATTGGCTGTCCTGTTTCTCGCTTTTTCCTACAACTTTCAGTGTACCGGCTGTTGCAGCCATAGATGTTCTCCCGAAAGCAGGGGACTGGAGATTGGAGACTGGGGATTGGGATAAGCAATCCTCCCAATCCCCAGTCCCCAATCCCCAATCTCATTTATATTTGATGCGCGGATCGACGACGGTGTAGAGAATGTCGCCCAGCAGGAGTGAAAAGACAGTCAGCACAGCGGTGATGAAGATGAAGGCCAGGGCAATCGGCCAGTCGCTGCGACTGAGCGCGTCGAAGTAGAGGCGACCCATCCCCGGCCAGGCGAAGACCGTCTCGGTGATGATAGCCCCACTGAAGATGCCGGGGATCGTCAGGACCAGAATCGTCACAAAAGGAATCAGAGCGTTGCGCAGGGTGTGCTTGTAGATCACAACGCGTTCCATCAATCCCTTGGCCCGGGCTGTGCGTACATAGTCCTGACGCAAGACTTCCAGCATCGACGTCCGCACAAAACGGCTCCAGCCGGCCATTTGAAAGAAAGTCAGCACCAGCAGGGGCATAAAGAGATGCAGCACCCGGTCGAAGAAGGAACCGGCTTCAATACGGGGCAACCACTCGGCAATGCTATAATCACGCATGGCCTCGCGCAGACCAGAAGGTATGCGCGGAATCCAGGGTATCGTATCCTGCAAGAAAACGGGCATCACGGAAAATGCAAGAATCAAGAGCAGGGCAAAGAAAAAGACAGGCATTGACGAGCCAATAAAGGCCAGTGTTGTAAAAAAATAGTCAAAACGGGAGTATTGGTGAACCGCGCTGTAGATGCCGATGGGCACGCCGATCAGCAAAGAAAGCAGTGTGGCGGAAATCAGAAGTTCCAATGTGGCAGGCAGACGACTGACCAGTTCGTCCCAAACCGGACGACCAGGACGGACGACTGTCGATTGGCCGAAATCCCCGCGCAGGATGCCTTTGGTGCTGCGCACGGCGGGATGCAGTTCGGGGATTTCGGCGAGGTAGACGTAATCGTCGCAACCCGTAGGCCGGGTGACTGAATTGCCGTTGCGATCGGTCGTCTGCTCCTCGCGTACCAAATAACAGCCCATCGGAATATTGGCAAACAACTCCTGCCCACCCACAATAATAGGGCCAGAGGGCACGCCAATCAGCCAGCGGGAGAAGCGCACAGGCAGATAGAGGTCCAACTCGTACTTGGCGTTGAGGCGCGCAATGTCTTCCCGGGTTAATTGCTGCTGCTGTTGTCGCAAACCGGTCAGCGGTCCGCCGGGCGCAATGTTGAAAAGAACAAATGTTGCTGCTGCCGACAAGAAGATCACAAAGATCATCTGAATGACCCGGCGGATCAGATAATTAGTCATAATTCCAGCCCCTCAACAAAAAGCGGACGCAGATTTTCATGGTCGAAATGGATCAACGCAGATCAATTCAGATCACAAAAATCTGCGTCCTATCCTCATCATAAAGCAAAAGCGGGTGGAACAATCCGGTTTGGAATGCCCCACCCGCTTTCGTTGTTACACAACACGAACCAGCGGTGGTCTTACATCACCCGCCTGCCTCGCGTCTATTGCGAACAGGGAGTCTGACTACTTGGTGTACAGGTTCATGTCGATGTGTTCCCAGGTCGGGCTGGGGATAATCTCCACATTGACTTTGCCTTCGGCCGCGGCGTCGATCACTGTCTGCACTTCGGCGCCAGCACCCAGGGTTGCCTTCTCCAGGTAATCCACATCCCCGGCCAACAACTGGGCCACAGCCTGGTTGGTGTCCGCAATGATGACGATGATCACCTTCTGCACCTTGGGCGCAGGCTCGTAGTAGGGGTTGGCCTCCATCTCGATGCGCTCGCCCTTCACCCAATTGGTGATCACGAAGGGGCCGGCGCTCAGGGGTTTCTCGGCGATTTCGGGCAGTGTGGCCCATTCGACCGCGGGCACGTCCACCAGATTGCGGCCATCGGCCAGTACCTGGTGGCTGGGGTAGAAGCCAATCGGGGTGAGGAAGTAGGTGGGATCCTGATAGCCGGGCAGGTATGTCACCACAGCTTGCAGGTCCGGGCCAAATTCTACACCCTGCATGGCCTCACAGGTGATGAATTCAGTCGCGCCGGAAGTCTTGTCGCAGTTGATCTTGTAGCTCAGTTCCATATCGCCCACAGAAGCCGGCGTGCCGTCGCTCCAGGTGAAGGGCTTGATCTTGTAGGTGACGACCAGTTGGGGCAATTGGACCGCGCTGGATCCGTCGTACTCAACTGTCGCTCCGTCCACAATGATCTTCGTACCGGCCGCCAGTGCTTCCGGCTCGCCGTCCACATTGTAGACCATATCGCCAGCCTTGACTTCCAGCATTTCATTGGTGGCCAGACCCGCTTCTATGGTAGAGAGACCATCCTGCATGACAGGCTGGTAGTCATAGCTGTACTGGGTGGAGAGAATGCCCTGCGACAACTGGGCGACCTGACGCTGGACAGCCGCACTTTCGACCAGGCTGAACATGCTGGCCGGCTCCTGGCTGAAGCCAACGATCACGGTGTCGCCGCCGTCCGCCAGCTCCCATTCAGCAGCGCTGGCCGTGCCATATTCGGTGGGGTCCGAGCGGAGGTTAAGCAGGTTCAGACTCCATGCCTCGGCCTCGGCGCGCTGGAAGAGGGGCAGGGAGACCATATCGGCAGAGAATGCTTTCTGCACAATGTCGTAGGCAGCCACGCGCTCAGCCTGAACCAGGGTATTGTTGGCGGCAACGATGGCCTGACTGGCTTCTTCGTTGCACCAGCCCATGCCGTTTTGCCCTTCCCAGTTGTTGCTGGGCAGAGGAATCTGGTTGCAGGCGTAAAGGGTGCGACCGGCCGGGTTGGTCTGGCCGACCCAGGCGAAGGCACCCAACTCGTAGTCGCGGCGGGCGAGACCGGTGGTATCACCAAACCACCAGGAGGCCGGGGTGTGCAGACGGATCATCTGGATACCGCACTCAAGCAGGTTCTGCTCGGCTACGGCGGCCCAGGTCTGGCGGAATTGGGCAGTGGTGGTGGTGAACTTGAGAGAAAGCGAGGTGCCATCCTTCTCGCGGATGCCATTGCCGGCATCGACCCAGCCAGCGGCCTCCAGGGCAGCGCTGGCCGCGGCCGGATCATAGGCATAATCCGTATAGGGGCCGCTGTAGGCCCAATGGGTCTTGGGCAGGAAGGTGTCCATGCGCAGAGTGGCCTTCACCTCGTCCGACACATAGGGGTAGACGGAGGCGATCAGCTCGTCCCGGTTGATGCACTGGGCAATGGCCTGGCGCACAACGATGTCGCTCAGGATCGGGTGGGGCGTGGTGTAGTCTTCCACCGCGACTTCCACAATCTTCTCGACTTCAACTTCCTTGATTACTTCAACTTCCTTCACAACTTCCTTCTCGACAATCTTTTCGACCTCGCGGGTCACTTCGACTGTCTGGGTTTGGCCCATTGGCTGGGCAGGACAGGCGGCCAGCACGAATGCCAGCACTGTCAAGACACCGACCAAAGTCAGCCATTTCTTAGTGTAGTGCATATCCATCTCCTTTGGTGAACAAAAACTAGCGATGTACATATTATCTGCTTGCTTTACAGCCAGGGGAGTTGCTGCTCCGCGCGCAAGTTACACGTTATCGTACCCTATTGTGCCCATCTGTCAAAATTCCCGAACTCAACGCTCGGTCTCCAAACTTGTCAAAAGTCCAATTCAAACTTTGCCGAACTTACCCACGCCTCTACACCAACATTTCAGGCAAGTACTTTGGCTCAACGAGCAAACCATCCTCGCACAGTTGCCTCAAGCTAGAAACCATTTCAATAGATACCTTTCCGCACATCAACAGGGGATAATCTTCAGGGTGACTTCGAAGATGTGCTGACACCTTTTGATATCCTTCAAAGTAGACTTTGTCTTTGACATGCGCCCCATGAACTTTTGTATCTGTGAAGCCACGTTTGGCCCGCATAACAATCTCAAACGCTTCTTCAGTAGTTGTATGCGCTGCGACTGCGCAGAAAACTTCATAAAAACTGTTGACCAAACTCAGGTGAGCGGCGAGGACTCGCAACGCATAGCGGCGTTGATCTTCACCATTTTGGACCCCAAAACGGGCTTCGTGATAGGTTGCCAACCCCTCTTCCGTGAGCAGATAATTATCGAAGCCGAAGCGTAGCAAGCGTAGCGGCTCCAACTCTCCATTCACTGCCCGAAAAACGTGTGTGCCAATCTCGTGTACAAGCAGCCGTGTCATTTCGGCATCAGTAAAGAATTGGCAGTCGTGAATCTTCAACTGTTTTTCCACCGCACGCACACTCATGCGGGCCTGCATTGCACTGGTGATGACTACACTCCAATCGTTAAGCCCAGCCTTGCCAAGTGCATTGCGCATAAGATCGGCAACCTCTTGCACGGGAATCGTTCGCTCGTCAGGCTGTATGGACGAAATCTCCAATACTTCACGCGCGGCGCAGACAAGCGCAGGCGAAGGTTCGCCATATCCACGGATGGTCTCTGCGGTAATAAGCGTCGGATCGTGCGTCTCGGCTGCCTTCATCGACGTTAGTGTCCGCACAATATCGGCATGAATGAGTGTTTCCCATTCGTTCGCCTCTGGCCTCAAAGTGGTAAGAAAACTATGCAAAGGTTGATCCCAACCAGTCGGCGTTGGTTCATAGATATATTGTGGATTGTACTCCTTGCCTGCGGCGTGGGCGGCAAAGAGCCGTTGTTTCTCATCAGCGCGGTTAAGTGGCGAGGTATAGCGGGTAACTTGAATAGGGATGTACAGGGCTTGCAGCGCATCGCCCAGGCCGTTCAATCTTTGAAGGGTCGATTGTTCCATGCAATTCGTCGCTTTTCCATAAGTTCTTCTTCGATTGGCTGTAGAACATCCAAGTGGTCTGCCTTGCGCATCTCGCGTAGCACAAGCAGCACGTCATCAAGGACTCCGGCCCAACCACAAGTTTCAATAGCATCGTGAAAGAATGCGCGCACCTGCGCTAGAGAAGACGGTTGCTCCTCTGCCGGTACAAGCAAAGTTAGCCCCGTTTGCGCAAATGCCTGGTGATACCGATAGGCCCATCGTTTGCTGGGTAGTCCCTGAACAGCGCGCAATGCTGCGCGCTCGAATAGGCTTTTTGCCTCATCAAAGTGACCCATCCGCAGATGAACGATTCCCTCCAGTAGAATCTCACTGTAAACTTGAACAGCGGATTCAAACCTTGTCAGCAGAAGTCCTATCTCCTTAGTTACCCGTAACGCATCCTCAAGTTGGTTTGAGATTAAATAGGAAATTACTAACCAATTTCTGCCCTCCACTTGATCTGTAATACGTTCATACTCATCAGCAATTTGAACACCACTTCTAAATCTTGCAATTGCTGCATCAATATCGCCTGCGTGAATCAGCAATCTCCCAAAAGCTGTATGATGGGAAGCAGCGGTATCACCAACTTTGTTACGAAGCTCCATACTAAGTTCAATAAAATGTTTGGCTTTCGCATAATTGCCAAGCTTACGATAAGCAGAGAGGTTTGATGAGTAGCGAATCTGTCCTGTAATTCGATGATGCTGAGTTGCCAAGTTTAGCGCGTGTTCAAAATATGTGACAGCCTTTGCATAATTCCCATAAACCCCACCAAACACAGATCCAAGATTATTCAGACAGGCCATTTCCTGATTTACATCTTCAATTTCAATAGCAATTTCATATGATCGCTCAGTATAAGAGACGCGCTCGTCTGTACGATCCATTTGCCCATAGATAATACCAAGCAGTCGAAGTGCTTGACCTTCCTGGCTGCGGTTGCCTACCCGTTGAGCGATTTCCAATGCCTCTTGCGCGGCTTCCAACGCCTCTTGGGTACGTCTCTGGCGTCTCAGGCTGTTCCCTAACCCATGCAATCCCTGTGAGAGTGCATTATCATCGCTGGACTGCCTAGCCGTCTCGACACTCTTACGGCAATAGATTTCCGCCATATCCCAACGGCTTGTATGATTATAAGTCTCCCCAATTCTCCATAGCAGATAGGGGCGCATCTGATTACTTTGCTCGGCGTCATCAGCGCCAAGTGTAGCAAGTGCTTGTTCGAAAAACTCACGCGCCTGATTGAACTCGCCCACTCCAAATGCCTTTTCCCCCGCCATCTGGAGATACTTACCCGCCTTAGTTTTTTCACCCGATCTTGTGTAGTGATAGGCCAATTGCACAGCGATTTCGTCGGGGAACTTCGTATAGAGTTCTTCCAATGCCTCTGCCACATCACTATGGAGCAACCGAAGTTCAGCCGCGCCCAAAGCGTTGTATAAAAAGACTTGAAAGAGCGCATGGCTAAAGCTGTATCGTGAGAGGACTGCGTTGCCAAGTGGCAGTTCGCCATTTTCCTGAACAAGTTGATGGCGACTTCCCAGTTCACGCGATAACTTCCTGATCAAATCACGTTCTTTGAACTGCTGAATTTGTGCGATAACCTGGGCTGTGAAACTCCGTCCTTCTACGCACGCAATGTCTACTATCTCGCGCAGTTCCTCCGTCAACCGCTCAATCCGCTCTTCAATAATTGCCTCGACTTTTGCTGGAAACTCATCCCAATCCAAAGTGGAGGCTTCTTGCCACTGCCCTTTTGAGCTCTGAACAAGATCACCGGATTCCTGCATTGCGCGCAACAATTCCACGGTAAATAAGGCATGTCCATCCGTATGGGCGAACAATGCGTCACGAAATGCCACACTTAAGTTGTTGGGTTCGCTATCAATTAGGGCGTTTACAAATCCATATCCATCACTCTTTGTTGCTTCGTCCAGATCTATCGAAACATCGCCGAAGTAACGGATAATCTCATTGCGTGTCTGCTCGAATGGGTGGCGATCCCCGTTGCGTCCTGCCGCCACATCGTTGGGTCGATATAACCCGATCAACAGAACATGACACCCTTTTAGTTCACGCGTCAGATGAAATAGTAAGGCATTCGAGGCTGCATCTATCCATTGAAGGTCATCAAGGACAATGACCAAAGGGTGTTCGAGAGAAAGTTCTCGTAACAATGCAGTGAGTTGTAAAAAAATCTGAGATTGGTCAATTTCGCCCTTGGTTCGTTCGGCTTCTGTGGCGCGTTCTTCAAGCCCCTTGAGTAAACCGCGTTCCTTTGCACCCATACGAGCCAATGCAATCAATATGCCTGCTCCTGGAATAAACGTGCCTATCAGTTCCGGAGCTATCTCTATAAGGGCGCGTCCAGAAGCCTTGAATATTCCTTTGAGGCGTTCAGCGTTTGTATTTGTAATCCTGTTACTTACTAAACGGGCCTCATCCCCCGTCAGCAATCCTAAAATCTCGCGAAAGGGCAAATAGGAATCACTTATCCCAGTTTGAGCATTACAGTTTCCCATCGCGAAGACCAGATTCTCATTCGACTCTTGCGATTGCCGTGCAAACTCGGCCAGCAGCGTTGACTTACCTGTTCCAGCCTCGCCAAGAATGAAACAAATTTGGGTTTCACCCCGGAGTGCTTTTTGCAGAAACGAATTTAAGCGTTCTAATTCAGCCTGTCTCCCGATAAATCTCTGGCTCATATAGCCGGTTTCCCCGTTTCGACTTTTGGTAAAGAAGAATATCGCTCATCCTCGTGGCGGTGCATCAGCCAACGCCAGACTCTCTACTGAATTTATGAAGGTCGTCACGACAAGAAGCTCATTTAATCGCGCATACGGGGATCGAGGGCATCGCGTAGACCATCGCCCAGAAAATTGAACGAAAGCACTACCAACGCCACACAGATCGCGGGGGAGAGAAGCAGCCAGGGCTGGTTGTTGATGGCCGTCTGCCCGTCCAAAAGCATAGATCCCCAACTGGTGATAAAAATATCTGTCGGGTCGGTGGAGGGGCGCAGGCCCAGCCCCAAATAGCCTAGAATCGCTTCGGTGATGATCGCGCCGGGGATCAAAAAGGCCATGGCCACGAGGATCGGTCCCAGAGAATTGGGCAGAATATGCCGCCACATAATGCGTTGATGGCTGGCCCCCACAGAGCGGGCAGCCATCACAAAATCTTTCTCTTTCAGCGCCAGCACCTCGCCCCGAAAAATTGGCCTATGGATTGGCGATCAAACACCTTCGACAACCTTCCGGGAAGCGGCCACGAAATTGAGGGCGTAAGAGAGCGGTTGTGGCCGCTTCCCGGAAGGTAGATCATCAATTTATTTGATCGCCGATCCTATGGGTGTGTTGCGTAGGGCCGTTATTTCAATAGTAAAGAAAAGCAGGGTTGATCGAGCCGCCGCGGTAACCGGCGATCAGACCGATGGTGACACCCACCATAATAATAATCGTCGTGGTCACAAAGCCGACAACCATCGAAACTCGTGCGCCATACGGGATATAGCAAAAACCGCCAACCAAGAAGGTTAGCGGCGTACAACACGCTTATTCGTAGAGGAAGCAGGCTACGTGATGGCCGTTGCCGTCGTTTTTGAAATCGGGATCCGTCTGGCGACAGATGTCCATGACACGGGGACAACGGGTACTGAAATTGCAGCCTTTGGGCGGATTGGCCGGGCTGGGCACATCGCCTTCCAGGATAATGCGCTGGCGCTTCTTCTCGATGGCGGGGTCCGGGATGGGCACAGCCGAGAGCAGAGCCTGGGTATACGGATGTTTGGGATTGGCATAGAGTTCGTCTCGGTCCGCCAACTCTACAATTTTGCCCAGGTACATCACAGCGATGCGGTCCGAGATGTGGCGCACCACCGACAAGTCGTGGGCAATAAAGAGATAGGTCAGCCCCAAATCTTGCTGCAAATCTTCCAACAGATTGATCACCTGGGCCTGAATTGATACGTCCAGGGCAGAGATGGG
>CAMDQF010000108.1 GCA_945905745.1 Litorilinea aerophila
GGGGAGGATGAGATGATGGGTGGTGCGCCATCATCTCATCCTCCCCTCACTTTTCGTTAACGAACTAACCTCACCCCGTCACCCCTTCTCCCTCATCCCTTCTCCCTCATCCCCTCCATCGGTCCCCAGGGCGCAAAGGCCACTGTGCCGTAGGGATTGAAGATGCGATCATCCTGGGCCGCGGCGAAACGCCACATCCGCTGCACTAGATCGCGTTTGACGTCGCTGTAGGCCGGGTCATCGCTCAGGTTGTGCATCTCATGCGGGTCGGAGCGCAGATCGTAGAGTTCGTCAAAGTCAAAACCGTTGTAGACGTACTTATACTCCTTCGTCGCCACCACCCGCTGGCTGTAGTACAACTCCACCCCGTTCATCTGGCTGTAGAATGCATCCGTCCACCCCTCCGGCGTCTCCCCTCGCAGGAAGGGGGCGATACTGCGCCCGGTCAATTCCGGCGACGGCTCGATCCCGGCCAGTTCCAGAAAAGTTGGCGCAAAATCGGCCAGGGTGACGAACTCGTCCACAGCCCGGTCTGGCTGGGCGATGCCCGCAGGCCAGCGCGCCACACAGGGCAGGTGATAGGCTTCCCGGAAGGCAGGCACGCCCTTCAGGTAGAGGCCGTGATCCCCGCAGTAGTCCCCGTGATCCGATAGAAAGATCACCAGTGTGTTGTCGGCCTGCCCCGTCGCCTCCAGCGCGTCCAGCACCTCCCCAAAGAGGGCGTCCATCATTGTGCAATAGGCCCAGTAGTGGGTGATGGATTCCCGCACCTCGTCCTCGCTCAGTTGATCCCAGAACTGACGGCGCATACGCTGGTAGATGCGGGGTTTGTCCTCCATGCGGTCGGCATAGCTGGCGGGCAGCTCGATTTGGGATGGGTCGTACATCTTCACAAACTTCTCCGGCACATTGAAAGGGTCGTGGGGGCCGATAGGTCCCACCCACAATGCCCACGGCTCTTCCCCCGCCGCCAGATCGGGCAGGGCATCCGCCGCAGCCCGGATCACTTTGTAATCGTTGTCTTTTTCATACCCCTTCGGCCCGCCGTCGGGCAGGGTCTTGTAGACGGTGAAGGGTCCCCAGCCGGGCCGCTGGACAGTTCCTCGTTCCCTCTCCTCCGGTTCCGGCTGGGTAGCCTGGGCACGCCAATCGTCTACGCTGCGTCCGTGGTGGGTTCCGGCTGTGGCGGTGGTGAACAGTTCTTCCCAGCCCCGATCTTTCGGGTCTTCGGTGGTGCTCACGTGCCATTTGCCGCTGAAGGCCAGGCGATAGCCCGACTCTTTCAACTGTTCGCCAAAGGTCTGCACGCCAGCAGCCAGTTCGGTGTGGATGGCCGCGTTGTTGAAAATGTTGTTGAAAACGCCGTGGCGGCTGGGATAGAGGCCGGTGAAGAAAGTGGCCCGGGCCGGGCAGCAGTGGGCCGTGGGCGTGTAGACCCGGCGGAAGCGCACCCCCTCTGCTGCGAAACGGTCCAGATTGGGCGTCAGGCAGGGGTGATCGGCTTCCACCACATCGGCCCGCTGCTGATCGGTCATAAAAATCAGGATGTTGGGTCGGGAGGACATCGGGGCACCTTTCAGAAGTGGTTGGATGAATGGTAAAATAGCACAGGATCGCAAAGACAGGGGGTGGCTATGACTGAGAGCGGATGGCAGCAACCGAAAAAACCAACAAATATTTCTGTCTACGCAGATGTCTGTTTACAGGCGTTGTCCCAGGCTGGGCTGGGCCATCTACTTTCTCTCGGCGGCGCGTTTGGACTGCTGCACTATTGGGATTATCGCTCGACCCACGACGTAGACGCCTGGTGGCGACCAGAAAGCGGCTCAGACGAGCGACGGCAGGTGGTTGATGTGCTAGAGTCTGCCCTGGCCGGTTACGGCGAAGTACGCATCCGGCGTTGGGGTCAAGTGGTCAGCGTTGAATTGCGAGAAGCCAATCGCACAATTTTCAGTTTTCAGATCGCAGAGCGTTCGGCACTGCTGGAAGAACCGATTGCCGTGGACTGGACCAGCACACCTATCGACAGCCTGCCTGATCTGATCGCCAGCAAAATGAATGCGCTTGTGGAACGGGGCGCACCCAGGGATTTTCGAGACATCCACGCCATTTGTCAGGCGGGCTTGACGACGCCGATCCAGTGTTGGGATTTATGGCGGCAGCGCCAACTTCGGGCTGGGAGCGACACCGGGCTGGAACGGGCGCAATTGGCTGTGGAAACCCATCTCGAACGGATCGAGCAATCCCGACCACTGGAGAAAATCGCGGATGGTGGACAACGAGTGGTTGCCCAGCAGGTGCGTGAGTGGTATCGAAAGGAATTTGCGCATGTCCAACTGGATTGACGGTACACTCTACCCAGACACAGAGATTCCGGTTAGGCTTACCGATCTGGGAGATCGAATTGATTTCCTGTCCCGGCTCTGCTCTGCCTGGGATTTTGGTATTCTGCCCTATCCAGAAACGGTGAACGAAATCCGCAGTGCCGAATGGAGCCAGAGTGTTGATGCCTGTCGCCTGTTAACCTCTCCTGCTTATCACCTTCTGCGCCGCTGGCATAACCTCCCCGCATTGCCCTACCTGGGCCAGCGTCTGGCTTATATCGCCGACGATCCCAATCTGGACTACATTTAGCTTTTACCGCAAAGCTGCGGCAAGTCCTTCGATCATCTCCGCCAAAGACGGCTTGCCTGGGTCTTCCGGGTTGCGGTCGGCCAGCGGCGTGCTGCCCACAAAACAGAAAAAGGGATGGGCGGCTTTTTCATTTCCTATGCCCCCGGGGATCTTCCCCAAAGGGCGTCACGTCCGCGGTCTGTACATACCAGTCCAGCAGCCGCCGCTCCAAAGCCACCTGGATTTGTGCATATTCGACAGCGCCGTGCAGATTGCGCAACTCTTGGGGATCCGCGGCCAGATCGTAGAGTTCCCCCACACCCGTAGGCCGATGGAGCAGTTTGTGGGTGGATGTGCGGATCATCACATTGCGGCAGACGCTGTGGGGATGGGTCTGCTGCAACTGGCCTTTGGGATAGTAGATGTGGGTTTTCTCCCGCCCGAAATGATCCCCCGCATCCCGACCCTCGAAGCAGTGGGGTTCGTGGGACGCATAGCCTCCTTCGCAGAAGACGGCCCGGGCCGGGTCGCCGGCCGCGCCGTAGAGTTGGGGCGCCAATGAGCGGGCAAAGTGGGTGTGCTGTGCCTGGATACCGGCCAAATCCAGCGTCGTCGCCATCACATCGAAGAGCTCCACCGGCTCGGCTACACTGTGCCCGGCCGCGCCGCCGGGGATGCGGGCGATCAGCGGCACACGGGTAATTACATCCTCCGCGGCGCTAGGCCACTTCTCCACCAGCCCGTAATCCCCCGCCCAGTCTCCGTGATCCGAAAAGACAAAGACCGCCGTATCTTCGGCCAGCCCGCTTTCGTCCAGGGCAGCCAGCAGTCGGCCCAGCAGCCAATCCACATAGCCGGTCATGCCCAGATAGACAGCCTGAATTTTGCGCAGGATCGACTCGTCAATCTGATCCAGACGGCGGCTCTCCCGGATCAGCCGGTGGAAGTCGGGGCGGTCGGGCAGGTTCGCTGGGCGCAAGGGGGGCAGATCGTCGGGATTGATGAGATCGTGCCAGGGCTGGGGTGCGGAGTAGGGGCAGTGGGGCGAGAGAACCGGCAGGTAGAGGCAGAAGGGCTGGGTGGGCTTCGTGCGCAGAAAGTCGATGCCCGCCTGCACATTGGCATAATCGCTGTGCTCCTCAATCGGCCCGGCGTAGGGTTCGTAGAGAAAGCTGTAGTATTCTGGGTCGTCCGGCGCATACGGGTTGGGGCCGAACATCCCCTTGCCCCGCCGCTCGGCCACATCCACACTGTCGGGGAAGCTCTCCGGGCTGAGGGTGTCGTTTTTGCCATACCAGTGGACTGCGTAGCCCGCGCTTTTCAGATAGCGGAAGAGGTTTGGCTCGTCGGGCCGCAGCATATGCCAGAGGGTGCGGTGTCCCCGCACGTGAGGATACCAGCCGGTCATCAGCGAACAGCGGGAGGGGGTGCAGACCGAATGCTGGACATGGCACTGGTCAAAGCGCGTGCCTTCGGCGGCCAGGGCATCCATATTCGGTGTAGGCGACAGGGGATGGCCGTAGCAGCCCACGCTCTCGGCGCGCAGCTCGTCGGGCATAAAAAAGATGAAGTTCATGCGTCCTCCCGGCGGGGATGCTCCCGCAGCCAGCGCTCGGTCTCGGTGAGGCCCACGCCGAACTTCACAAAGGCGTCGTCCTGGGGTTCGTAGCCAACGGTCTCTCTTGTCGTCGTCAGGTCCATCCGTTTGAAGCGGTTGTCCGAAATGCCGTGGACAATCGCGTACTGGACATCCTCGGCTTCGATGCAGCGCACGAAAAGCTGGCAGAGGTCCCGGGCGCTGACAAAAGTGCTGAGATTGCGGGAATTGACAGTGAACTGGGCCTGGTTGTATTCAAAACTGCCGATGCGCACGGCAATGCTGGAAAGGCCGTGGCTGTAGGCGTAGCAGTGGGCGATGGCCTCGCCAAAGACCTTGCACGCGCCGTAGATATTGAGGGGGCGGGTTGCGCCATCCGTGCGGGCCTGGGCATCCAGGGGATAACCTTCAATCGTCTGCACGCTGCTGGCGTAGACCACCCGGCGACAGCCGGCTTCCCGGGCCGCCTCGAAAATATTGTAGACGCCTTTGATATTGTTGTCCAGATAGGACTCGTAAAATCCGCTGCCTGTGCCTGGGTCCGCGGCCAGATGGAGCACTGTGTCCACCCCCTGACAGGCCGCCCGGCAGGCGTCCAAATCGACGATATCCAAGGCAATGACTTCGCCGACCGGCGGCGCGTCCAGACTATCGGTCCGAATATCGGCCAACCGCAGGTCGTAACGGTCGGCAGCATAGGTCTGGAACACACTGCCAATGCGACCGGCGGCGCCGGTCAACAATACTTTACGCATGGGAACTCCTTCTCAGGTACGGAGGATTTTTAACGCAGAGGCGCGACAGCGCAGAGAGACAAAGAGGCAACTCTCTTCCTCCCGTTTTTGCGTCCTTGCGCATCTGCGTTGAGATTCTGTCATTATACCTGCAAGTGGGTCAGAGGTGTAGCTCCGCAAGGGCGATGCCGCTCTCGCCCGCCACAGAGTAGAGCAGCCAGGTACGGCCATCCTCCTGGAAGATGGCCGGATCCCGCAACTGGCGTGCCCGCTCGTGAATGGCGCCCCGCTGGGACGGTTGCAGAGGCAGGTCCGCTCCCTCGTAGTCCATCTCCGGCAGGATGACCGAGACCGGTTCGCTGGCCTGCCACTCTTGCCAGTCGGCGCGCAGATCAACCGTCGCACAGAGAATCTGCTCCGGGCAGTCCCCAGCCTGGGTATAGAAGACATAGAGGGTCTCCCCCTCCACCAGCACGGCCGTATGGCGCTGGTCCTGGCTGAAGAGTACCGGGCCGTTCTCGAAACCGGTGATGCCGTCCCGGCTGCGGAAGAAGATGCCCGGCATTCCCAACGCGTAGCTCCACTCCCCGTAGCGAAAGACGCGGAAATAGCTGGGGCCGAGCATTTCCCTGTTGGACGCAAAATGGATTCCATCATCGGAAAAGGCCACGAATGTGCGCTGATTGTTCACAGCGGGATAGCGCCGGGTGAGGGGGTCGGCGGCCAACTGGCCTTTGCGCAGGGCCGGGCCGTGATAGTAGAGCACCAGCCGTCGATTGGCTTCGTCGATATGGACATCCGGGCTGGCGATGTGGCCGAAGCAGGGCGTCTCCTCCAGTGGGAGCGTGCCAGGGGAATAGACTGTCCACGGCCCTGCCAGTCGGTCGGCGTAGGCCAGGCGGATGTACTCGCCCTGGTGGTGGCCGAAGTAGAGATAGTAGTTGCCCAGCCGGTTGGGCAGCCATTCCGGTGCGCGGATCAGCGACGGACCGTTGATATTTTGGCCTATGCGCGGGTCGTGGGCAGGGGTGATGATGGGGTTGTGGGGGAGGCGGCGTATTTGCATAGAAGTGAGCCTTTCTACCGGGACAACCTTGCAAAGTCGGAGCGACACTCCGAATTTGCAAGGCAAATCACCTTTCACGCCTCGCGTTTTCGGCAACCACTTCAGACTGTGGATTTACAGCCTTGCGCATTCACGAAAAATCCAGCCGCACCAGCAGGTCCATAAACTGGAGTTCCATCTTTTCGTCGCCCAATGCCATCTGGGCGTAGGGGCTGTCGTAGTGGGCAAAGCCGCTGATGGGCTGCTCCCGTTCGTTGACCAGCAGAGGCCCCTCCCAGGCGAAGTCGATACTCTCCCCGCGCAGGGTGTCGGCCTGAACAGACAGCCCGGCCAGCCGCACATCCAACGCCAGCACTTTGGCCTGGAATTCGGCAAAGCTGCCGTCGATGGCGGCCCGGCCCATCTGCACCAGCCAGGCGTTTTCGTGGCCGTGGGAGCGCAACTCCTGATAGGCGCTCTTGCCCAGCTTTGTCAATTCCATGCCCTGGCCCGCAGTAATTGCCAGATAGCCGTCACCGACTTTGGCGAAAGCCCAGCCCCCTTCCAGCGCCCATTCGTCGAAGGCGTAAATGGGGAAGTAGGCGTGGGTGAAGCCCATCCAGTCGTCGGCGGGCAGCTTGTGGATGGAGACCAGCACATCCTTCCATTGGGCGGTACGGGGCAGGACGACATTGCCGTGCCAGAAGTTGGGCCGGTGAGAGCCTTCTTCGTTGACGCAGGGCGGGTGGGTGACAAAGACGACCGCCTCCGGGCCGAGGGTGGCCTGCCAGATGTGCTGCTGGTAGCCCGGCTGGCCCGGTTGCCAGTCCTGGGCCGAAGCCAGCAGATAGTCCGGCGTCTTGTAGGTGACTTTATTCACCTCCCACTCCCCTTCGGCCAGATCGCACCAGCGCTCCAATCTGCCCACGTGACGCTCCCGGCTCCAAATCTCCTCTGCCGGGTCGATCGCAATGGCTTCGATGACCGGGGGCAGCAGATAGCTGACCGCGCAGGCCAGGCTGACAACGCCCAGGATACGATCGTTGAAAATGCCTTTGCCCCAGAGCAGACGAGAGATGCCGGAGGTCGGCTCCAGATGGCCGCCTTTGAGATAGGGGGTGTAGCTGCGTCCGTGGGTAGAGCCGAAGACGCCTTTGTAGGAGTTGACCGCTAGATTGAAGAGCAGCTTGTCCAGGACGACCGTTGCCAGTTCCCGCAACTCGTCGTTCTCGGCCAGATCGGCCAGATGGGAGAGAGCCAACACATCTTCCTCGAAATAGGTGTTGGAATCCCATTCCCGGAAGCCACCCCTGGCCCGCTTGCGCAGCCAGGAGAGAGCCATGCGCTCGCCCTTCTGTTGGTGTTCTGCCCCTGTCATCCCTGCGTTGGTAAAAGTCTCGTCGGGCAGGAGTTGACCGGCCAGCACTTCGCAGGCGTGGAAAAGAATCTGGTGGTTCTCCGACCAGAAGCACATCGCGTCGTTGCCCGGCTCGTCCATCCAATAGCGGAAGTTGAGGAAGCACTCCTGGAGTGGATCGACCAGATCCTGGGCGAAGCCGGGGGTGTCGATGTAGCGCGCGACCATCCCCAGCAGGCCGACCAGATAGAAGTCGCTGCAATCGGCCCGGCGGTTGACCATCTCAATTGTGTCGAGAATCGGCTTGTGGTCGATCAGATCGAACCAGCCCAACTCCATTTTGGCAATCTCGGAAAAAACATTGACGTCGCGTCGGGCCGCGGCTTTGAGCGCTTCTTCCCGCCGTTCAGAATAGTTGCCATAGCGCTCGGCGGAATACTTGTGATTGCCCACAACATGCAGGGGAAGATACCGCTCGACCCGCATTCCCCATTCGTAATACTCGTTGGGATGAGGAAAAAGCATCACCTCGTATTCGCCGGGCGGAAACTGGTAGGCAACGCCCAGACTCTGCTGCTGGACTTCTCTGCCATCGGTGTGATACTCGGAGTAGATACGGCCATCCTTGCGCCGCAGACGCAGGGCGATATTGTCCTTCGCCGGCTCCTCGTCGGGCCAATGGACGACGATCTGCTGCTCCCGGGTGTAGATGTCCTGGGTGAGATAGGCTTTGGCAAAGAGATTCTCCAACTTCTGCCGCCGCTCCACCGACTGAATTGTTGTGGGCAGAGCGACAGAGAGTCCTTCGCCGTCCAGATGCAGAGCCATCACGTAGGGACATTCACGCACAGCCACACCCTCGAAACGGACGAGCAGTTCGTTGCGTCCGGCTTGCAGGGCAAGCGCGGAGGTGGAATGGCCCGGCAACTGGTGGCAGAAGTGCTCCACCCGATGCACGTGGACGCCATTGAGCCAGATGTCGGCGGGGCCGTTGGTGGTCAGGGCGGCGTTGACGGTCTGGGCAGCAGCGCTTTCGATCCCGCAGTAGGCCCAGGTGTACAGGTGATGGCAGGTGTGATGAAAGACGGAGCGATCCACAAAATGATCGTCTTCGGTGTGGTAGACCTGCCAGGTCAGTTCGCTTTCCCCGCCAAAGGGGGCAAATTTCTGCCATTCCGCGGGCGCGGCAGAAAGACCCGTCTCCGCCTGGTAGCGGTGGCGGGCGATCTGCAATTTGAAATCCGCGCCGGGGAAGTCGTTGAGGTTGGAGACAGGAAGGGCCAGGGGACCGGCTACCAGCCAGTCGTGGACAAAGCCCCCGACTGTTGGATAGTTCAACCAGACAGGGGCTTGGGGTTCGACAACTTTACTCATAGAGGACACACCGTACTTTGTGGCCACCTTCCAGTTCCAGGAAGGGCGGATTTGTTGTATCGCAAACGCCCTGGATGGCCTGGGGGCAGCGGGGATGGAAAGGGCAACCCTTCGGAATCGAGTAGGGGTCGGGCACTGTGCCGCGGATGGCGGTCAAGCGACTGGTCTGGTGTTGGGCGGATTTGCGGCCCAGCATAGGAATCGAGCGCAGGAGCGAACGGGTGTAGGGATGTTTGGGGTCGTAGAAGATCGTATCCACGTCCGCCATCTCCACCACTTCGCCCAGATACATCACCACCACATAATCGGCCATCTGGGCGATCACGCCCAAGTCGTGGGTGATGAAGATAATCGCCATCCCCAATTCTTCCTGCAAGCCCTGCATGAGGTTCAGAATCTGGGCCTGGGTAGTCACGTCCAGGGCGGTGGTCGGCTCGTCTGCGATCAGCAGGCTGGGCCGACAGGAGAGGGCCATCGCGATCATGGCGCGCTGGCGCATTCCGCCGCTCAACTGGTGGGGGTAGCGGTCCACAATGCGTTCCGGGTCGGGCATACCCACTTGGCGCAGGGTGCCGATGGCGATCTGGCGGGCCTGGGCTTTCGTCACTTCTTGGTGGAGCAGAATGGCCTCCATAATCTGGTCACCCACCGTATGCACCGGACTCAGAGAAGTCATGGGTTCCTGGAAGACCATCGAAATCTCGAAACCGCGGATGGAACGGGCTTTGTCCCCCATTGGGTCCAGCTTCGCCATATCCACGATTTCTACCCTGCTGCTGCCACCTTCGCTCTGGGTCAGATGAAAGAGAACCTCCCCTTCCACAATGCGGCCTGGCGGAGGCACAATCGACATGACCGAGCGGGCCATGACCGATTTACCGCAGCCGCTCTCGCCCACAATGCCCACTGTCTGGCCTTTGTGGACGGTAAAATCTACGTTCTCCACAGCGCGCACAATGCCCTGCTGCAAGAAGAAGTGGGTCTTCAACCCCTTCACTTCCAGCAGTATATCCGTACTATTTCCAGCCTTTGTGCGACTCTGGGGGTCGCCAACGGGCACTGTTGCCATTGGGGTCTCCTAAAAGTAAGTATTCACAGATTCAAGAGGCGTGCGTATTGCGTATTTCGTATTGCGTAGGTCAGTCACATCACATCGTTGTTCAATGATTTGTGGATAGTGCAGAAGAAATGACTTTCCGTCACTTCCAAATTTGTCCCAAAGTGGCGAAATCTTCACTGACTACGCAATACGAAATACGTACTCGACTGTTGTGAATTTACAGAAGGGATTATCATAAAGGGCAAAGGGCAACTGAATTTTAGAGCAAAAAGGAAGCAAGAAACAATGAACGTCCCAATCGTTGAACCTGCGCCAGTCGTACTCAAATACGCCGAGGTTTTTCGAGATGTATTCAAAGATCGTCGTCAGTTCGAGCATTTTCGCAATTATTTGACCGGTTTGATGGTCTTGGAAGATAAAAGCCTGTCCAATATTGCGCGCTGTATCGTAGATAGCGCTGACAAAACAAACATTTCGCGTTTTATGTCTGAATCACCTTGGCTGGGTAAAAAAGTGAATGATGTACGGATCGGAATGCTGTTGCAGGAAAGCAAGCGTTACAGTCGGCCATCGGATGAGTCGGCTTTGATCGTAGATGACACGCTGTGTGAGCATGTGGGAACGCTCTTTGATTATGTAGACCGCCATTACAATCATGGAGATGGGAGCTATCCCTATGCCCACAATTTGGTGACGAGCCATTATGTGAGTGGCAAAGTCTGCTTTCCGGTAGATTTTCATCTCTACCGTCGCTACGACGAATGCACAGAGTGGGAAAAGTTTGTGGAGAAGCATTTCCCAGGGCGGCAGATTCCCACACAAAAAAAGCAACGACAAAAGTTGCATAAGGAAGTTGACCCCGTTCTCCTGCAAGATGCTGAATTTGCCAAGTTGCATGCCCAATTCAAGACGAAAATAGAGCTGGCGAGCGAGTTGCTCGAACAAGCGGATGCGCATTACCTGCCCTTTGGCGTAGTCCTGTTCGATGGCTGGTACTTGTCACCTGACTTTGTGAAAGCGATTGAAGAACAGGCAAAGGATTGGGTGAGCATTCTCAAAAAGAACCGCAACCTGGAAACCAACAGTTTTGTACTCAAAGACGCCAGCGACAATCCTATCTCTCTCCCAGGACCACACATCAAAGTCGAAGATCTCGTGCCGCTGATTCCAGCCTCTGCCTATCGCCGGATTGAGGTCAAAGGCAAATCCTACTGGTCTTTTGCCCGCAATCTGCGCATTCCTGGCCTGGACAAAGTACGCATCGTCATCTCGTTCGCCAATGCCGAGCTTACCGGTACCTATGTCGTCTTAGTCACCAACCGCATCGACTGGAGTACTGAACTCATTCTCTCTACCTATCTCCGCCGCTGGCCGATAGAAACTTTTTATCAGGACGGTAAGGGTCATCTTGCTTTGGATGAATATCGCATGCGCAACGCCGAGGCCTTCCAAAAACATTGGGTTCTGGTGTTCGTGGCTTATTCCTTCCTTCACCTCGATTGCCTGCATTCGTCATTCGATACCAAGTCTGCTCTTCCCCTCAAATCCATCGGAGAAGCCTGTCGCCAGCAAGCAACCACTTTGATTCAGTCCTTGATTCTCTCCGTTCATCACCGTTTATCAGATGGCGATTCCATCGCGACCGTCTTCCACCACTTATTTGCCAAACAATCTCTCTTTTTCTCACCCTAAAAAATTCACACTAAAAATTCACAACAGTCGAGATACGTACTCATTTCGCATACGGATCCGCCGCATCCCGAATCCCGTCGCCCAGGAAGTTGAAGGCCAGGACGGTGATAATCACAGCCAGGGCTGGGGTGAGTACCCAGGGAGCCAGAGCGACGGAGCGCAAATTTTGGGCCTCTTGCAGAAGCACCCCCCAACTGATGGCCGGGGCGCGCAGACCCAGACCGATGAAACTCAAGCCGGTCTCGGCCAGGATGATACCGGGGATGGAGAGGGTGAGGGAAGCGATGATGTGGCTGAGGAAGGAGGGCATCATATGGCGCAGGATGATGCGCATCTCGCTGGAGCCAGCAAAACGGGCCGCCATCACGAAATCCTCTTCTCGCATACTCAGGAAGCGCCCCCGCACCACACGGGCCAGACCAGTCCAGCCGACGAAAGCCAGCAGAATGGTAATCCCAAAGTAGAGTTGGATGACCGGCAGATCCGCAGGCAGGGCCGCGGCCAGGGCCATAATCAGCGGAATTTCCGGGATGGAGCGGATGAATTCGATGAGACGCTGGATGGCATTGTCAATGGCTCCGCCGTAATATCCGGAAATACCGCCCAGAACGATCCCCACCACCAGACTGACGACGACACTGACCAGGCCGATGGTAAGGGAAATGCGTGCGCCATAGCAGACCCGGGAGAAAAGATCCTGCCCCAGCCGGTCCGCGCCCAAAAAGAAGACGCCCTGCTCTTCCCGGGGCGCATCTACCCCGAAGAGATGTCGGTCCATCGTCCATAGGCCCCAGAGTTTGTATTCCGATCCCTTGACGAAGAGACGAATGGGGTAGATGATTGACTCATCTTCAGTGTAGTTGCTGCGCAGGGTTGCCGGATCCCGTTCCCGCACGATTTTGTAGATAAATGGAAGGCGTAAATTGCCCTCGCTGTCGACAATGTGAATTTTGGTCGGCGGCGCTAATTTGTACTGGACAAAGCTATCAGTGGGAATATAGGGTGCCACAAACTCGGCAAAAAGAGCCACCAGATAAAAGAGCAGGACGAGTACAGCGCTGATCACGGCCATCCGATGTTTAACAAAACGCCATCGCATCAGTTGCCAATAGGAGGCTACGTAGACCTTCTCATCCCCAGAGACTTCTTCGATGAATTCCTGCTGGGAAAAGGCGGCTTCCTCATCAGCCCGATCAATCCAGGACTTTTCGATTCTCTGCATAGTACAATTCTCCGCTTCTATTCCAATCCCATTGGCAATGGGGTGTCAATAGATCAGTGAGCCAGTAGGAGAGCCACTGCCTATTCTGTTACTGTCTTGCTGATCTACTGGCAATGGCTGCTTTATTTGCGCCCCGGTGTACTAACTGTCCAGGCGAATACGCGGATCTACAAGCGCCAGCAAAATGTCCGAAATGAGTGTGCCGATGACCGTGAGTGCGCTCAACAGAAAGAGGAAGCTGCCAGCCAGATACATATCCTGGGAAGTCAGGGCACGCAGCATCATCGGGCCGGTGGTTTGCAAACTGAGGACGATAGCAATCAGCGTTGCCCCCGACACCAGACTGGCCAGAGACCAGCCCACTGTGCTGAAGAAGGGGTTGAGCGCCACCCGCACGGGATATTTCCAGATCAGCTTGCCTTCCTTTACCCCTTTGGCCCGGGCCGTCTCTACATAGGGTTTGTTCAGCTCATCCAGCAGATTGGCCCGGGTAATACGGATGCCGCCCGCTGTGCTGTTCAAGGCCAGGATGAGCATCGGTATCCAGAGGTGTTTGAGCATATCCACTACTCTGGCCCAGCTCCAGGGGGCCAGGATATACTCCTCTGAAAAAAGTCCACCCACATTGAGGCCAAGGCGCGATTGGGCAATAAAAAGAATGATCAACGCCAGGAGAAAACCGGGCGTTCCCAGGCCAATAAAGCTAAAAGTCGTCATCGTATAATCGAGCCAGGAATACTGATGGGTGGCCGAGTAGACGCCGATAGGGATAGCGATAAACCAGCTCACCAAAAGAGCCGACAACGAGAGTACAATCGTCAACCCCAGCCGCTCCCAGATCAGCTCATTGACTGGCTTCTGCCACTCCATGGATTGTCCCCAGTCGCCGCGCAGCACAATCCCACTGATCCATTTGCCATATTGCACATAGACAGGCTGGCCCAACCCATAGCGTGCGCGCAGGGAAGCCAGTTCGGATTCATCTATATTCTCTCCCTGCTGGCGCAGCCCGGCCACATAAGAGGTCAGAAAGTCACCGGGCGGTAATTGAATGATGGCAAAGGAGATGATCGAAATCGCGATCAGCGTCGGAATCAGGTAAAACAACCGGCGAACAATATAAAGCAGCATCAAAAGCCTCCCAAGACAGTAGGACAGTGGGACAATGGGACAGTAAGACAATCGCTGTCCCACTGACTCACTGTCCCACTGACTTCTCTTACGCGGTCTCCCAGAAGTAGGTTTCGGTGTTGAGCAGATGCTCGTCACCGGTCGGGTCGTCCACGGGCATACCGGCAACGTAATTGCGCACGCCATTCTTGACGATAATCGGCGCCGGGGCCTCGCCCAGATAGCCAATCATGGGCAGCTCTTCAGCCCAGATGTCCAGAATCTGGTGGAAGAGGGCGGTTTGCTTGGCCGCATCCGGCTCCGCAGCCACCTGATCCCAGATCTCCCAGATCTTCCAGACCCAATGATCGGCCGGTGGTTCCTCGCCATTGGGATTGGTCGCATCGAGCTTCCACAAGGACCAGGCCGCAGCCCACGGGCGATCCGGCTGCTCACAGGTCCAGATGATGGGGGCCACCAACGGCAGAACCGTGCGGTCACCAGCCCACGAGGCCGCTTCGATCTCGTTGGTCTGATAGTGCTCGGTGTAAAGCGAGCGTTCGGCGTACTTGTAGGAGGCGGAAACGCCGACGGCATTGTAGTATTTCACTACCTGCTGTACAAAATCCACCGCTGGGGTGCCGTCCTGATCAATGCCTTCGATGATGAAGCTGATCGGCTCGGTTGTTCCGGGCCAGAGGCGTAGACCGTCGGCATTTTTCTCGGTATAGCCCGCCCCATCCAACAGGGCATTGGCCGCGTCCACGTCGTACTCGATGTGGGCCTCGGCCTGCTTGGGATAGGCCTGGGGCGACATACTCAGCGGGCTGTACTGGCGCGGTGTGTACAGTCCGTCGTAGACCAGTTCGTTGATCGCACTGCGATCCACAGCCACGGACAGGGCGATGCGCACATCACGCTTGTTGAAGAACTCTCGTAACCGCTCGTTCTTGGTGGTCAGGTTGAGTTGGATGGCTGGGTGACCGGCGCTGACGCCGATCAGAACCTGATACTCACCGCCAGCTTCATTTTCTTTGTAGAGAGTGAAGTTGGCCAACTGCACATGGCGAGCCTGGAAGTCGATCTCGCCGTTGATGATGCGCAGGTTGAAGACATCATCGGTTTCAAAGAGACGGTGGGTGACGCTATCCACATAGGGCAGTTGCTGGCCTTCGGCGTCCACCGCAAAGAAGTAGGGATTGCGCTCCATCAAGAAGAGCTCTTCCGAGAGTTTGTTCTTGGAGTTCCAGGGTCCGACCGTGGGCAGTTCCGGGTTGAGATACCAATAGGCGCGATCTATATAATACTCGTTCCAAGCGTTGAAACCGGCGGCTTTGGTGTCCGCCTCCAGTTTGGCCTTGTCCGTGGTCAGGTCCATGTGGAACTGGGCCAGATAGTGACCGGGTTCGTAGAAGTTCCAGGAGAGACGGCGCAAGCCGTGGATGAAGAGCGGTTTGGGATCGGCGAAGATGCACTTGACGGTGTAATCGTCTACCACTTCCAGCGTCATCGGTGTCTTGGCTGCCCCAGAGAAAAAAGCACTGTTGATGGCAGGATAGATCGTTGTGTTGGTCGCTTCGTTCTCCCACCACCACTGGATGTCTTTGGCACCGAAGGGCGCGCCATCGGACCACTTCATGCCTTCGCGCAGGTGCAAAGTCCATTCCTTGGCGTCGGCGCTCAACTCCCAGGATTCGGCGATACGCGGCTGAATGTTCAGGTTCTGGTCATACCAGGCGATAGCCCGGTCCTGCAATTTGGTGGGACCAAACCGATCAGAAACACCTTTGAAACCGCGACGGAAGGTGCCGCCATATTGTCCGATGCTCTCGACCACTGGCATGACCATCGGATTGGCAGGCAGACGTTCGTCTACTGCGGGCAATGAACCGGCCTTGACCAGTTCGGCCAGCATAGGGGCTTCGGAATACTGCGAGGCGGCAGCCGCGGGGGCCGCGGCTTCTTGGGCTGCGGGCGCGGCTGTTGGGGTGGCGGGGGCTGGCTCTGCTGCGGCGGGGGCCGGCTGACCGGCTGCACCACAGGCTACGGTGACAACACCTGCGCCGGCCAATGCCGAAACCCGCAGGAATTCTCGCCGCGAGACGCCCCGATTGACGAGCTTTCTCATGGAATACCTCCTCTGAAAAAAATTAGGGAAACCAAAACGTACAACCTACTGTATCGCAACGCGCCGTGGATGTGAGGGGGTATCACACTTGCAGCCCGGTACAGCCGAACAAAACCTGACAAGGTGAGGGGGTGACAGGGTGACCAGTGAGCGCTGATTGAGTAGCCGAGTCTGCGAGGCGTATCGAAATCAAGCGAACGGGTAGACGAGTTATCCCTATTCTACCCGCTTGGTTTCGATACGGCGGGAAACAGCACCCGCATTCTTATGCGACGCCTACTCAACCGGCGCTAGTCCTGGCGGTTACCCACGCTTCACCTTGCCACCCCTTCATCCTGCCACCCTGTCATCTTCCGGCACCAGCCAGGGCGGATGGGGCAGACCCTTTTCCGGCAGATAGCTGGCGTAGAGAAACCGATAGATGTCGCTGACGTAGAATTGCGGATAGGACTTCTTGGGCAACGCATCCAAAAAGCGGTCATGCACCAACTGCGCCATCTGCTCGTTCATCCCCGACACCGCTTCGTAGTCAAAATAGATCGCCAGGTCTTTGCTGGGGTCTTCGATGATGCGCTTGACGCTGAAGGATTCTGGATAGCGGTGGGCGGGTGAATAGCGCTCCATCAAAAAGGTGCCTGTAGCCGCCGAGTTGATGTACTGCTTGTGGGCGTAGAGAAAATTCACCGTCTCCTGGGCATTTTCGATGGTTTCGCCGGGGAAGCCAAAGAAGAAAAAGGTGTGATTCCAGATGCCCGCCTCCGAGCTTTCACGCAGAATCCGGCTCATATGGGGCAGTTGGGTGCCCTTAATCATATGATCGATGATGGCTTCCGACGCGCTCTCCAGGCCAAAGAGAATCGTCCGGCAGCCGCCCGCCACCATGGAATCCAAGAGCGGTCGGTCGATCACCTTCTCGAAACGCGCACAACCGCCCCAGGTCACGGGGCTGCCTGCCTCCTGCAAAATGCGGGAAAGGTCACGCAGATTGCGTGGCGTCACCGCCTCGTCTGAGAAGAAGATGTGTTTGACGCCGTACTTGGCGTGCAGTGCCAACATCTGGTCGGCCAGAGCCTGGGCGCGCAACTGGCTGAAGGATTCCGCCTCGCCGTAGCCCACATTACAGAAGGCGCATTTGCCAAAATAGCAGCCCCGCGCCGTGAGCAGGGGCAGGGCCAGACGGGGGGCCAAATAGCGATCCAATGGCAGGTCGCTGAAATCGGGGAGGGGGAGATTGGCGATCTTCTCTGCCTCTTTGCGCGCGGTTGTGCGAATCTCTGCCCCGTCCCGATAGACCAGATTGGGAATCTGCCCCAGATCGCCCCCATTGACCACCGCCTCGGCCAGTTGGGCAAGAGAACGTTCGCCATCAAAGATAACCGCACTGTCGAACAGTTGGAAAATGTCCGGAACTTTGGGCAACTCCTCCCGCAGCATACTGACGTGGGGACCGCCCACCGTAATGTGACAGGGTAGCCCGGCCTCCCGAATCAGCCAGGCAGCGGTCAGTCCCGGCAACATCTGAATCATCGACGGGATGGAAATCCCCACCACATCCGGCTGTTCGGCCAAAATATCTGGGAGGAGAATGCGCCGGTAAATCTCCAAAAAGAGATTGTGGCGCGGGTCTTTCACCCCTTCCAGCAAAAAGCGGCTGCTATCCACCGGTCCGGCTGCTTCGTAGCTCTGCAGATTCAGACTGGCCGGGTAGAAGGGCAGAGAGGCGATTTCTAATGCTTTGATGACGATGCGGAAATTGCGTAACCCAATCGGCCCATCGAAAAAGGCGTCGCTGCGCAGGACGGCTGTCGCTTTTTCCACCTGACGGGCCAGTTTTGGCCCCGTCTCCAGGGCCCAACGCACCATCTCCGGTGGCGGCCCTCCCCGGCGCAAAGCGTTGCCGCGCGGCCCAAAGGCCGCCCGCACCCGTTCCACCGACTCTTCCACAAAACTGCGGGTCAAAATGTAGTCGAAGACTTCTACATTCAAATCCCGCTGGATCACCTCAATCCCCTCCTGGCGCAGCCACGCGGTCAGCGTGGGCAGGGCCAGATGGGGCATTGTGGGCGTCCAGTTGGGGGGAAAGAGCAGCATCACCTTGGGCGTGCGTCCCTGGCGCGCCGGTTGGGAGGCGGGCAACTCAGAAGTAGGCAACTCAGAAGTTGCCAGCCCTTCCAGGGTGATATTGCCGTTGGTGTGGAGAGTACCGTTCATCGCTTCACATTTCACTCGTCGCCGGTTATACCTGGCGAAACATATCTATGCCGAGCTTTGTTACACTGCCTCCGGGTCGATACCGAGTTCCCGCAGCCTGGCGGCCATGCGCTCGGCCCGCCCTTCGGCTTGCACGGCCCGCCCTTCGGCTTGCTCGGCCCGCGCACGCGCTTGCTCCGAGAGTTCCGCCCCGGTGGGGATCAAATTCCCCTCGCTATCGGCCCAACGTAACCAGACAGCCTGCCCATTCTCGAAAGTTCCATCCCACAACCTCAGGGAAAGGCCCAGTTTCGCTAATTGGTAGTCGGGTCGGGGCAGATATTCACCCACCACCAATTGGTAGACAATGAGCGGTTGGGATTGAATGGAGACCGGTTCTGGATCATAAACGACGTAGTAGGGAACACCCATGCGGGCATAGTCGCGCATCTTGCGACCCAATTCGCCGCCTTTTCGATTAGAGACCACCTCCACCACCACTTCCGGCGGCTTGCCATACACCCAGAGAAAGTAGCTGCGATTTTCCGTCAGCCACCAATCCTCGTCACCGACACGCACATCCATACTCAAAAACATATCCGGGACAAGAGGTGGAAGGTGAATGCCGCTAAAAACGCCCACATTGGCATCCGCCAGAAAGGGGCGTTCCTTCTGCCACGCGGTATAGAGAGGCTCAACCAGAAGACGCTGCTGTTTGGCAGAAAAGAGGTTGTCCACAGGTTCTTCGTCCTCTGTGACAATGTGGCTCATATCCGGGCGCGGCGGCAGGAGGTCGGCAACTTCCTCGGTTTTTTCCATTTCCATAACTTCTGCCATCAATGCCTCCTTTCTCGACCCCCTATGACGAAAGCCAAGCCTCCGTCAGCCGGCCATTCCAAGCCTAGGCCGCCACCCCGCGCAAACTCAATTCCCCGGCATAGTGGCAGCGCACAAAGTGGCCCGGCTGCATCTCGCGCAATGCGGGCGTCTCTTTCTGGCAGCGATCTTTGTCGTTGAAGCGGCAACGGGGATGGAAGTAACAACCGCTGGGCGGATTGGCCGGATTGGCCACGTCCCCTTCCAGCACAATCGGCTCGCCCCGGTCCCGGGGGTCGGGTTTGGGCACAGCCGAGAGCAGGGCTTCGGTGTAGGGGTGCATGGGCTGGGTATAGAGCGTTTCGGTGGTCGCGCTCTCGACTAGCATCCCCACATACATCACTGCCACCCGGTCGCTGATATGCTCGACAACACTCAGGTCATGGGCGACAAAAATATAGGTCAGGTTGAACTGATCCTGCAAATCCTGCAACAGATTGAGAATCTGGGCCTGAACAGAAACATCCAGGGCCGAGACCGGTTCATCCAACACAAGCAATTGGGGGTTTAGAGCCAGGGCACGGGCGACACCGATGCGTTGACGTTGCCCACCGCTGAAGGCGTGGGGATAGCGGTTCATATATTCCGGGCGCAGGCCCACCACCCGCAGCAGACCAGCGACCCGATCTTCCAACTCCTTGCCGCTGGCAACCCCGTGCACCAACAAAGGTTCGCCCACATTTTGCAGCAGATTCATCCGGGGGTTGAGGGACGAATAGGGATCTTGAAAGACCATCTGCATATTGCGGCGATAGCCCTTCATATCGCCCTCTTCCACATCGGCCAGATTGATGCGCCCGTGGTCCTGATCGTCAAACCAGATTTCACCACCTGTGGGGACATAGGCCCGCATAATCACCCGGCCTGTGGTCGTCTTGCCACAACCGCTCTCGCCCACCAATCCCAGGGTTTCGCCAGGACGGACGTAGAAGCTCACACCGTCCACTGCCTTCACGTGGCCGACCGTCTGGCTGAAGAGTCCCCGCTTGATCGGGAACCATTTTTTCAAGTCTTTCACTTCGAGCAGAGGGGGCTTCTGCCCGTTGGCGGCAGAAGTCTGGGTAGTGGTCGGGTTGGTCACTGTTTGCTGGCTCAACTGCCCATCTCCTCAGGAATGTGATGGTGCTGACAATTGCGTCGGAATCTAACGACGTATTCAGAATGCTCGAATGAGATACGATACGGCAATGACGATCAAAGGAACGAGAAAAAGTTTTCCCGTATAGACAAGCAAGCGGCCTTTCTCCACCCCTTTGCGCAGATAGCCTTCGGAGAGAAAGATGCCCACCACCCAGCCTGCGCCCATCACCCACAGAGACCATTTGTCGATGGCTCGCAACTGCCAGGGGTCAACCCGACCGAAAAAGATACCCTCTACCAGAACCGTATGTACACGCCAGATTGCAAAAAAGGCAAGGGCACAGAAAAGAAACCAGAGAATATAGGCCAATATATATTGGGCAATCTTACTCCACTCGGGTAGTTCTGAACCAGTTTTGGCTGACCAGCGATCCATATTCTTGTCCTTGCCTGCACTCAATCTGCACTGCCATTGGGTGTCAGGCCAGATACCCGG
>CAMDQF010000109.1 GCA_945905745.1 Litorilinea aerophila
GAATCCGAATCTGCGCATCCTCTTCCAAGAAGTCGCGAATGCCTTTGCGCACCACCGTGTGGTCGTCGGCCAGCAAGACGCCGATCACTTGTGTTTCCGTTTTGTCTGTCATGTCTGTTTCCGTCCATTGGCTATAGTTTTTCAGGTAAAAATTCTCACTGTAGGGGCGCTGCTTGCTGCGCCCGTCGCGTGTGTGCCGGGCGCAGCAAGCAAGCGCCCCTACAGAGAAAATGTTTACCTGTAAAACGATAGCTCAAATTGGACACGCCCTATGGACTTCGCCTATTCCGATCCCTATTTGCAGCGCCGCACGGTTCTGGTGGCGGTGGTCAACCAGCCGGAAGACCTGCACCGGGCCGCGTCTGACGGTTGGTATCGCATCCCCCAGCGTCGTGCGCCCCGGCGCGTGGGCGCGGATTTCCTGGCTTTCTACCAGACCGGCGCATTCCAGCCCAAAGAAGAGAGCCACACCATCACCTGGTTTGCCCCGATCCAGCGTTACCGGCTGCTGACCCGGGCCGAACTGCTGCCCGCCGAGGCCGATCACCCCCGAGCCCAGGATTTCTATTTCCGCATTGACATCGGACCCCTAAAACGCTTAGATCATCCTATTCCGGCAGCCACATTTCGGCGGGTGACTTTTATCCACACGACGCTGGAACGGCTGCTCCAGGCCCAGGATATTACGGAGCTGCGCCGGGAGGACGAACCTTTCGATGCACTCTGGCAGGCGCTGCGGGACAACCGTCTGCGCCCGCTGCCCAATCGGCTGGTCGGCGACTGGCCCGCGGACATCGCCCTGCGCGCCCGCAACGGCTATCTGGGCATCCGCTGCAGCGACGATACCAACGCCGTGCGGGACGCGCTTCTGCCTGACCGTTGGCGGCTATTACGGCTGGCCCCTGGTCAAATAGTCAGCGATCTGCCCGGCTGTCTGCGTCGGATCGCTGCGGAATTGATCGATATGGGGGGCAGCCTGGATACGGTGGCGGGGCCAGCGCCCAAGATCGGCTGATGGTTTTTTGACACGCATGATGCGAATTTGTAGTGATCAAAGGGAGGGTGTAATTTTCAATAAAGAGGGAAGCCGCAAAGCAATTCTCTGCGTCTCATTGCCTCTGGTCCTCTGTGTTGAAATTCCTGCATCGCTCTGACCTGAGCAGTTTCGTTCTGTATCGGAGGCAAATGGCTACACCCGTCAAGAATTTTTTCAAACGAGGCCACTTTTTCGTCTTTGTCGGGCTGCTTCTGCTGGCAAGCGCCGATACTCTCCGCGCCGAGGAGCACAGCCTCAATCAAACCGTTCCCCCCGATGCAACTGCCCTCTATCTGCCTCTCATCTTGGGCATACCTGTACGCGATTGTCCATTGACCTCCGACCGCGCCTACGAACTGATCCCCGTAGATGGCCCGCCCGCGGACCACCCGGACGATCTTCACGGCGATCTCAACCTTGCCCTGCGGGGTCATACTCCGGTCAGCGCCACGCTTGGGCTGATCGACATCAACGGCCCTACGGATGGGGACGCTCCCCAACTGGCGGGCCTCTTCGGCGATGATCGCACACCGGCCTTCACCTCTGCCCACCGGGTCTACGGCTGGGATTGGTCCTGTGGCACAGACGGCTGTGCTAGCCCGGAGCTGACGCCCCAAGAAGTCTCTCTGTTAGGCATGGCCGTAAATCTGACCGAAACTGTTTCGTTTCCCAGTCGAGAGGCAGAGATTTATGGGGGCGGATTCAAAGTTCTCGTCCTCTACGCAGAGGAGCAGCGCATCACCCTGGGTTACACCCGCCACGACAGTGTGGCCCCCGGCTATGCGGTCCATCTGGCATCGATCTGTGTGGACCCCAATCTGCTGGCGCTCTATCGGCAGGCCAACACAGGTGGGCGGGGCAATCTGCCCGGTCTGCACAACGGCGATGTGCTGGGCACAGCCCGATCCCCAGAAGTACTGGTGGCTGTGCGGGATCGGGGCGAATTTATGGACCCGCGCTCGCGCAAGGATTGGTGGCGGGGGCGGTGATGGGGAATGCGGAATGGGGAATGAAGAGAAACGCGCTATGTATCAGGCTGTGGTAAAATCGGTGTGATTTGCTACCTATTGCCACGAGACGATTGCCTTATGCATCTGATTATCCAAATTCCCTGCTACAACGAAGCGGAAACCCTGCCCCTGGTTTTGGCCGAACTGCCCCGCTCGCTGCCTGGCGTCTCCAAGCTGGAAGTGCTGGTGATCGACGACGGCAGCCACGACGGCACGGCCCAGATCGCCGCCGAACTGGGCGTGGATCACCTGCTGCGCCACCCCCGCAATATGGGGCTGGCCGTCTCGTTTCAGGACGGGCTGGACTATTGCCTGCGGGCCGGCGCGGATGTGGTGGTCAACACAGATGGGGACAATCAATATCCGGGGCGTTTTATTGGTGAGCTGATTGGGCCGGTATTGCGGGGGGAGGCTGATATTGTGATCGGGGATCGGCAGACCCATCAGATCGAGCATTTTTCGCCGGTCAAGCGGGTGTTGCAGCGCTGGGGCAGTTGGGTCGTGCGGGCAGCATCGGGCACGGATGTGCCCGACGCCACCAGCGGCTTCCGGGCATTCAGCCGGGAAGCCGCCCTACGTCTGATTGTGCTGACCCGCTACACCTATACGCTGGAGACGATTATCCAGGCGGGCAAGAAGGGGCTGGCGATTGCCAGTGTGCCGATTGAGGTCAACGACCCAACCCGTGAATCGAGGCTGATGCGCAGTACGTGGAGCTACATCAAGCGCTCCGCGGCCACAATTATCCGGCTCTACACCTTCTACGAACCCCTGCGCAGCTTCTCTTTTCTGGCTGTGCCTTTCATTCTCAGCGGTCTGGTTCTGCTGGTCCGTTTCTTCTACTTCTACCTCTTCACAGCCCAGTCCGGTGTGGGCCGCCTCAGCCAATCAGTCACCATCGGCGGTACACTGCTCACCGTCGGTTTCCTCATCTTCCTCTTCGGCGTCCTGGCGGACATCTCCTCCACCCAGCGCAGTCTGATGGAAGAGATTCTCTATCGGCAGCGCAAGCGAGAGTTAGAAGAAAAAGAACGATGAGTCCAGTGTAAAAAGCCTTTTGAGTCACCGATAAACGCGGATGAACTCTGATACAAACAGATTTCTCTCCTAGGTTTCTCTGCGTCTCCGCTGAAGAACTTGGCTTTTTGCAGTGGAGTCTTTCATAGCCGTTCGATGATTGTGGCCGTGGCCTGGCCGTGGCCGATGCACATTGTCTGCAAACCGTAACGGCCACCACTCCGCTCCAACTCATGCAGCAGTGTTGTCATCAGTTTGGCCCCAGTCGCACCCAGGGGATGCCCCAAAGCCACCGCGCCGCCGTTGGGATTGACCCGTTCCATCGGCGGCTCAATTTCGGCGGCCCAGGCCAACACCACAGCGGCAAAGGCTTCGTTGATTTCGATCACATCCATCTGGCCGATGGAGAGTCCGGCCCGTTTCAGTGCCTTTTCCGTAGCGGCTATCGGCCCGGTGAGCATCAGCTCCGGGTCGCTGCCCACCGCCACCCGGCTGACAAAGCGGGCGCGGGGTTTCAACCCCAGCGCTTCGGCTTTACCGCGTTCCATCACCAGCACCGCCGCCGCGCCATCGCTGATCTGGCTGGCGTTGCCTGCAGTGATCACCCCATCTTCCCGAAAAGCAGGCTTGAGCGCTGCCATCCTTGCCAGATTCGGCTCGAACCGAATACCCTCGTCGTAGTCTAGCACGCGACTGTCGCCGTTTTGCCCAACGACGACGGGCAGAATTTCGCGTTGAAAGTGACCGGACTTGGTGGCCGCAGCCGCCTTCAGGTGGCTCTGATAACTATATTCGTCCAATGCTTCGCGACTGAAACCCCACTTTTGGCAAATCAGTTCTGCCGATTCGCCCTGATGCAACAGCGGATAGGGCGGATTGCTGGGGAACTGGGGCGGATAGTCGGACCCCATCGCCACCCGGCTCATGGATTCCACCCCGGCGGCGATGACCACATCCGCGTCCCCCGCCACAATCGACTGGCTGGCAAAGTGAATAGCCTGCTGGCTGGAACCGCACATTCGGTTGATGCTCACCGCCGGGACATCCACAGGAAAACCGGCATAGAGTGCGGCCAGTCGTCCAATATTGGCCCCCTGCTCGCCGGTTTGGGTAACACAGCCCATAATCACATCGTCCACCTGGGCTGGGTCAATCCTGGCCCGTTCGACCACCGCCCGCAGAACCAGCGCAGCCAGGGAAATGGGTTCGAGAGCGCTAAGCGAACCACGGAATTTACCCACAGGTGTGCGTACAGCTTCGACAATCACGGCCTCTCGCATAGGAGCCTCCTGAAAAACTCGTTGTTCATTCGTGCAAAAAAGCGCAAATTGGGTATTGAAATCGGTTAAGGAGCGTGCTATACTGTCGTAAATGCGAGGAGAAAGACTTTCTCTCGCATTTTTTAATGGGAAGACCCAGCGTATCATTGGGCAATTGTTTCACGTGAAACACAAGAAACATTGCACAGAACCCGCTGCATCAAAAAGATATGCGGATTTCCCATTGATTCTGCTGGCATCCAGGATTACGATTGCAGGATAGACCGCTTTGAATGACAGTAACGAAACACCGGTTATCGATTACGAAGGCAGTGGCTACCGCACAGATTTCTGGGTAGGCCAGGGTCGGGAATATGAAGACGCCGTAGAACGAGCGGCTCTCTCTCAACTGTTGCCAGCCACGGGCCATCGCATTGCCGAAATCGGCGCTGGTTTCGGACGATTGGCCGAACTATATCTGGGCTATGAGCAGATTGTTCTCTTTGATTATAGCAGAACTCTGCTACAGGAGGCAGTTGCCCGTTGGGGTGATGATCCCCGCTTTGTTTTTGTGGCAGGGAATGTCTATGAACTGCCTCTGGCCGACGGTATATTGGATACACTGGTGATGGTACGGGTGATGCACCATCTGGCCGATGTGCCCCAGGCGCTGGGCCAGTTGCGTCGGGTATTGCACAATCAGAGCGTGGCTGTGTTGGAATATGCCAACAAACGCAATTTGAAGGCGATGGCTCGCTGGCTCCTGGGACGCCAGAAGTGGTCGCCTTTTGCCGCCGAGCCGGTAGAGTTCGTGAAACTCAACTACGATTTTCACCCGGATTGGATGCGAGAGCGAATGGGAGAGGCCGGACTCGAAATCAGACGACAATTTGGCGTCTCCCATTTCCGCTTGCCAATCTTAAAAGAACGAATTTCCGCCAAACGTCTGGCAGGAATCGAGCAGCCGTTTTTCGGATTGAGCGGACGCCTCCCAATTGCACCGAGCGTCTTTGTACAGGCCAGCGCTACTGGCAACGGCACACCCCAATCGCCATCCACAGAGGCGATGGATGTGCCGTCAATCTTGCGTTGCCCCCATTGTGGCACATCCCAGATGCGCTGGGACAGGGATGTGGATGGAGAAAAAGCCGTGATCTGTGGTTCCTGTAGCCGTCGCTATGCGCGGCGAGGAAAAATTTGGGATATGAAGGAAGCAGTGTAAGTCTGGAATTGTAGAATTCATTACCCAGTCATTGGTCACATTATTGTAGAATACCAAGTTACCATTTTACGCGGCTAATCTGATTCTCGTGTCTAGCGACACCCCTTTTATTCATCAGACCAGCCGCCCTGACAGGGAGGGTATGCCGATGGTAGACAAGACACGCCTTGCACCGGAAGACGAAATTGACGAGATGGAGATGGAGTTGGACTTGGATGAGCCTCTGGCCGAAGACATGGAGATGTCCGACCTGGTCGAGAGTGAGGTTGTCGAGGAGATAACCGTGCGCAGCCCCCAGGAGACAATGGACTACCTATTAAAGGTGGGGCGCGCCAAAGGTTTCGTCAGTTATGACGACGTACTGAAACTCATGCCCGAAGTCGAACACAACATCGAACAGTTGGAAGACATTTTCGCCACCCTCTTCGAGCAGGGCATCGCCGTGGGGCAGTCCAAAGAGGATGCCATCCCGGAGATCAAAGACAGTGGCGACAAAGCGGAAGAAGAAGATTTTGATCTGAGCCAGATCGAAATCGACGATTCGATCAGCCTCTATCTGAAAGAGATCGGTCGTGTCCCCCTGCTCACCGCCGAGGAAGAGATCGACCTGGCCAAGCGGATGGAAGCGGGTCGGGATTCGCGCCAGACTTTGGCCGAGGGGATGGAGGACTGGGAGGAACGGGAAAAGCATCTCTGGCTGGTGCGGGATGGTCAATCGGCCACCGAGCATCTGATCAAAGCCAACAGCCGTCTGGTGGTAAGCGTTGCCAAGAAGTATGTGGGCCGGGGTGTGCCCTTCCTGGACCTGATCCAGGAAGGCAATATCGGCCTGATCCGGGCCGTGAAGAAGTTCGACTACCGCCGGGGCTTCAAATTCAGCACCTATGCCACCTGGTGGATTCGCCAAGCCGTGACCCGGGCCATTGCCGACCAGGGACGCACCATCCGCGTGCCGGTGCATATGTACGAACAGATCAACCGCCTGACCCGCACCAGCCGCCAGCTTGTACAGGAGTTGGGCCGAGACCCCACCACCGATGAGATCGCCGAGGAATTGGGCGTGACCGCGCGCAAGGTGGAACACATTATGCGGGTCAGCCAGCGTCCGCTCAGTCTGGAAATGCCGGTGGGCGAGGAAGAGGACAGCTACCTGGGCGACTTCATTGAGGACGAAGACGCCGACAGCCCCCAGGAATCCGCGGGCCAGCAGCTATTGCGAGAGGTAATCGACGAAATCTTCTCCAGCCTGACCCCGCGTGAAGTGCGTATCCTCCAGCTGCGCTTCGGGCTGGTGGATGGCTATTGCTACACGCTGGAAGAGGTGGGCAAAAAGTTCGGCGTGACCAGGGAACGTATCCGCCAGATCGAGGCTCAGGCCCTCAGCCGACTGCGCCACCCCAGCCGCAGCCGCAAATTGCGGGACTATCTGTAGAGAGGTGCGAAGATGTCAACAATTGTGATGTTCTCGATTTTGGATTATGTGCAAGCGGCTCTAAAGCGCGCCCGTTATGAAGTTGATGAGAATGATGTGGTCGTCGCGCATGTGCCCAACGCCAGCGGCTTCTTTTCGCAAGGAGAGAGCTTTGAGGAGGCGCGTGACAATCTGCGCGATGCCATCGAGGGGAATGTAATTCTGGCTTTGCAACTCGGGCTACCCATTCCGCCCATGGAAGACATTGTGATCGAGGTGCAGGATGCCCCGGCTTACGCCGCTTAAATCGGAGGATGTCTTCTACAAGTTGCGACAGTTGGGGTATGTGGGTCCAATTCCGGGTGGACGCCACATGCGCATGGTTCACCCGCAAACCGGTAAGATTATCCCGGTTCCTGCGCATGGAGGCAGGGATGTCAGTGTGGGCTTGATCCGGGCAATCATTCAAGAAGTGGGAATTACCCGTGAAGAATGGATCAATCTCCGATAGAGTAACCTAGCCTGAGTCTGTATTGCAGCGTAATGTGCGCCGTTCAAAAAGCGGGCCAGTCGAATGACCGGCCCGCTTTTGTTGTTCGCAGAATCAGCAGGAATCAATCCAAATCAGTAAAATCTGCGTCCCGCTCTTTATCTCACATCGCCTTCGCCGCGGATGACGCCCCGCTCCAGGCGGTCGAGGAGCTTTTCCAGGTTGTAGGCCGCCACCTCTTCCAACGTCAGATCCAATTCGGTGCAGATTTGGGTCAGATACCAGAGCACATCGCCCAATTCGCCTTTGAGCGCCTGACGTTCTGCCTCGCCAATCTGCCCGCCTTTGTCACGGAAGATCTTTTTGATCTTCCCGGCCACCTCCCCAGCTTCATTGACCAGGCCGAGGGTAGGATAGACAATCGCGTGATCCGTATGCACCAGGTTCCATGTCTTGCGCGACTGCTGCTGATAGATGTTGAAACTCGTCTTGTCCATTGACAACCGTTCTTTCCGAAAAATAAGGACGCAGATTTTCATGATTTTGATTGATCGGCGCTGATCAATCAAAATCATGAAAATCTGCGTCCCTCTTTCTACACATCCAAATTCTGGACTTCGTGGGCGTGGGTCTGGATAAAGCGGCGGCGGGGCGGCACACTGCTGCCCATCAGCATATCGAAGGTGCGGTCCGCCTCGGCTGCGTCCTCCACCTGGACCTGCAAGAGGGTGCGATTTTCCGGGTTCATCGTCGTCTCCCAGAGCTGCTCCGGGTTCATCTCGCCCAGCCCTTTGTAGCGCTGCTCCAATTTCACATTCTCGTCGCCCAGCCGTTTGCGCATATCCAGCAGAGAGGCGTCGTTGTAGACATACTGCTCGGAGCGCTTAGATTTGCCATTCTGCTGCTCCGTCACCTGCACTTTGTAGAGGGGTGGCTGGGCGATGTAGAGATGACCCTCACCTACCAGCGGCTCCATATAGCGGAAGAAAAGAGTGAGCAGAAGTGTGCGGATGTGGGCCCCGTCAACGTCAGCGTCTGTATTGTGGGCGCATAGACCGCCCATCCCGCAGATGAAATTCTCGTGATCCGCCACGGAGAAGTCGTAAACCATCCCGTTGCTGGCCTCCACCGGCTGCACCGAGCGCACAGGCAGCCCGATCAGATCAGCGCCAATCTCCACAAAGGCACGATTTTTGGGGTTGGGTGTGGCGTTCTGCACGTACTCGCGCAGGGCCGGGGCCTGGGCGTGTTCCTGCCAGACCGATTCCAGAGCGGCCAGATCGGGCAGGCTGGAGACGGAGATGGTGTGGACGGGGTGGCGGGTGATGACCGCCTTGCCCCGAATCGTTCCTGTGGACTGGCCGTCCGGTTCGCGCACAGAGAGCGACCCGATGACGCCGTGGGCCAGCAGCAGATACATCAGCCCGCTTGCCAACTCCGGCGAGACGGTCGTCCAACTGAGACGGGTGGGGGCCAGTGTCCCATCGCCCAGGAAATAGCCGCGCAGGAAAGCCAGTTGCAGCGCGGGTGTGACGTTGAAGACCAGATCCGGGATGCGTTTGCTGTGGGCCTTTACCCCATCGAAGCCGAAGATCAGCCGGAAAGCCGCGGCCACTACGGAATTGACTACCCGCAACTCACCGACTCGTCCATTGGCTGGCGGATAATAGCTCGGCTCGATGCCAAACAGATCGACAAATGCCTGACGCATCTCTGGCAGCCAGCGGGCGTTGTTCGGCCCAAAGGCTAGGCGCACGCCGCCCCGTTGGCTGCACGAACCTTCGGCCAGGTAGAAGCCCAAAAGGGTCATCAATTGTTCGTTGACAGGCAAATAGCGCCCCACCGCCTGCTCCGCGTAGTGTTCGGGAGCCATGCGGATACCGTTGAGGGAAGCAACCTCCTGGGGCTGCAAATCGGAGAGCCGCAGCCAGGGACGCACCTGATTGTGACCAGAGCCGGTGTACTGCTTCTCCCACACCGAATCCAGCCGGGAGGGGCCGATCTCCACCTGGGCCAGGGTTTCCGCCACGTCCAGGCCGAGGGTCTCCACATAGCGGCTGAAATTGGTGAGGGTCGGGCGGTTCTTGCCTTTTTCCCAGTTGTAATAGGTCACAGGCTGGCGGATGCCCACAGCGGCGCAGATGGCTTCCTGGCTCAGCCCAGTTTCCCGGCGGCGTTCGGCCAGGGCCGCACCCAACGCGGCCGGGATGGCGACGCGGGTCTCGGTCATCTCTCTGTCGTCGGCGTAGTTTGCCCGCACCCGCGCCTGTTGCAGACGTTCGATATCCTTGCCCCACAGGATGAGATCGCCTGCAATGCTCTCCCGACGTTGCAAGAGAGCGGTCAGCAGGTCAATGCGCTCGGTATACTTTTCCTGGGCCAGGGGCAGACGGCGGGGCGCAACGATACAATCGCCGACGCGCACTTCGTCGCCCCGCTTCAGCGTCACCTTATCGTTTTCATACACAAAGACGCTGTGGGAAGATGTCACGCGCACCGTGCGCCCATAAGCGGTGCGAATTTCGTAGAGGGTTTCCTCGATTGGGTGGCGAATGACACTGCGGATCGGTTTGAATTCGGTCTGGTGGCTCTGTTGATCGAAACAGAGAACCTGCCAGGCTGACACATCCTCACCCGCTGCCAGCCGCTCGTCAATAAAAGGTCCGATCTGCACCTGACGAATCTGTCCGGCGGGGTCTTGCACGAAGCAGGTCTCTTGCGCGTCTACACTCATAATAATAATGCGGTTGTAGCGCAGATTCGCCACATTCAGGTCGTCGCCGATGCCGATGCCCAGGGCGGTGATGAGGGCCTGAATCTCTTTGTTGCCCAGGGCCTTGTCCAGACTGGTTTTCTCTACATTGAGAATTTTGCCGCGCAGGGGCAGAATGGCCTGGAAGCGCCGATCCCGGCCCTGTTTGGCCGAGCCACCGGCGCTGTCACCTTCCACGATGTAGAGTTCGCTCTCCTTCGGGTCGCGAGTGGAGCAGTCGGCCAGTTTGCCGGGCAGGGTCATACTTTCCAGCGCGCTCTTGCGGAAAACCAGGTCACGGGCTTTGCGGGCCGCTTCGCGGGCACGGTAAGCGGTCTGGCACTTTTCGACAATCTTGCGGGCGTCGCGCGGATTTTCCTCCATCCACTTGCCCACCCCCTCGGCCACGGCGGTCTCCACGTGGTAGCGCACTTCGGTGTTGAGCAGTTTGAGCTTGTTTTGCCCCTCAAACTGGGGTTCCACCACCTTCACGCTGATAATCGCGGTCATGCCCTGGCGGGTGTCGTCGCCGGTAAAGTTGTCGTCGTTCTCCTTCAGCATCCCCTGCTTACGTGCGTAGTCATTCATCTGGCGGGTGATGGCGGTGCGCAGACCCGTGTGGTGGGAGCCACCGTCCGGGGTGTTGATGGTATTGGCAAAGGCGAAGATCGACTCGTTGTAACCGTCTGTATATTGGATAGCCGCCTCGACTTGGGTGCCTTCCACTTCCACATCAATATAGATAGGGGTGTGAAAAACTTCCCGGTTTTTGTTGAGATAGCGCACAAATGTCTGCACACCGCCCTCAAAGTAGAAGCTGATCTCTTTGGGCTGCTCTGGGCGCTCGTCAATAAAAGTGAAATCGACGCGGCGGGTCAGGAAAGCCATCTCGCGGAAGCGGGTGACGAGGGTTTGCCAGTCGTATTCGAAGACCTGAAAAATCGTATCGTCGCGCAGGAAGCGCTGGGACGTGCCGGTGTCGTCGGGGTCACAAGTGCCGATCTCATCCACTTCGCTGACGGGGACACCCCGCTCGAAACGCTGGCGATAAATTTTGCCGGCGCGCTTGACAGTCGTCTCCATCCACGTACTGAGGGCGTTGACCGCACTGACACCCACGCCGTGCAGACCGCCGGAGACTTTGTAGCCACCGCCGCCGAACTTACCGCCGGCGTGGAGTTTGATCATCACAACGGTGAGCGCAGACATTCCCATCTGCTGTTGGATGCCCACAGGGATGCCCGCGCCGTTGTCGGTGACGGTGACGCTCTCATCTTTGTGGATGGTGATCCAAATGTGGTCACAGCGCCCCTGCATAGCCTCGTCAATGGCGTTGTCCACCACTTCGTAAACCATATGATGCAGCGCTTTGGTGTCAGTGCCGCCGATGTACATACCAGGGCGGCGGCGCACAGCCTCCAGCCCTTCCAGCACCTGAATCTGTTCTGCATCGTAGACGAAATCTGTTTTCTTGTTGCCGTTTGCCACGCGTTCCTCCGCTACAAACAAATAGTCCAGTTCCCTATGCGGGGTTCTGAGTCCGAAGTATTAAAGCTATGCTTCCCGGTCATATTTCTACGTTCAGCCTATGACTTTTGACCCTGGATTTTCTCCGCTGTCACAATCAGCCGGGTGCGATAGAAGATAAGCAGGGCCACCGCCAGACCGGTGCCCACAAAAGCGTTGACCAGCGCGCTTCCTACCAGACCAGCCAAACCCATTGTCGCCACTTCCTGCAGGAGGAGGGTAATCCCTACTGAAATCAGATTGGTCAGCAAGAAAAAGCCAAGAGTACTCCAAAAGTTGTTGCGTACCAGCACAATACTGCGCATCACTGCGGCGCGCACGCCCAAATTGTCCAACACCAGTCCCACAGTAACAAAGTAGAGATAGAAGAAAATCACCGTCAACAGCCCGCTCACCAACATCATCGCTCCAAGCCCCAGGGCCGGGCTGATAAGCATCAGCACTGTCACGCCAACCCCGACAGGAATGTAGAGCATCAGCAGAAAGAGAAGGAGGACCAACAAAAAGCCCAGCGAGCGCAACCAGTGACGCAGCACAGCGGAGAAAAAGAGGGGCGGTGTCACACTCTTTTCGCCCTCACCCAATGGCACAATCCGGGCGAGCAGATTCATATAAGTCACGCCCAGGAGCAGGCCCAGCAACCCCAATACCAACCCGCTGCTGCTGACATTGAAAAGCGAAACAAGCTCCAAAGTAGCTTGACTTGTCTTGAGATCCGGCAGGATGACCAGCAGACTGGGCACGTGATAGAGCGAAGAGCTGACCAACAGATCGAAGAGATTGAGCGATTTGCCTGCCGCATCCAATGCTGTGGTCACTTGGGCAGGCAAATCGGCCAGCCCCGGGCCAGCGGTCACGGCGGCTTCACCCAATTGATCAAAGATGCCCACATAAAAAGAGGCAAACCGTTGCAGCAGTGGCTCAATGCTTAGGCGGGGCGCAAACCAGATAAATGCGTCCAACAGCAGCGGAAGCAACAAAAGTTCCAGGCGCTGAATCAGCAACCGGTAGCCGGCAGAAAGACTATCGATGATACCCAAACCAATTCCTTCGGTTGACTGCATAGGTGATAGGTTAGAGAATGATGGATTGCAATCAGCCCAATTTTACCACAGAGTGGGCAAAAGACGAAGTTGCCGCGCTATTGTTTTAGAACATTCGTTCCCAACAAGTAATCAGAGGAGGGGTGATAGGGTATCAAGGCGCAAGGGCGAGAGCGAACAGCAGCTCATCATCTCGCCATCTTTCAATTGACGCGCCCTGAAAGGGAAGGCTACAATAGAGCCACTTCTCAATCAAAACAGGAACGGATCAGAGCGAGATTGCGTTTTCTCGCGAGCGGCCCAAAAACCCCACTCCCTTGCTTTCTCATCACAACCCGGAGGTTGCTTATGTCCTCTTACGTCATCGAAGGCGGCTCACCCATCCAGGGAACTGTGGCTCCCAGCGGCAACAAGAATGCAGCCATGCCTTTGGCCGAAGCCTGCCTGCTCACCGACGAGCCGATCACCTTGCGCAATATGCCCCAGATCGGGGATATGGACGCGGTACTGGAAATCCTGGTCGGTCTCGGCGTGGATGTGCAGCGCAACGGTTCCACCGTCACCCTCTGCGCCGCGGGTCTGCGCAGCACAGAACCGAACCCCCGCCTCTTTGCCCAGATTCGCGGCTCCCTGACGCTGATGGGGCCGCTGCTCACCCGCCACGGCCACTTTGCCGTGCCCGCTACCGCCGGGGGTGATGACATTGGCCGCCGGCGCATTGACACCCATCTACACATTTTCAACAGCCTGGGTGTGGAAATGGTTCACAATGGCCGCTTTGAGATGAAGACCAACGGTCGTCTGCGGGGGAAGGACATTCTGCTGGACGAGGCTTCGGTCACAGCCACGGAAAACGGCGTGATGGCCGCCTCCCTGGCCGAAGGCAAGACAATCCTGCGCAACGCAGCCAGCGAACCCCACATCCAGGACCTCTGCCATCTGCTGGTGCGGATGGGCTGCCCCATTGATGGCATCGGCAGCAATACACTCACTATTCACGGCCAGGAACGGCTGAAGGGCGCAGAGTATACAGTGGGGCCGGACTATATGGAGATCGGCAGCTACATCGGCCTGGGCGCGATCACAGCCGGCGAGCTGCGCATCAGCGGCATCATCCCCGAACATCTGCGTATGCTGGAGATGGTCTTTGCGGATCGGCTGGGGGTGCGGATGGAGATGGAAGCGGACGCCGCGAGCGCAACGGGCTGGTCACTCATTCTTGCCGACGAGCAGGAGTTACGGGTGCGCACGGATTTTGGCGGCGCCATCCCCCGCATCGACGATCAGCCCTGGCCCGCCTTCCCGCCGGACCTGATGAGCATTGCGCTGGTGGTGGCAACCCAGGCCAAAGGCACTGTGTTGATCCACGAGAAGATGTACGACGGGCGTCTTTATTTTGTGGACAAACTGGTGGCCATGGGCGCGCAGGTGATCCTCTGCGATCCCCACCGGGCGGTCGTCGTCGGCCCCAGCCAGTTGACAGGCCAACAGATCACAAGCCCGGACATTCGGGCGGGGATGGCGCTGGTTCTGGCCGCGCTGGCCGCCAAAGGCAAGACGACTATCGGCAACAGCCAACAGATCGACCGGGGCTATCAGCGCATCGACGAGAAGCTGCGGGCATTGGGAGCGAAGATCGAGCGGGTAGATTGACATTTGCCCCAACCCTTTCTATAATCCAGTTGTCTGACAACTCTTTGTCAGACAACTGGATTTTTATTTCTGAGATGGGATAGATGATAGCCACTGCACCCAGCCGCCCCCGCTATGTGCAAATCGAAGAGAGTCTGCACGCGCTGCTGGAAACCGGCGGCTACCGGCCCGGCGACAAACTCCCCCCGGAGCCAGAACTGGCCCAGCAGATCGGAGTAAGCAGGGCTACCCTGCGCGAGGCGTTGCGCAGCTTTGAACAGCAGGGCATCATCAACCGCAAGCAGGGGGTGGGTACTTTTGTGAACCTGCGCCCGCCCTACATCGAGAGCGGTCTGGAAAATCTCGAATCGATCGAAATGCTCCTAGCCAGCCGACAGATTCAGCCGACTTTTTTGCAGCGGACGGTCTGCACAGAAGCCGCCCTGCCCAAAGCAGCCCAACGCCTGGGCATCGACGAGGGCCAGCCACTGACCGTTGTCACCAGCACAGCGGCCGCGCAAGGAAGCCCGGTGGCCTATCTGCTGGAAGTCACACCGGAGGATTTTGTGCCAAGGGCGGCGATGGAGCAAACATCCACGTCTCTACTCCATTTTCTGTTGGACACCCAGGAAAGCCACACGCTTTCCTACGCTGTGGCCCACATTGCGCCCATCCACGGCACAGAGACCATCTGCGCAGCGCTGGGTGTGGGTGGGCAGACGCCCCTCTTTTTTATCGAGCAGACGGTCTACAGCCCCGCCCACCAGCCCTATTTCTATTCCCGCAACTATTACATTCCGAGCTTTTTCGACTTCCACATTATCCGAAAGCGTGAAGCGTGAAAAACGTCCCCGCCCCTCACGCTTCACCAATCACTTTTGGCAGAGGAATCCGAATGACCAGCATCGATATTGCAAAAATCCAATCCCAGGTCGCCAGCCACAGCGACGACATCATCACCTTCCTGCGCGAAATCTGCGCCATCCCGTCCATGGATTCCCAGATCGGGCCGGTGGGGGAGCGGGTGCAGGCCGAAATGAAGAAGCTGGGCTTTGATGAAGTCTGGTTTGACAGTATGGGCAATACGGTCGGGCGCATCGGCAACGGCCCCCGGGTGCTGGTCTACGACAGCCACATCGACACCGTCGGCATCGGCGACCCGGACGAGTGGAAATGGGACCCCTTCCAGGGCAAAATTGAGGATGGCGTCTTCTACGCCCGGGGCGCGTGCGACGAGAAGGGCAGCACGCCGGGGATGATCTACGGGCTGGCGATTGCTCAGCGTCTCGGCCTGCTGGAGGGCTGGACCGCCTACTACTTTGGCAATATGGAGGAGTGGTGCGACGGCATCGCACCCCACGCCTTTGTGGAACACGAGGGCATCCGCCCGGATTTTGTGGTCATCGGCGAGCCGACGAAGATGCTGGTCTACCGGGGCCACAAAGGGCGGGTGGAGATGAAAGTCGTCGCCAAAGGCAAGAGCGCCCACGCGGCCAGCAACCATCTGGGCGACAACGCCATCTACAAAGTGCTGCCCGTGATCGAAGGTGTGAAAATACTGGAACCAGAGTTGGGGGATCACCCCTTCCTGGGTCACGGCAAAATCACAGTGACCGATATGAGCGTCGAAACGCCCAGCCTCAACGCCGTGCCTAACCAATGCACCGTCTACATCGACCGCCGCGTCACCTTTGGCGAAAGTGTGGAGGGTGTCATCGAGCAGGTGCGCCAGTTGATCCCGGCGGAAAACCGGGCGCGGGGCGATGTGACCGTCGAGATGCTCTTCTATGACGAGCCGAGCTACACCGGCTTCGTCTTTCCGGTGGACAAATACTTCCCGGCCTGGGCGCTGGAAGAGAGCCACCCCCTGGTGCAGGCGGGGCAGGCCGCGCGCACCCTGACCGGTCTGCCGGAGGCCGCGCCGGGCAAATGGAATTTTAGCACAAACGGCATCTACTGGGCGGGCAAGGCAGGCATTCCCTCCATCGGCTTTGGCCCCGGCGACGAAGTGACCGCGCATACTGTCCTGGACAGCGTTTCTCTGGACGAAGTGGTGAAGGCGACGGAGTTCTATGCGGTGCTGCCGGCGCTGATTGGAGAATAGAACGCGGATGACGCGGATCGAGCGGATTGGTGCGGATTGGAAAGACGGAAACAAAATGGATGGGGAAGAAACGCCGCAAGCGGGCAAACGGCTCTGGTATGTGTGGGACTACGACATCGATGAGGAGACCTTCCAGGCTATGCTGGACGGGAAGGTGACGCGCGGTCGCTTGGGGCGGGATTGGGCGGCTGTGCGGCTGCTCAACTACGCACCCTATCCCGAAATCGTGCGCCGACTCGGGCTTTCTGCACTGCTGCGCGATTGGTCGCGCTGGAGAGATAAATTGCGGATGAAGGAACGCCGCCGGGGAATCGATTTTGTGGTGGAGTGGCTGCCAAAGCATCACTCAGAATGGGTGCAAACCAATGGACAGTAACTTTTACGAAGATCTTCTCTATCCTCTGCAGGATGAAGTACTCAGTTTCGTCTCATCCCTGCAAACCGGCTTCTATCTCACAGGAGGAACTGCGGCCTCGCGCGGCTATTTGCATCACCGCTATTCGGATGATCTGGACCTCTTTGTCAATTACGACGACCGCTTCGTCTCGTGGGCAGATCTGATTGTCAATGAAATGAGCCGCCAACCCGCATGGCAGATGATTGTGCGCCTGCGCGGTGAAAGTTATGTCGGCTTGACGGTGCATCGGGAAAATGTGGAACTCAGAATTGATCTAGTCAAAGACGTGCCTTTTCGTGTGGGCACAGTTTACCGCCACCCGCTGCTCGGCCCGATTGACACCGCCGAAAATATACTGGCAAACAAAGTCACGGCGGTCATCGACCGGGAACAGCCCAAAGATTTGGCCGACATCTGGGGTTTCTGCACAAAAATGGGGCTTTCCCTGGAGGAGGCCATCACCGGGGCCGACAGCAAAGCAGCGGGTATCTTCCATGCCGACCTGGCCCGCGTTCTCTGCACCGCCACCGAAGATGACTGGCGTCTGATCCGTTGGATTTCTCCTCCCGATAAGGAGATTTTTCTGGCCGACCTTCGCCGTCTGGGCGAGGGGTTAATACTGTAACTCTACCCATTTGAGGTTCTATGCCCGACCAATCACCCCTCGCCGTCATCGCCATCGGCGGCAACTCGCTCATTGCAGACGACAAACACCCGGACGTGGCCCACCAGTGGGATGCAGTGCGCGAGACCACCAACCACATTGCGGGAATGGTGGAGAAAGGCTGGCGCACAGTCATCACCCACGGCAACGGGCCGCAAGTCGGCTTCATCCTGCGCCGCAACGAGCTGGCCGCGCACGAGGTCCACACCACACCCCTCAGTCTGATTGTGGCCGATACCCAAGGGTCCATCGGCTATATGCTGCAACAGGGGTTGAACAATGAGTTCTTCCAGCGGGAAATGCACAAGCAGACGATTACAATCGTGACCCAAATGCGGGTGGACGAGAACGATCCCGCCTTTCAAAACCCGACCAAACCCATCGGCGGCTTTCTGGACGAAGCCACGGCCCGGGTCTTTGAAGAGACGGGCTGGCAGGTGGTGGAGGATGCGGGCCGCGGTTGGCGGCGCGTCGTGGCTTCGCCCCTCCCAGTGGAGATCGTGGAATTGGCGGCGATTCAGCAGGCCCTTGAACTGGGCTGGATTGTGGTAGCCTGCGGCGGTGGTGGGATTCCCGTTGTGCGCAATCACGAAGGCGAGCTGCGGGGCGTCTCAGCGGTGATCGACAAAGACCGGGCCAGCAGCCTACTGGCCCGCCATCTGAGAGCAGAACTTTTTCTGATCAGCACCGGTGTGAAGCAGGTGGCGATCAATTTTGGCAAGCCCAACCAGCAGAGCATCTCTTCGATGAGTGTAGACGAGGCCAGACACTACCGGGCAGAAGGCCACTTCGCCGCGGGCAGTATGCGCCCAAAGATCGACGCCTGCATCGAATTTTTGGAAGGCAGCCAGAACCCCGACGCCTGGTGTCTGATCACCGATCCGACCAATCTGGAGCGGGCGCTGGATGGGGAAACGGGGACACGGATTGTCAAAAAGTAGTGCGTGGTGCGTCAAGCGGTAGTGGAGATGGTTTCATTCTACATCGTTCTGCTCAGATGGTATAGAAAAGTTATCTGATCCCAAACGAGTACACGCACCACGCACCACAGAATCTTTTTTCATTTTCAGAGGAGACCCAATCAATGCAGACAGATTTACGCGGTCGCGACTTTATCAGCGACATGGATTTCAGCAAAGAAGAGATCGAGACAGTCATGGATGTGGCCTTCAAACTCAAGCGGGATCGGGCGCTGGGCATCCGCCACCCCCTGCTGGAGGACAAGACCCTGGCCCTGCTCTTTTTCTTCACCAGCACCCGCACCCGCTCCAGCTTTGAGGTGGGCATGGCCCAGATGGGCGGCCATGCGGCCTTCATTGATAGCACAACGACCCAGATCAGCCACGGCGACACGGCCAAAGAGATCGGCGAAATCTACGGGCGCTACTACGACGGCATTGCCATCCGCCAGTGTGACTGGGACTTTGGCAATAAATATATCAACGATGTGGCCGCAGCCAGCCGGGTGCCTGTGCTGAATATGCAGTGCGATGTCTACCACCCCTTCCAAATTCTGGCCGACCTGATGACGATTATCGAGAAGGTGGGCGACCCCCGGGGCAAGACGATCAACGTCAGTTGGGCCTATGCCAGCAGCTACCAGAAACCCATTTCCGTGCCCCAGAGTCTGATTTTGCAGATGACCCGCTTCGGGATGAATGTGCGCCTGACCAATCCCCCGGAATACAAATTGATGCCGGACATTGTGCAGCAGGCCAAGGACAATGTGCGCAAGCACGGCGGTAGCTTCGAGCAACTGGACGACTTCGACGCTGGCTTTGTGGACGCGGATATTGTCTATCCCAAGAGCTGGGGCGCGCTGCTCACCACTACGGACAACGCCGAGAGCGCGGCCATTGGCAAGCAGTACACCGACTGGATCACCGACGAGCGGCGCATGGCAATGGCGAAAGAGAACGCCATTTACATGCACTGCCTGCCCGCCGACCGCAACATCGAAGTCACCGACGGGGTGATCGACGGCCCCCATTCGGTGGTCTACGACGAAGCCGAGAACCGGCTGCACGCCCAGAAGGCCGTGATGGCCCTGACCATGCGCTAGGGGCATGTGGCAGAAGGCGCGCCGGTGGCTGGTGGGAGAAGTGCGATTCAGCACCTATCCCACCAGCCACTGGTTCGCCAGATCAGATCGACACAAGCCCAAGACTGATTTTGACCGCTTCATCCACCTGGGCCATAGCTTGCACCGAGACGCGTCCCCAGTAGCGGCCGAGCCGTGTCTTATCCACGGTGCGGATTTGGTTGAGCAAAATAAGCGAATCATTGTGCAGCCCACCCTCTGGCGCTTTGACAGGTACATTGACATCAAACTGGCTGTGACTGCCAGATGTAATGGCCGCAACAATCACCGTAGGGCTGTACTGATTGCCAATATCATTTTGAATCACCAGTGCAGGGCGTACCTGCCCCTGTTCGGAGCCGCGCGCTGGTTCCAGATCAACCGTAAAAATATCACCACGCCGGATTGGTTGCGCCATGGCTTATTCGTCCCTCACCAGGGATGCTTGGTCTTGCCAGGCTTCGTATTCAACAGCCTCCCATTCAGCGGCAAGTGCGATATCCGCATCGGCATTGGCCTGGTAACCAACCATTAACCGATCACGCAATGCCTGCCGTTGCTGTTCAGCAATATAAGTGCGAATCGCTTCCGCGATCAGTTGACTTTGACGGCGCGCCGGGGCCATTGCACGCACTGCCGCCATTAAGTCAGAGGGTAGAGTAATGGTAATTTTTTCGGTTGT
>CAMDQF010000110.1 GCA_945905745.1 Litorilinea aerophila
GCTGGTGGGCGTCTGCACAGGAGAGACGATGCCGCGACCCGCCGTAGGCAAGGGCGATGTCTGGCCTTTTGGCGCAGCCAGCCCGCGGCCAGCTTCCAACAGAAAAGTCAGGGCAAGGGCTGCAAACAGCAGGATTATTAGTCCCCATAAACGCGCAAAGATTGTGGAGCGGCTCATCTTTCGGATTTTGTCCTTTCCGTCAAACGGCAGAGCGAAACGATTATCCAGCCGGGAATGCGCCCGGAGTTCCAGCCACCAGTATCCAGCCATTTTAGAGCAGGGCGCAGATGCGCAAAGAAACTCAGGAGAGAAATCCGTTTTTATCAGAGTTCATCCGCGTTTATTTGTGGCTCAAAAGGCTTTTTGCACCGGACTCATAGACTTATTGGGAAAGATGAAGGTTTCAATTAGGGGCAGAGAATCGAACGATAGACATCTATTCCAGCGGACTTAACCAACGCTTTCCATCCGTTCCATCCGCCGCCCAGCCTTCGATTGCACCATCATCCGAGCGGATCTGGAACCAGAAGTAGCCGCCCGCCGACTGGGGACCGGCCAAAACGGTGAACTCGGAGCCGTTGTTGACCTGTTTAACAACCGTTGCGCTCGTGCCCGGCACAGTGCGGATGGTGAGCAGTTGGCCTGCGTCCATCGTCACCCGCACCCGATCCCCTACCCGCGGCGAACGATTGACCGGCTGTGCTTCGCCTACTTTAGCGGTAAGCCATTCCTCCGTGCCGTCTCCCTGGGCACCCCATCCCACATTGCCCTGGCCATCGTCCACCTTCCACCAAATAAAACCGTCTGCGCTGGTTGGCCCTTCCAACACCGTGAGTCGCTGGCCGAAGCCCAGGCGTGTCACCAAGACACCAGCCGTGCTGGGGGCCTGGCGGATGTTCAAACCGCCGGGGACTTCCACCCGCGCTGGCTGGCCGACCGTCAGCGTACCGCCCACAACAGGCACAGGCGTAGCCGTCGGCGGGACCACTTCCGGGGTGAAAGTGGCGGTCGGCTCGATGATCGGAACCGGCGTGTTGGTGGGCAGGGCCAGGGCGCGCTCCGCCTCCGCGTTGGCCGTAGCCGCCGCGGGTGGCAGAGTCGGCACAGGCGTGGGCCGGGGCTGGAAGCTACCGCAGGCCACAATCGGCACGATCCAAAGCAGGGAAAGTGCCAGCAGTGGCATCAGGCCAGCCCGGCGATCGGGTGTAGTTGGGGCAGAATCGGATTGGTTCATAGACAGACAGCCTTCATCCAACGGATATTGGACAATTGGGAAAGCTCCCCAATAATCGGGGCAGGCACTGGTTCATCTGTACCCAGCACCATAATCGCTTCGCCCCGGGGCGCACGACGTCCCACGTGCATAAAACTGATATTGATGTCGGATTGGCCCAGCAGGGTCCCCACCCGGCCAATCATCCCAGGCCGGTCATTGTGGGAGGCCAACAGCAGATTGCCCTCGGCCCGGAAGTCTACCCAAAGGTCGTCAATGCCGACAATCAGCGGCTCCTCGTGGACAAACGCGCCCCGCACCGTGCGGGTCTCTGCGCCGCTGGTCATGCGCAGAGTAAGCATAGACTCGTAGCGTTCGTGGTGATGAATCAGCTTGCGCTCCATCACTTCCATTCCCTGCTGCTGGGCCAGCAACTCGGCGTTGACCAGATTCACCCGGTCGGCCACAATGCCCGTCAACACCCCTTTGATCGCGCCCGCCTTGACAAAAGCCAGGTCGTGTTCGGCGATGGGGCCATGCGCGGTCACTTCCAGGCGATCAATACCCTGCCCATTCATTTGACGCAAAAAGCGCCCCATTCGTTCCGCCAGATCGATATATGGAACCAGCGCGATGAGAGATTTGGGCGGCAGAATGGGTGCGTTGACCGCATAGCGGGCGGGCCGACCGTTGAGAACGTCCAGCACCTGCAAGGCTACATCCTCGGCCACCTTCTCTTGAGCCTCGACTGTACTGCCGCCCAGATGGGGGGTGAGAATAATTTTTGGATTGCCACGCAGAGGGCTGTCTGCGGGCAGGGGTTCTGTTTCAAAAACGTCGATGGCCGCGCCGGCGATGTGTCCGCTGTTGATGGCCTCAGCCAACGCCGCCTCTTCGATGATGCCGCCCCGGGCCACATTGAGCAGCCGTGCCCCCTTTTTCATCCGGGCCAGTTGTCTGCGGTCAATCATATGATGGGTCGTGTCGGTCATAGGCACATGGACGGTCAGAAAATCGCACTGGGCCACCAGATCATCCAGGCTAACCAGTTCCACCCCGCGCTGGGCCACAAAGTCGGCGGTGACGTAAGGGTCGTAGGCGATAACTTTCATGCCCAGCCCCGCACCCCGCTCGGCTACCTCCCGCGCGATACGGCCAAAGCCGACGACGCCCAGGGTTTTGCCCCGCACCTCCACGCCCACAAACTCGGCCCGCTTCCACTTGCCCTCCTGCACGTGCTGGTTGGCCAGGGGAATACTGCGGGCCAAGGCCATCAGCATGGCAATCGTATGCTCCGCTGCGGCCACCACATTGCCCGTAGGCGCGTTGACCACGATCACGCCGCATTGGGTGGCCGCCTCCAGGTCAATGTTGTCCACGCCGATACCGGCCCGAGCGACCACCTGCAATTTCGTGCCTGCCCGCAGCAGGGCCGGGGTGACTTGGGTGCTGCTGCGCACGAGCAGAGCGTCGTAGTCGGGAATAATCTCGATCAGTTGGTCCGGTGTCAGCTCGGTGCGCACGTCTACATCGACATTGGTCGCTTCGTTGAGGGGAACCAGGCCGCTTTCGGCGAGTTTGTCGCTCACCAGAATGCGAAAGCGTTCGGTCATTCGGATTGTGCCTTCCACCTTTAGATAAGTTATCAGAATTAAGTTACGCAAGAATCTCTCTACATACTCTCCGGCGCGGTCATCCCCATCAACTTTAGAACCCGGGCCAGGGCCGTGCGGGTAGCCAGAGAGAGCAACAGACGGGCACGGGTCAGTTCTGGATGGTCAGCGTCCACCACCCGGCACTTCTCATAGAAGCCGCTGAAAGTGCGGGCCAGGTCCAACACATAATGGGTCAGATTGTGGGGCGAGAACTTTTCCACGGCAAAGTCGATCTGCTCTTCCAACTCCAGAATTTTGCGAATGAGGTCCAACTCCGCCGGATGGGTGAGCAGGGCCAGGGCCGCGTCGTCACCCGGCTGGGGCTGGGTAGCCGTGGGCATGCCTTCGTGGGCCGCTTTGTCCAGAATCGAGCAGATGCGGGCGTGACCGTACTGGACATAATAGACCGGGTTGTCGTTCTTCTGCTGCACGGCCAGATTCAAGTCAAAGTCCACCCCGCTCTCGGGCGACCGGGTCAGCAGCATATAGCGCACCGCATCCGCGCCCACCTCTTCCACCACCTCGCGCAGGGTAAGAAAGTCGCCGGATCGCTTGCTCATCTTCACTTCATGGCCGTCCCGCACCAGTTTGACCAGATTGTAAAGCACAATAATCAGCCGCTCGGGGTCCAGCCCCAGCGCGGCCATAATCGCGCCCATGCGCGGCACGTGGCCCTGGTGATCTACCGCCCAGATGTTGACGACCTTATCAAAGCCCCGGCGCACAAATTTGTCGTAGTGATAGGCGATGTCGCTGGCGAAATAGGTGGGCAGCCCGTTCGTCTTCATCACCACTTCGTCTTTTTCGTTCTTGGGATATTTGCTGGCCAAAAACCAGCGTGCGCCGTCCCATTCGCCGATATCGCCCTTCTGCTTTAGATCGGAAAGCACCTGCTCCACCAGCCCCTCGTCGTGCAGGCTCTGCTCGCTGAACCAGCGGTCATAGCGCACACCGATCAGCCCCAGTTCGTCCTGCAGGTCAGCCAGCACAATCGCCAGTCCCCGCTTGCGCAGATCCTTCAACACATCGGAAAGCGGCATTGACAGATAGCTGTCGCCCACCTCTGCCTGAATCTGTTGGGCATAGCCAATCATATATTCGCCCTGATAGCCATCTTCGGGCAGAGAAGCATCCTGGCCTTGAAGCTGTAAATAGCGGGCGTGCAGGGTACGGGCAAAGAGATCGAGCTGATTGCCCACGTCGTTGACGTAGAATTCCCGCTGGACTTCGTAGCCAGCCGCGGTCAACACAGAGGCCAGCGCGTCCCCCAGCACTGCATTGCGCGCGCCGCCGTAGTGGAGCGGGCCGGTGGGGTTAGCGCTGACAAACTCCACCTGCCAGCGTTGGCCCGCGCCCAGATCGATGCTGCCCAGGCTGTCGCCGGCGTCGATGATCGCCCGCACCTGGGCTTGCAGCCAGGGCACGGAGAGGCGGATGTTGATAAAGCCCGGCCCGGCCAGTTCCACCGCGCCGATCAGCCCATCCGCCGGGATGTGGCTGACAATCGCCTGAGCGATCTGGCGGGGGTTGGCCTTCTCCCCGGTTGCCTGCTTGACAGCCGCAGCGGTGATCAGCGCGACATTTGTGCTGAAATCCCCGTGTTCGGCCTGTTTGGGCCGTTCAATGGCGGGCGGGGCAATCGGTACGTTGGGCAGTTGCCCAGCGCTTTTGGTTGCGTCCACCGCGGCGCTAATGATTTCTTGTATCTGATCCCGTAACATTGCGTATCTCGTATTCCGTATTGCCTAAGTAGTGATTCTGCCCGCAAGCGACGAACTCTACGGAAGCGTGCTACGTGAAATCATCGACCTTTCTCACGTTTCACGTCTCACGTTTCTTCGCTATCTCTTTGTGCCTCTGTGGCTATCTCACCCCACCCTACGCCTTTTCCATATCGTACCAATTCGGCCCGACTTCCGCATCCACTTTCAGGGGAATGTCCAGTTGGTAGGCCGACTCCATCACCTCTTTGACCAGCGCAGTCACCGCTTCCTTCTCGGCGGCGGGCATCTCAACCACCAGCTCGTCGTGGACTTGCAGCAGCATGCGCGCCTGAAATCCTTCTTCCTGCAAACGCCTATGCAGCCGGATCATCGCCAGCTTAATCACATCGGCGGCTGTGCCCTGGATGGGCGCATTGATGGCCGCCCGTTCCAACGCCTGGCGCTGGGTGAAGGGCAACTTCGCCTGCAATTCCGGGAAGAAGCGCTTGCGCCCCAGCAGTGTCTCCACATAGCCATCTTCCGTGGCCTTGCGGATGGTCTCGTCGATGTATGTCCGCACCTTTGGGTAGGTGGCGAAATATTGGTCCAGAAAGCGCTGTGCTTCGGCGGGTCCCATCTCCGAACGGCTGCTCAGACCGAAAGCGCTGACGCCGTAGATGGTGGCAAAGTTGATCGTCTTGGCTAACCCGCGTTGCTCCCGATCCACCTCCTCAAGCGGTACGCCGAACAGCTTGGAGGCGGTGGCGGCGTGGATGTCCAAATCCTGGCGGAAGGCGTCCAACAGCCCCGGCTCCTGGACGATGTGGGCCAGCACCCGCAACTCCACTTGGCTGTAGTCCGCAGCCAGCAGGAGCCAACCATCCGGGGCCACAAAAGCCTTGCGAATCTCCCGGCCCATCTCCGTGCGGATGGGGATATTTTGCAGATTCGGGCTGTTGCTGCTCAGCCGCCCGGTGGAGGAGCCGGTCTGGTTGTAGCTGGTATGCAGGCGGCCCGTCTCCGGGTTGACCAGCACAGGCAGGGCATCCACATAGGTGCCCCGCAGCTTCTCCAACTGGCGCTGCTCCAGAATCAGCGACAAAAGCTCCTGCTGCTCCGGCGTCAGTTCCTCGCCGGTGTTCGCCAGTTTGTCCAACTCACCCGCGGCGGTGCTGTAGAAGCCGGATTGGGTCTTCTTCATACCGCGGGTGGGAAAGCCCATTTCGGTAAAGAGCACCTGACTCAACTGCTGGGTGCTACGGATATTGAATTCGTGGCCCGCAAGCTCGTACATGCGCTTTTCGCAGTAGAGCAGTCGCTCGGCCAAATTCGTGGACATTTCGCTCAAAAAGTCCGTGTCCAGCCGGATGCCCGCCATCTCCATCTCGGCCAGGACAGGCAACAAAGGCAACTCGATGGACTCGTAGAGTTGCCAGAGACCGGCTTCCCGCACCCGCGGCTCGAAGAGGTAGAAAAGTTGGAGAGTGGCGTCGCAGTCCGCGCCGCAATAGGCCCCCACCTGATCAATCGGCGCGTAGTCGATGGTAATCTGCTTGCGCCCGCTGCCGATAATCTGGCTGATTTCAGTCATACGCCAGCCCAGTTCCCGCTCGGCGGTGCTTTTCAGCCCCAGGGAGTGGCTGGCCGGATCGACCAGCCAGGCCAGGGTCATCGTGTCGTGCCACGCCCCGGCCACGTCCAGCCCGTGACGGATGCAGACGACTGCGTCGTATTTGGTGTTGTGGGCCACTTTGGGACGGCTGGCGTCGGCAAAGATGGGAAAGAGCGCGGCGCGCACACTCTCCCAGGGCAACTGCTTGCCTTCCCGATGGCCCACGGGAATGTAGGCGGCTTCCCCTTTCCCCCAGGCCACGCCCAGACCGACCAGCGCCGCCTGCATGGGGTCCGTGCCGGTGGTCTCCACGTCAAAGCTGATCAACGGGGCGGCGGAGAGCTTCGCCACCAGATCCCGCAGCCCCGCGGCGTCGGTAATGGTCAAATAGGGATTTTCGATAGCCGCAACTGGTACCACGCTGGTTTTGGGGGCGTCATCGGCAAAGAGGGACATCTGTCCGCTCTCATCGGCTTCTTCGGCTAGCACCCCAGCCAACGCCCCAGCCGATGCCACCGCCTCCTCGTCCAGATTGAGTTCCCGGATAAAGCTGCGGAATTCCAGTTCCTCAAAGAAACGGCGCAGACCAGAGCGATCCCAATCCTTAAGCCGGAAGCTCTGCGGGTCGAAGTCCACATCTGCCAAATCTGTGCCAATCGTGACTAGACGCACATTGCGCCGCACCTGAGCTTCTGACTCGCGCACGCTCTGCTGGGTCTTCGGCCCACGCACTTGGTCGATGTGGGCGTAGAGACCGTCAATACAGCCGTACTCCTGCAGGTATTTGATGGCGCTCTTTTCGCCCACGCCATCAATACCCGGGATGTTGTCCGAGGTGTCGCCGACCAGCGCCTTCATTTCGATAAATTGGCTGGTGGTCAGGCCGTAGCGCTCCTGAATTTCGGCAGGGCCATAGGCGTCGGTGGTCGGTGTCGGCCCACCTTTTGTATAGAGAATACGCACCCGCTCGCTGACCAGTTGGAACATATCCCGGTCGCCAGTGAGGACGAAGACATCCACGCCCTGTTCACCCGCCTGGCGCGCCAGCGTGCCCAGCACGTCGTCGGCCTCGAAACCGGCTTTGGTGACAATTGGGATATTGAAGAGGCCGAGCATCTCCTGAATGCGGTCGATCTGGGTATGCAGATCGTCGGGCATCCGTTCCCGGGTGGCTTTGTAATCGGGGAATTCTTCATGCCGCCAGGTGTCGCCCACGTCAAAAGCCACGGCCACATACTCCGGCGCATACTCTTTCAGAATACTGAGCAGCTTGCGGGTGAAACCAAAGACAGCCGTCGTCAATTCACCCCGCTGGGTCATCAGGGGGGTCTTGACACCGAAATAGGCCCGATAGGCTTGGGAGTGGCCGTCAATGAGGAGAAGTTTTGGCATAGATTTCCGTCTGTTCCAGTTACCAGTGAACAGTTACCAGTAATCAGTCATCCGTGCCGCGATCCGAACTGATTACTGATTACTGTTCACTTTTCACTCAATTGCCAGGGAACCCGCGTCTACCAGCTTCTTGACCTGGGCGATCTTCAAAATGGAGCGCAGGGTGCGCAGTTTGCGTCCCACATCCAGCCGGCAGAGGCCGGTGGGCAGCTCCAGCACATAATTATTCTGGGAACGATTGACCAGAACGATGACATCCTTGGGGTTGTGAACCCACGTCAGTTGGTCGCCGTTGTTCTTCGCCATTGCGCGTCTCTCCGTCTTGAAGAAGTGAACAGTTATTGGTGAACAGTTATCAGTCGCCCACGATACGTCCGAGCTGATTACTGGTTGCTGTTCACAATATCCAATATCTACTACCCAATACCCCTTATTGTACTAACGCCCTTGGCTTTTGACAAGATCAGCAGCGCGAAACCGGGCTGTGCTGGGTCTGCCCTTGCCATGCCAACCCAGAGATTGCCCAACGCCCATCCCCACCATCAGCCCAAAGCCAGCCGCATAGAGCAGGAGAAAAGGGATAGACCACCACTTGCCGTGGACTACAGCCAAAAATACGCCACTAAGTGCATAGAGAGTCAGCAGAGCTTCGCCCAGCACCACCGGGTCCAAAGCCAGCGCGTAGCTGCTCTCGCGCCAGGAATCGGTCCGATCCTCCACACGGAATTTCGGTGTGCGCAGGAAGGGGCCGGGCCGGTTGGTCAACGCCTGCCAGACGGCCAGTGAATTGTTCAGGCAGAGGCCCATCCCCAGCAGGGTGAGCACAGGCAGATAGGCGAAACGCCGCAACCAGAGCCGTTTCGACAGTCGCCGCTGGGCAAGGGCGTAGAGTAGGGGCGGACCAACCGAAGCCAGACTGAGCCAGGCCAACGGACCGAAGGGATCGACGCCCAGGAGCAGCAAAACAGGCGTGATGAGCAGCAGTAACAACAGAAGCGGGTGGATCAGATAGTTGCCCAGATGAAAAAGACCGGCCAGACGGGCAGGCAGAGACCAGCTACTGGCCCAGACTGCACCGCCCAGTTTTTTGAGCGTCTGCACGCTGCCTTTGGCCCAGCGGAACTGCTGGCGCTTGAAGGCGAGCAACTGGGGTGGAATCTCGGCGGGCGCGACCAGATCGGGCAGGAAGAGGGGCTGCCAGCCGGCCAATTGTGCCCGATAGCTCAGGTCCAGGTCCTCGCAAAGGGTGTCGGCCTGCCAGCCGCCCACCGTCGGGTCTTCGATACAGGCCCGCCGCCAGAGACCGCCGGAGCCGTTGAAGCCGAAGGGATACCCAGCAGACTGGCGCGCCACCTGCTCGACGACAAAATGGCCGTCCAATGCCAGGGCCTGGCAAGCGGTCAGCACAGAATAGTCCCGGTTCAGGTGACCCCAACGAGCCTGGACGAAGCCGATCCGGGCTGCGTCCTCGCCCAGAAAATGGGGAATTGTGCGGGCCAGAAAGTCGGTGGGCGGTTCAAAATCTGCGTCAAAAATGGCAATAAACTCGCCCGTGGCAGTGGACAGCCCATCAGCTAAGGCACCCGCTTTGAAGCCCGTGCGCTCGTCCCGATGGATCAGCACCACATTCACCCCGCGCCGCTGCCACTCTTCCACATGGCGTTGGACAAGGCTGGTGGTCTGATCAGTGGAATCGTCAAGTACTTGAATCTGTAGCTTGTCTAAGGGATAATCAAAAGAGGCACAGGCATCCAAAAGCCGCAACACCACGTGGCGTTCGTTGTAGACTGGCAATTGCACGGTAACTCGGGGCAGGTTGCTTCTAAGCGAGTTAGATGGCAAATTCACTGGCGAAGGGGAAAGGGCAGGGCGATGTAAGCGCAGGGTGAGCCAAAGTGCGTGAAGTCCATAGAGTCCGAGACCAATCGCGCCCACGGAATAAGCAATTTGGAAGAATAGCGCAAGCCAACCTACTGTCATGCAATTCCTTTCCGAAATCATAGGTGAGTCCACTGGAATGTCCGGTCTTACTAGACGAGTGGATGAGCCTGAGCAAAGCTATGCCGACGGCATTTCTCCGTCGGCATAGTTGGACAACAACGCTCCCAGTATAGCGGAAAGAGAAACCCGCACCAAATTTTGTCTGTGAAACAGGGCTTAGCTAACGTACAGGCGAACATTACGTATTGACGGATTGATTTTCAGTAGGTACTATAGTTCAAATCAATATGCCGCAACTGTAAAGGGCAGATTGGCACTGACAATTGGATCGGCGCTTCTTGTGCAAGAGCCAGATGATCTGGAGTTTCTATGAGCCATGTACCACCCGCCAAAGAACCATCAATCGAATATGGCATCCTGCGTGCGTTGGAAGAGGATGTGGCCGACATTGACCCCGGAATCATGCTGGAATTGGTGGACATCTTTCTCGACGACAGTAGTGACCATCTGGACGCAATCGAAGGAGCGCTGAAAGAGGGTAACTATCGCAAAATAGAGATTAGCGCCCATTCGCTCAAGTCCAGCTCAGCCACATTCGGTGCGCTTATCTTCTCGGATCTATGCAAGCGTATGGAAATGTGTGCCCGCACCGAGCAACCCGAATGTATTGCTGAAATGCTGGATGCCACTCGACGGGAATTCACCGATGTGAAGGCAATACTCAGTGAACAGCGAACCAAATGGTCAGAGGCAACGGCTGAATGAAATCGAACGAAGATAGGCATCTGCCCTTGCAGACCGAGACGATTCAAGCATATGTTGTGGATGCCATCGGGAATGACAAAGAGGTTTTCCTGCAAATGGTGAATTTGTTTCTCGACAGTGCGGACAATCTGCACAAAGAGATAGTAGACGGATTGGCGACAAAAGACTTTTCAGCCGCGCGTAGGTTAGCCCATTCGCTCAAGTCAAGCAGTCTTATGTTCAGTGCCGAGAGCCTGTCAGCCCTGTGTGCCGAAGCAGAGGCACTGGCAGAGAAGCGGCAGGATGCGGCGATTGCTCTACTGCTGCCCCGCATTCGGGTTGAATTGGATTGGCTCAGGCTGGAATTGCCCCCATTCTGTGCCAAGATGTTGCAGTAGTGGCGCAGGGGCGGCGCATGGAGGCGTGGCAATACTTTGACGAAAAAGGAGGAGGGCAGCTAGCTGCCCTCCTCCTTTTTCGTCAATCTACCCGAACAGATACGCGCTAGTCATGAATCTCTTCGTGTTCCTGCTTGTGGTGCTCTACGATGCTGTCGACCAGATGGCTGGGTACCGGCTCGTAGTGATCAAAGTCGATCGCATAAATACCCCGGCCCTGGGTCATAGAGCGCAGGTCTGTGCCATAGCGCAGAATTTCGGCCAGGGGCACCTGCGCCCGTACAATCGTCCGGTTGCCGCGCTGCTCCATCCCCTGCACCCGCCCACGCCGGGTATTCAGATCGCCCATCACATCGCCCATATACTCATCGGGCACAGTGACCTGAATATTGTAGATCGGCTCTAGCAGGGCTGGTCCGGCTTCGCGCATGGCCTGTTTGAAACCCTCGCGTCCGGCGGTCTGGAAGGCAATGTCTTTGGAATCCACCGGATGGTATTTGCCATCGTAGACAACCGCTTTCACATCCACAATCGGATAGCCAGCGAGTACCCCCTGGTCCAAAACCTGGCGTATACCCTTTTCGATCGAAGGGATAAAGGTGGTAGGAATGGCACCGCCGAAAACCTCGCTGGCATATTCAAAACCTGCGCCCCGCTCCAGCGGCTCCACCCGCAGCTCGACATCGGCAAACTGACCCGCACCGCCAGTCTGTTTCTTATGGCGATAATGGGCGTTGCCATTGCGGGTAACAGTCTCCTGGTACGAGACTCTAGGCAGGGAGGTCTCCACCCTCACACCGAATTTCGACTCCAAGCTGTGGATAGCAGCATCAATATGGGACTCACCCATCCCCTGCAGAACGTTCTGCTTTGTGGCCTGCACATACTCCACAGAAAGAGTAGGGTCTTCCTCAATCAGCGCATGGAGACTTTGGCTCATTTTGGCGCTGTCAGCTTTGGTAGCCGGAACTACGGCTACGGTGTACAGAGGCTTGGGATAGTCGGGTTCGATGATTTTGAGAGAGGTGGAAAGATCGGCCAATGTATCCGTCGTGAGCAACTCGTCCAATTTCGTCACAACCCCAATGTCACCCGCCACCAGATCCGGGATAGCACTCAAATCTTTGCCGACCACAGAAAAGAGATTCTGTATTCGCGCGTCTTTGCCTGTCCGTTGGTTGCGCAGATGATCGTCTTTTTTCAATGTGCCGGAGAAAATACGCACATAATTCATGCGACCCACATACCGATCCACAATCGTCTTGAAGACAAAGCCGCTGGTGATGTCGTTGGCGTTGTTGCCCACACGGACCGCTTCCCCGTTCTTCAGGCCAGACACATTGGTTTCGTCCGGGGCCGGTACATAGTGGGTCAAAGCCCGAATCAAGCTGTAGAGACCGATGTTGGCCGTGGCTGTGCCGCAAAAGACGGGGACAATATGCCCAGCCTTTACCCCGTCGTGCAGCCCGTGGCGGACCTCGTCTTCGGTCAGCTCTTCGCCCTCCAGATATTTCAGAATCAGCTCGTCGTCGGCCTCAGCCGCACTATCCACCAAAAACTGACGGGCCTCATTCACCTGGGGCATCATCTCGGCGGGAATCGCAGCCGGTGTACCTTCTCGTCCCATATAGGCTTTCATGTCCACCAGATTCACCACACCGCTGAAGGTCTCCGCCGAACCGATGGGCAGTTGAAAGGGCACAATTGTACTATCGCTGAAAGTCTCGCGCAGATCGGTCAAAACCCGCTGATAGTTGGCATTCTCCCGATCAATTTTATTGACAAAGACCAGCCGGGGTTTGTTGGCCGTATTCAGCCGATCCCAGGCCATCTCCGTGCCCACCTCCACACCGGCGACCGAATCCACCAGCACCAGCCCAGCCTCGCAGACGGCCAGCGCGCTGATCACTTCCCCCATAAAATCGAGATAGCCAGGGGTGTCGACCAGATTCAGTTTGACATCTTTGAAGGTGACGGGCACGACAGAAAGGTTGATGGAGATGCCCCGGCGATGCTCTTCCACGTCCCAGTCGGAGACGGTTGTCCCATCCTCGACCCGGCCCATGCGGGAGAGAACCCCAGAATTAAAAAGCAGCGCTTCCACCAGCGAGGTCTTGCCGGAACTGCCGTGCCCGACTACAGCCACATTGCGAAGTTGCGAAGTGGTGAACTTAGCCATTGATTCTCCTCATTTCACAGGGTATATGGGTGGATGAAGGCATTACCGGAAGCCAAGGCAGCAATTGCAGCGCTTTGCGCCAGTGAATGCCATTGCCAGTATTGAATACTCCGAATCCCAGTTGAGATTCTTCCTACCGCGAATTTGGGGTGGAATTCGGAGCAGTGAGCGAACAGGATGAAGAAATGATAGAGGTCAGTTTCCATCTATACAGCTAAATGGATTGTACTGAAAAAACCAGGTAATGTCAACGACAGGCGCAAGCCTTCTTTGCACGCCATTCCGCGTCTGGTATGATCGGGCAGAGATTCGTTCCTTTTTCATGCGGTAGCAAAGAGCAGCAGAGCGAATGACAGAGAACCGCCCAGCCCAACCAACCCCGGCAGCGACAGAACAAAAAAGGCAGGGAGTCTACTTTGCCAGCCGCCTGCACCCAGACATAGCCCCCAATCACCCCACACGCCTATTGCTGGCCTGCCATGCACAGAATGTGCAAAGCCGGGCTTCCCATCTTTCGCCAGACGAAATAGGGCTTTCGGCCCGCGGCTGGGAAGAGACAACGGCCCTGGCCCAGTGGCTATATGAACACGAGGATATCGATGCTCTGTTGACTGACAGCCCTCTGCGCGCCCGGTTGACAGCCCAACGGATCGGCCAGCGGTTGGGGTTGTCTTCGCAGGTGCTCAGCTACTTGCCCAGAGGTGGTGAAGCAGAGTGGGCGTTGGAGCCACCCCAGGCCAGCATCGCCTCCCTGGGGCCAGAATCTTTGGCCCGCTATTCCGCCTATGCCGAAGGAATGCTGGAAGCCTGCCAGCGTATTTTAGCAGAGCGTTGGGGAAAAACCACCCTGCTTGTGGCCAGTAGCACTGCCATCGCCACAATTGTCCGCAGCTTTACCGGCAGCCCCGAGTCAGGTATCCAAATTGGGCTGACCTCCCTGACCGAGCTGCAATACCACGACAACCGTTGGTCTCTGGCCTATTCCAACCGGACAGAACATTTGCCCCAACCAGTACGCCCACCCCGCATGCCCCCGACAGATGCCGCAGACCCGGACCGATTGGCTGAAAAGGATTTGGCAGCCGAGAGCGAGAAATCAGCCCGCTTCTATGACCAGTTGGCCCGTCGGTTGAGGCAGGAGAGCAGCCATCTGACAGATGGCAGTGGTTCGGCATCCAGAGAGGTGAACGGAGAGATGCTCTACCGCTTTGGCGAGCTGGGGGAGGGCCGTCGCCTGCTCCTGGCCGGTGCTGGCTCCGGGCGGCTGGCTCTGGACTTGGCGCTGGCTGGGGTCTCCGAGGTGGTGGGTGTGGATGTCAGCCCTGGAATGCTGGAGCGGGCAGAGTCTTTACGATTGGCTACACAGGACACCCGCTTGCAGCGGGTCAACTTCCGCCTGGCCCCTGTACACGCCTTACCCTTCGTCAATGGACGCTTCGACGTAGCCCTCTGCGTACACCTGCTCCACCATCTGGCCAAGCCCCTGCCCGCCCTGCGCGAACTCCACCGGGTTCTGCCAGCCCAGGGCACACTGATCCTCATCGACGTTAACGGCTCACCCGATGCTGTAAAGCGGGCCACCCAAAACGCCATCGAGAGCAAACGCAACCCCACTCACACCACCATCCGCACCCAGGCCCAATGGACAGCACTGCTCCAACAGAGTGGTTTTCTGGTGGAAAAGGAGCAAAGCTGGGTAGTGGAACGCAAAGCGTCCGAGTGGCTGGATTCAATCGCTGTGGACGATGCCACCCGCCTGGCCGTCATCGAAATGTTAGAAGCCAGTATCGAAACCGACGCCGCGGGGTTGCATGTGCGGCGGCAAAACGGCGAACTGCACTTCGACGTGCCCGTAATTGCACTCCTGGCCCGCAAAGTGGCGGAGTAAGAGGGGAGGACGCAGATGACGCTGAAAAAACTGATTCATGCGGATTTTCATCTGCGTTTATCAGTCCTTTCAGCGTCATCTGCGTCCAATCCTCTCCGCCCTAGCGGTACAACTCGCGCAGGATAATCTGCTTCTGAATTTGGGTGGTGCCTTCGTAAATCTGGTAGATTTTGGCATCCCGCATCAGTTTCTCCACCGGATACTCCCGGCTGTAGCCGTTGCCCCCAAAAACCTGTACCGCGTCCGTGGCGTTTTGCATAGCGGCATCCGCACAGAACGACTTTGCCATAGCCGCCGACATCGTATTGCGCTGGCCGCTGTCCACATCCCAGGCCGACTTGTAGGCCAGATGGCGGCCTGCCTCTACCCGGATCGCCATATCCGAAAGCATAAAGCCCACCCCCTGGAAGCGCGAGATGGGCTGACCAAAGGCAGTCCGCTCGCCTGCATAGCGCACGGATTCGTCCAGGGCACGGCGGGCCACCCCCAGCGCAGCAGCAGCCACCGGTGGACGGCTCTTGTCAAAAACGCCCATCCCGATCATAAATCCCCGCCCCTCTGTGCCCAGCAGATTGGCCTCGGGCACTTCCACATTCTCAAAGAAGACCTGGCAGGCCTGGGCCGCGTGTTGGCCCATCTTTTCCAAGGGTTTGCTGGTGCTGACACCCGGCCACGCCCGCTCCACAATGAAACAGCTCATTCCGTTGTGGCCGGCATCCGGGTCGGTCTTGGCAAAGACGGTAAAGAAGCTGGCAACCGGGCCGTCGGTAATCCAGGTCTTGGAACCGTTCAGGATATATTTGTCGCCCTGGCGGATGGCCGTGGTTTTGATGCCCGCCACATCCGAGCCGGCATCCGGTTCTGTCATACAATAGGCCGCGACTTTGCCCTCTTCCACCAGCCAGGGAAAGTATTTCTTCTTCTGGGCATCGCTGCCCCCAATCAGAATCGGCAACATCGCCAGTTGATTCAGCATCAGCGCGGTCTGAATCCCGGAGCAGCCATAGGCCATCTCCTCGGCGATCAGGCACTCTTCCAGCACAGACGCGCCGATTCCGCCATATTCCTCCGGGATATTCAGATTGACCAGCCCCACCTCCCGCGCCTTTTGGAATATCGGCCAGGGCCATTCGCCGCTCACGTCGTAATGCCCGGCTTTGGGTGTGATCTCCTGGGCGGTAAAATCCCGGACCAATTCCCGGAGCATCTTCAGATCGTTGCTTAGTTCGTACATAAGGTCACACCTCCGTTGGAGTGTTGGATAGGCAGAGGGGAAGCAGCGCTGAAAAGTCTATGCGCAGACGATTGCGGGCGGGTTGTCGGGCTGTTCGGCGCAAACGATTCGTCGGCCCCGGAAGCAGAGTATTTTTTCTCAGTCGCACCAAGCGGTATACTGAGTGCATACGCCAACCACCACCCACGAAAGTTGAGGATATCCAATGCCTGGCCCCTTCCCTTCCCCCACCGATCTGACCCTCTGCTTCGCCCACGTGGCCTATCAGATGGAATCCACCTTTGCCAGACGCAACACAGGCATCGAACACTTCCAAGTCTGGTCCCGCGCCGACTTGGCCGAGCGACTGCCAGAGGCGGACGTGCTGGTGGTCTCCGGCTTCTGGCAGAACAGTCTGCTGGAAAAGGCGACCAAACTGCGTTTTATCCAGTCCATCGGCGCGGGGGTGGATCAGTTCGATCAGGCTGCGCTGGGCGCACGGGGTATCCGCCTGGCCAACGCCAGCGGCGTCAACCGCAACGCGGTCAGCGAGCACGCCATCGCCTGCATTCTGGCCCTGGCCCGCCAACTCCACAGCGGGCGTGACAATCAGCGCGGCCACGTCTGGCGGGGGATGATCTCCGACCTCTCCCAGCGGGAGGACGAACTGGGCGGCAAGACACTGCTGATTGTCGGGCTGGGCGCGATTGGCTCCCGGCTGGCAAAGCTGGCGAAAGCCTTTGATATGCGGGTGATCGCTACCAAACGCAACCCGTCCACAGTGACCGGTGTGGCGGACGAAGTACACACCCCAGATCGGCTGCTGAATCTGCTCCCCCAGGCCGATTTCGTGGCCCTCACCTGTCCACTGACACCGGAGACGACGAATCTCATCAACGACACAGCCTTTGACGTAATGAAGCCCAGCGCTTACCTGATCAATATGGCCCGGGGGCGCTGCGTGGACGAACCCGCGCTGTTGACTGCATTGCAGGACGGCACAATCGCCGGCGCGGCCATCGACCACTTCTGGGACGAGCCATTGCCTGGGGATTCCCCCTTCTGGGATATGGAGAATGTGCTGATCACCCCCCACACCGCGGGCGAAACCCGGATGTACGAGGAGAATGTGATCGATATTCTGCTGGAGAATCTGGCACGGTTGGGGGAAGGCAGGGAGACTTTGCGCAATCAGGTGGTGTAGCCCGTTCTGAAAGTGGAACGCGGATCAGACGGAAAGGACAGATTCACGCGGATTCAATCTGCGCAATCTACGTCCCTATGCCGCTTGCGACGCCCGGGTTCCTGGTTTCGTCGTTATGGGTGTCAACCCGTCGTGTAACTTAACCATTCATCGCCAAGCGTTTTCTTCCGGTTGAGTAGCCGCCCATCCTGTGCTATAGTGACGCCTGCCGATCTGAACGGCTATCACCCTTTCTTCTGACCACCCCCAACCAAACCGGAGGAATCCCAATGAAAGTTGTCATCACCACATCCTGGGTAGGCCACTACGTGGATATGTTCCGCGATGCCTTTCCCCAAGTCGAGTTTGTCACCGGCGCGACGCCGGAAGAGGTCATCGCCGTCGGCGCGGACGCAGAGGTCGCCTTTGGCCCTGTGGATCAGCAGTTGCTGGAAGGGCTGACCAGCCTGAAGTGGATTGCCTCGGCCAGCGCGGGCGTAGAGTGGATGCGCAATGCGCCCGGTCTACCCGCCACCAACATTACTGTCACTAACACCCGGGGCGCCCATGCCAGCACCATCGCCGAGCACACCTTTGGGATGCTCGTCCATCTGGCCCGGCGCTTTGACGAACTCTACGAGGCCCAGAAACGCCACGAGTGGATTCGGGGGGCCGACCTGCCCTTCACCGGGCTGGCCGGGTTGACAATGGGTATCGTCGGCCTGGGCAACATCGGGCGCAACATTGCCTCCCGGGCCGCAGCCTTCGAGATGGATGTGATCGCAGTGGACGCGCACCCGGTGGCCAAACCTGACTACGTGAATGAAGTGAATCTGCTGGACGGTCTGGACAGCCTGCTGGAGCGGTCCGATGTGGTGGTGGTGACTGTGCCCATCACTCCCGAAACGCGCGGAATGATTGGTGCGCGGGAACTGGAATTGTTGAAGGATTCGGCCATTTTTATGGTCGTCTCGCGCGGCGGCATTGTCAACGAACCCGCACTGATCGAGACACTGAAGAGCGGTCGGCTGCTGGGCGCGGCGCTGGATGTGACCGATGTGGAACCCCTGCCTGCGGACAATCCCCTGTGGGATGCGCCCCGGCTCTTTATCACCCCCCACTGCTCGCCCACATCCCGCCAGACCCACACAAATGTGATGCAGCAGTTACAGACGAATCTGCGCCACTATCTGGCCGGGGAACCGTTGGAGAATATGGTGAACAAATCTTTGGGGTATTAGAGATTGGAGATTGGGAGATTAAGAGATTGGGGATTGGCGCGCAAGACACAATCTCTCAATCTCTCAATCTCATTTCACCGAAAAGGAACGAGGAATGACACAGAACGCTATCCTGCGGATGTTCGAATACAACGAATGGGCGTGGCAGCGGGTCTTTCCCAGCCTGGCCGCGTTGAGCGATGAGGAGTATTTTGCGGAGCGACCTTTCTTCTGGCACTCGATCCACGGGCTGGCTGTGCATAGCTACGGGGCGGATTGGATTTGGCTACAACGCTGCCGGGGCGTCTCCCCGTCGGCCCTGCCCGCCCAGGAGAGTGTGACCGATCTGGCCGATTTACGGCGGCAGTGGGACCCGGTGCGGGCCGAGCTTCGGGAATATGTGGCTACATTGACCGACGAACAGTTGGCCTCGGACATCATCTATCGGGATACAGCCGGGAAGCCCTACGCTTTCAACCTGGGCGATCTGCTCCGCCACGTGACGAACCACGCCACTGAACACCGCTCCCAAATGACGCCGACGCTCTTTCAGTTGGGTCACCCGACCGAGCAATTGGATTATCTCTACTTTGCCCGCCGCCCGGCATAAAATAGATGGACGCGGTTGCCACGGAAACAGCGGATTTACACGGATTCCTCAATCTTATCCGTGTGAATCCGTTGCCGCTTTATTGAGGACGTGGTGCGTGGTACGTGGTACGTGAACCTGTGGGGGAGACGGTCGCAATGAATTATCAGGAGTGGTTGGCGGAGGTGCCTGCGGAGATAACCGACGATCCGATCTGGAAGACGGAAGTCTATCGGCTGGGGCTGTTTTTGGGCGATCTGGCCTGGTACGATGCGCTGAAGTTGACGCTCAAACCGCCGACTCGCTCGCTGTCGGATCAGTTGTACCGGGCATCGGGCAGTATCAGTGCCAATACTTGCGAAGGCTACAGCCGTGCATCTGGCAAAGATCAGGCCCGTTTCTACGAATATGCGCTCGGCTCCGCCCGGGGGACCCGTGACTGGTATTTCAAAGCCCGCCACGTCCTCGGCCCCGAAATCACCAGCCACCGCCTCAAACTTTCCGCCCAAATCATTCGTAACTTACTACGGATGATCCCCAAATACCGCGGCGAAAGCATCCGCGAAGAAAGCGCAGAATACGCCACCACGCCACTCCAAGAATTATTAAAAAACGTCCCACTGCCCGACTACCAGTTCACGCACAACGCACCACGCACCACCGATGAGGAATCCCCCAATGACTAACCAATCTCGCACCTTCGACTCCCTCCACATGGGCCGCTCGTCCATCGATCTCTACAGCAACGACGTGGGCGCGCCCTTTCCCGAAATCACCAGCTTCGCCGCTTACGTGGGCGGCTCGCCGACGAATATCAGCGTAGGCGCGCGACGGCTGGGACTGAAGACCGCCCTGCTCACTGGCCTGGGCGTGGACCCGGTGGGTGACTTCATCCAGGCATTTCTGGACAAAGAGGGCGTAGACACCACCTACACCGTGCGCAAACCGGGCCACCGCACCAGCGCAGTTGTGCTGGGCATCGAGCCGCCGGACAAATTCCCGCTTGTCTACTACCGGGACAACTGCGCGGACATCGAGCTGACGATTGACGACGTGCTGGCCGCGCCCATCGCCGACAGCAAAGTCTTCCAGTTTGCGGGCACAAATCTGAGCAAAGAGCCAAGCCGCAGCGCCACCATGCACGGCGCGGAGATCGCCCGGCAGGTGGGCACGGATGTGATTCTGGACCTGGACTTCCGCCCCACCCAGTGGCACGACCCCAGAGCCTTCGGCGTCGTCGTACGCTCCGTCCT
>CAMDQF010000111.1 GCA_945905745.1 Litorilinea aerophila
CTGTTCCAGCATCCCGTAGATGACTGGTATGTCATCCACCCGCTCAATGGTTGGTTTGGTTCCGTCCGGTATGTTCGCCATAACTAACGAGTATCATCAATCTCGCTTTTGCTGTCCAATTTCACCGAACGTCCAGTTCACTATTCACCATTCACTATTTTCTTCCCCATTCCGCACTCTGCATTAGCTATAGCCCATCCGGTGCAGCAGATTCTCTTTGGCCCGCCACTTCTCCAGCACCTTCACCCAAAGCTCCAGATAGACTTTTGTGCCCACCAGTTCTTCGATCTGCGGGCGGGCGGCCTGGCCCAGTTGTTTGATCATCGACCCCTTCTGGCCCAACACAATGCCCTTTTGGGAGTGGCGCTCCACATAAATCGTCGCTGCGATGTACGTCATATTCTCGTCACGCTCCTCCCAGTCGGTGACACCCACGGCGATGCTGTGGGGCACTTCCTGGTGGAGCAGATTGAGCGCTTGCTCCCGAATCGCCTCTGTGACCAGAAAGCGCAGGTTGAGATTCGTCACCTGATCGTCGGGATAGTAGCCGGGACCTTCGGGCAGAAATTCCCGCAGGTCGATGAGCAGATCGTCGATGCCCAGGCCGTTGGCCGCGCTGATTGTATAGATGGGAATCTCTTCCTGGCCGTCGTCGTCTTCTTTGTCCATCAGCCATTCCAACAACGCCCGGTATTCGGCGGCCCGCTGGCGCAGAAGTTCATCGCTCTTGTGCCACTCGTCCATTTTGTTGAAGCCGATGAGCAGAAGGGGCAGAGGCGTAATCTTGTGCAGCGTCTGTAGCCGCTCGCTGATCATCCGCTCCTCGTCCGTGGGCGGCGTGTTCACATCCACCAGCCAGAGCACCACATCCGCGTCCCGGGAGATCGCATCTTCGGCCACCTGCACCATCCGCTTGCCCAATTTGTTCTTGGGGTTGTGGATGCCCGGTGTGTCCAGGAAGATAATCTGGGCGTTCTCGCCGGTGTGGATGCCCAAAATCCGGTCGCGGGTGGTCTGGGGTTTGCTGCTGACGATAGCTATTTTCTGGCCCAGCACCCGATTCAGAAAGGTGGATTTGCCCACATTGGGGCGGCCAATCACCGCCACGTAGCCGCTGCGGTGATCCTCCCTGGGCGGGGCGATATTGCCCCCCTCGCCAAAAAACTCGGCCACGTCGATGGCGCGGCCTTCCACCATCTCAAATTCAGTAATATCAAAGCGATGTTCTTCCGACACAGAGAGACTCCAAACAGGCAAACCACAAAGGCACAAAGCCACGAAGAAGAGCAGAGAAAATCAACCGATCCAGTATACCACAAGGAACGTAAAAAGGGGCTTGTCGGTTCAGACAGGCAGCAGTTCCAAATATAGAACGCGGATCACGCGGATGGAGCGGATTTTTGCGGATTTTACGGCGCAGGTTTTGGCTTTTATCCGCTTTGATCTGTCCAATCAGCGTCATCCGCGTTCTATTTCTGTCAAATTTGGAATTGCTGTCAGACAGGAACGAGCAAATTGCTTAACGTAACTTTTGTGCAACCATAACCGTGGCTTTGACAACAACGGGGTCGTGGACTACCTGAGCGACAAGTCTTTTGCTACGATTCTGCCACTGGTCGTTCGTGGAGCAAAGGGGGGTTCACGCCAATTGATGACTGGACGCAAGAGTCGTCAAACCACCTGTATACGCCAGAGCCAGAAATAGGGAGCATCCACCCTGCCTTTGATGATTGTCTGCAAGTACAGTATAAGGACGCTACAAACGCCATGGGCTGTGCCGTTTTGCCTATGTGGTTATCGGCCAACTTTTCCTTCCACCCCTTTAGGTCTTTGAGGAATATCGCTGCCGCTTTGCCATCGAAGCCAGCTAGCGCATGATGAATACGGTGCGGGCTCGCACCACTTCGAAATCCGCCCATTTACGTCTCTTTTGGATGGCCTTGGCCTTTCTCCTGCTCAATCTCTGGGCTTATGTCAAGTGGCTTTTCCTGTTTCAGCCACAGCAACGAACCCTTTACTCATCGACTGCTCCATTCGCTGTCACACTCTCCCGTTTCCCATTTCACGCCTCTTTGTGCTATCGTGAATCCATTCGATAGACAGACCTTCCACCCCTGGCCGATGCACTTATGTCCGAGTTTTTTACAGTCCGCACCCCGCCCGACGCCTGGCAACTACTGCGCCAGCACTTCACCCCTCACATCCGGGTTGAGCAGATTCCCGCGGTTGATGCACTGGACCGGGTGCTGGCCCAATCCCTGGCTTCTCCCCAGGATTTGCCCGAATTTCCCCGTTCCACCGTCGACGGCTACGCAGTCAACGCGGCCGACACCTACGGCGCGTCGAGCAGCCTGCCCGCCTTTTTGACGGTCATCGGTGAGGTGGCGATGGGCCGCACCACTGCTATACAATTGGGCATGGGCGAGGCAGCCCTGGTCCACACGGGCGGGATGGTTCCCGCCGGGGCCACCGGAGTGGTAATGGTGGAGAATACCCAGACCGTGGACGCGGCCAGCATCGAAGTGCTGCGACCCGTGGCCGAGGGCGAAAATGTCATCCAAATTGGCGAGGACATCCGCACCGGCGACCCGATTCTGGCTGCGGGACACAGCCTGCGCCCCCAGGACATCGGTGGGCTGCTGGCCCTGGGCATTACATCGGTGACGGTGGCCGTACCGCCCCGTGTCGCGATCATCTCCAGCGGTGACGAAGTGGTGGCCCCAGATCAACCCGTCGCGCCGGGCCAGGTGCGGGACATCAATTCTTACACCCTGGCCGGATTGACCCGACGGGCCGGCGGCGAGCCGATTCTCTACGGCATTGTACCGGACCAGCGGGAAGCCCTGGAAGCTGCCGCAGCCCGCGCCCACGCCGAAGCCGATATCGTTGTCCTCTCCGCGGGCAGTTCGGTCAGCTACCGGGATTTGAGCGTACAGGTCATCGCCGGGCTGGGCACGCCGGGGGTGCTGACCCACGGGTTGAGTGTACGCCCCGGCAAGCCGACAATTGTGGCTGTGGCCGGCGGCAAACCGATTTTTGGACTGCCCGGCAATCCGGTTTCAGCAATGGTTATCTTTGATTTGATGGTGACACCCACCATCCGCCTGCTATTGGGCGCCACCGAACAGCCCAAGCAGCAGGTACAGGCGAAGCTGGCCCGCAACATCGCCTCTTCTGCTGGGCGCGAGGATTACGTCCAGGTGCGGGTGGAGGAGCGGGGCGGCGAATTGTGGGCCGTGCCTGTCTTTGGCAAGTCCAACCTCATCTACACCCTCGTCCACGCCGACGGCACTGTGAAGATCGATCTCAACGCCAACGGCATTCGCGAGGGCGCGTGGGTGACGGTCTTTTTGCACTGAATTTTTGAACGCAGATTGCGCAGATGGCCGCAGATTTGCATAGATTCCATCCGCTCTTATCCGCCCATTCCGCGTCGTCCGCGTTCCATTCTTCCCAAGATAGCATTCCACTATGGCTAATACCTACGAACGCAACATCTACCTCCACGACGTACCCCTGGACGAAGCCATTGCCGATTGGCACAGCGCGTTGGGTGCGGCCGGTCTGCTCGCGCCGCTGAGCAAAGAGAGCATCCCCCTGACCGACGCTCTGGGCCGGGTCACTGCCGAGCCGGTCTGGGCGCTCATTTCGTCGCCCCATTACCACGCCGCGGCCATGGACGGCTACGCGGTGCGCAGCGAGGAGACCCGGGGTGCTACCGAAACTTCGCCTCTTCTCCTGCGCCTGGGCGAGCAGGCTCTCCCCGTGGACACAGGCGATCCCCTGCCCGCCGGGATGAACGCGGTGGTGATGATCGAGCAGACCCAGCCGGTGAGCCGTGATGGGGTGGAATACATCGAGATTCTGGCCGCCTCCGCGCCCTGGACGTATGTGCGCCCCATGGGGGAGGACATTGTGGCGTCGGAGCTGGTGTTGCCCGCCAACCAGCGGTTGCGCTCCCAGGATTTGGGCGCGATCGCGGGCAGCGGCCACACAGAAGTCACCGTCTACCGGCGGCCTCGGGTCGCCATCCAGCCCACAGGCACGGAACTGGTCACCATCGGCAGCGAACTAAAGCCGGGGGACATCATCGAATACAATTCCCTGATGCTGGGCGCACAGGCCGAGGAGGCGGGCTGTATCGTCACCCGCCTGCCGATTGTGCGGGACAACTACGCCGCCATCCGGGACGCCGTATCTGCTGCCCTGGAAAGCCACGATCTGGTCGCCATCAACGCCGGTTCCTCGGCTGGCTCGGAGGACTACACCTCGGCGATTGTCCAGGAGTTGGGCGAATTGCGCGTCCACGGCATCGCCATCCGTCCCGGCCATCCGGTGGTGCTGGGCGTGGCCCATCTGCCATCCGGGCAGAGCAAAGCGCTGGTGGGCATCCCTGGCTATCCCGTCTCCGCGGCGATGACCTTCGATCTGCTGGTGAAACCGTTGCTCTACCGCTGGCAGGGGCTTGAGTTGCCGGATAAGCCGACGATTGAGGCCATATTGACCCGCAAGACCCTCTCCCCCCTGGGCGAGGATCACTTCCTGCGGGTGACGCTGGGCAAAGTGGGCGAGCGGCTGGTGGCGACGCCCCTGGCCGGGGGCGCCGGCGTGCTGATGTCTCTCGTCAAAGCCGACGGGGTGGTGCAGATTCCCCGCTTTTCCGAAGGCCACGACGCCGGCGAAAAGGTGAAAGTGGAGCTGCTGCGCCCTCTTTCCAGCATCGACAGCACAATCGTCGCCATCGGCAGCCACGACCTGACCCTTGACCTGCTGGCCGACCGTCTGCGCCAGGGCCAGCCCCGGCGCACCCTCTCCTCTGCCCATGTGGGCAGCCTGGGCGGGCTGCTGGCCCTGCAACGGGGCGAGGCCCATCTGGCTGGTTCCCATCTGCTGGACGAGGAGAGCGGTGAATACAACACCGGTTCCATTCGCCGCCTGCTCACCCCCCACGGCGTGCGGGTGGTGCTCCTCGGTTTTGTCAATCGGGGCCAGGGGCTGATGGTTCCCAAAGGCAATCCGAAAGCCATTCATAGCCTGGAAGACCTGCTGCGGGCAGATATGGCCTTCGTCAACCGGCAGCGGGGCGCGGGAACCCGTGTGCTGCTCGACTATGCCCTGACAAAGCGGGGACTGAATCCCCGGCAGATTAGCGGCTACGAGCGCCAGGAATATACCCATCTGGCCGTGGCCGCGGCTGTGAAAAGTGGTGCGGCCGATGTGGGGCTGGGCATTCTGGCTGCGGCCCGCGCCCTGGAATTGGACTTTGTGCCGCTTTTTGATGAACGCTACGATCTGGTGATCCCTGTGGAATACTACGAGAGCGAGCTTCTTGCACCGTTGTTGGCACTCGTTCAGGGCCAGGATGAGACATTTATCCAGGCAGTACAGGCTTTGGGGGGGTATACTACCCAGCAGATGGGCCAGGTGTTGGCCGAATTGTAGCCGGGAGTTGCAATAGTTAAAGTACAAATAAGCGGCGTTGTCGCTTTTCTTTTTGTCTCTTGTGGTATATATTATTCATATATATTTTCTGAAGTAGATATAGGGAGTCTTCTGTGGACACAGCGAAACTCTTCCCCAACGGCAACAGTCAAGCTGTGCGCCTGCCCAAAGAATACCGCTTTGAAGGGGACCAGGTCTATATCCGCCGGATGGGAGACGCAGTTGTGCTGCTTCCCTATCAGACGCCCTGGCAGGTGTTGATCGACAGTCTGCCCCAATTTAGCCCAGACTTCAGCGCAGACGACGGGGAGTAGGGTTGTGATAGGTGTGCGTCTTCTGCTGGACACTTCGTTCTGCCTTTACCTCATCGGGGAAAAACCACCGGCACTGCCCGCCGCCTTGGCCCCTTTTCAACCGGGGGAACTGGCTGTTTCGTCAATTACCGTAGCCGCGTTGGAAGCCCGTGCCCAGAACAGCCGCCACCCGGAACAGAACCGGCGCGCATTAGAACAGTTCCTCCTGCCGCTGACTGTAGCAAACTTTGACGCCGAGACAGCCCAAAAACTGGGTCAGATTGCCACTCTCTGGGAGCGGGCTACGGTTGGGCCAGACACCCACAGCCTCCTGCTGGCTGCCCACGCTCTGCGTCTGGACGCCACGCTTGTCAGCCGCCGCCCAGAGATGTACCCGGCCCTGCCCGGTCTGCGCTGCAACGTGCGCGAGGCCGAAACTCTGCTCGCTGTGCTGCATTCCCAGCCATCCACAGCGCCCGTAGCCCGCCCCTTTCTCTCCGCAGCGCTGGATGCCAGCGAAGAGCCGTCCCACACAATTGTGGCCGTGGGCAGCCACGATATGAGCCTGGAACTGCTGGCCGACGCCCTGCACCGGGCACACCCAGGAGTGAATCTGGTCTCAGCCCACGTGGGCAGTATGGCCGGGCTGCTGGCCCTGCGCCGGGGGCAGGCCCATCTGGCCGGTGTCCATCTCTTCGACCCGGAGAGCGGCGAATTCAACCTCGCCCACATCCGCCGACTGCTGGTTCCCCACGGCTGCCGGGTGGTGGTGGTGGAATTTGTCAGGCGCACCCAGGGATTGTTTGTGGCGCGGGGCAACCCCAAAGGCATCGAGGGCTTGGCGGATCTGCTGCGCCCGGATGTGGTGATGGTCAATCGTCAGCCCGGCGCGGGGACCCGCCTGCTGCTGGATGCCGAGCTGGCCTGGCTGGGGCTGGATGGGGGCCAGATTCAGGGCTATGGGCGCTGGGAGACCAGCCATTTGCAGGTGGCGGGGGCCGTGGAACGGGGCGAGGCAGACTGTGGATTGGGGATTCAGGCCGCGGCGGATAGCCTCCATCTGGGCTTTTTGCCCCTCTTTCAGGAGCGCTACGATCTGGTCTTTGGCCGGGAGGCCTATGACAGCCCGCAAATGCGCCCCCTGCTGGGCCTGTTGAACACGCCACCCCAGCCCTTGCTGGACGGAATTCAGGGGCTGGGCGGCTATGAAACCGGGCAGATGGGCCGGATTGTGGCCGAACTATGACAGGGCCGATGACAGAACCTATACCGGGGGGAGACGACAATTCGCACGCTGATTGAAGGACTGTTGGAGGCCATACGCCTGATCGGTGGTGGGGATAGCGCCCTGGCCGAAATTGTCTGGCTCTCTTTGCAGGTGTCGGGCGTCGCCCTGGCCCTGAGTACACTCGTCGGCATTCCTTTGGGCGCGCTGTTGGGGCTGACCCGTTTCGCCGGGCGGCGGCTGGTGATCGCTGTGATGTATACGGGGATGGGCTTTCCGCCGGTGGTGGTGGGGCTGTTTGTCTATCTGATGCTCTCCCGCAGCGGACCCCTGGGCAGTCTGGGGTTGGATGCCGTACCGGAGCTTTTCACCCCGACGGCGATGATTGTGGCCCAGACGATTATCGCCTTTCCGCTGGTGGCCGGTTTTACAATGGCCGCGGTGATGGGGGTGGACCCCAATCTGCGGCTGCAAGTGCTGGGGCTGGGGGCAACCGCCTGGCAGGCCACCTGGGCCATTCTGGCCGAAGCCCGTACCGGTGTGATTGTGTCGGTGGTGGCCGGTTTCGGCGGCATTATTTCAGAAGTGGGGGCAGTGATGCTGGTGGGCGGAAACATCGAACACAGCACCCGGGTTCTCACCACCGCCATTGTCCTGGAGACCGGCAAGGGCAATTTTGAGCTGGCGATTGCTCTGGGCATCATCCTGCTCAGCCTCACTTTTTTTGCCAATCTGGTCATGCTGCGTTTGCAGGGGAGCAGTCTCAACGAATGAATACGCCCCTCTTTCGCTTGCAAGCCGTCACCCGCAGCTACGGCTCCCGTCAGGTACTCAATGTCAATGAGTTGGAGATTCGCCAGGGCGAGATTTTGGCCCTGGTCGGTCCCAGCGGCGCGGGCAAGAGTACATTACTGCGTCTGCTCAACTTTCTGGAGCCGCCCAGCCAGGGCACGATTCACTTTCTGGGCGAACAGATCGATCCGGATCGCCAGCCTTCTCTGGCACTGCGCCGCCGGGTGACGACAGTTTTCCAACGGCCCGTGCTGCTGCGGCGCACCGTCTATCAGAACGTGCGCTACGGGCTGCACTTGCGGGGACGGCGCGACGGGGCCGCGGAGATTGACCGGGTGTTGGATGAGGTCGGGCTGGTCGAGCTGGCCCAGGCCCAGGCCCGCACCCTTTCGGGCGGCGAAGCCCAGCGGGTGGCTCTGGCCCGGGCAATGGTCTTACAGCCGGATGTGCTGCTGATGGATGAACCAACAGCCAATCTGGACCCCTACAATGTGGGGCTGATCGAGCGGATTGTGACACGACTCAATCGGGAATCCGGCACCACAACCGTTCTGGTCACCCATAACGTTTTCCAGGCGCGGCGGCTGGCCCACCGGGTGGCCCTGCTGTTGGAAGGGCGCATCGTCGAAGTCGCCGATGTGCAGGATTTCTTTGAGCAACCAACCGACCCCCGCACCGCGGCCTTTGTGCGGGGGGAGATGGTCTATTGAATTTGTTGGCTTTTTTCGATTCCGAATCTTTTCAGACAAAGGAGACTCAGATGGCAAAGCGAATTTTCCAAACTATATTTCTGGCATCCCTGCTGGCTCTGTTATCAGCCTGCCAGCCCATCGCGCCGGGCATTGTTCCGGCAACCCCGCAGGCCGAGGCAGAAGCCCAGACGATCATTCTGGCGACCACCACAAGTACCCAGGACTCCGGGCTGTTGGACGTCATCCTGCCAGATTTTGAAGCAGAAACCGGCATCAATGTAGATGTGATTGCTGTGGGCACGGGGCAAGCGTTGGCCCTGGGCGTGGACGGCAACGCGGATGTGTTGTTGGTCCACGCACGGGCGCAGGAGGATGCCTTTATGGCTGCGGGCGATGGCGTGCGCCGGGAAGATGTGATGTTCAACGATTTTGTGGTTGTGGGGCCGCCATCCGATCCGGCGGGGATTGGTGGCAGCACAGATGCCGCCCAATCTTTCAGCAAAATTGCTGAGAGCCAGTCCCCCTTTGTCTCCCGGGGCGACGATTCGGGAACCCATAGCAAAGAGAAGGCCGTCTGGAAGGCGGCGGCCATCGAGCCGGCTGGCGATTGGTACATCTCTGCGGGTCAGGGGATGGGCGCAGTATTGACAATGGCCGATGAGCAGCAGGCATACACACTGAGCGACCGGGCTACGTACTTGGCCCGCACATTGGAAGGCACAGAACTGGTCATCCTGACCGAAGGTGATGCTATCCTCTTCAATCCCTACGGTGTGATTGCGGTCAACCCGGCCAAGAATGACAAGATACAGAACGACCTGGCCAATCAGTTTATTGACTGGCTGATTTCTGTGCCGGTGCAGGAGAAGATCGGTCAGTTTGGCGTAGCGGAGTTCGGTGCGCCCCTCTTCACGCTGGATTCCCAGGCCTGGCGCGAGCGCTAAATTTTCTTGCCGAGCGAAAGAAATGTTGGTTGAAGTCTCCCCTATACTGGCCGATCGGCGGTTGCGGAAAAATCTGGAAAGGCATAGAATAGTGAGAATAGGCTGTTCAAATTCCCACGCATTCCATCCTCATTTCCCGCTTGAACAGGAGACAAGAAATGGCTCAAAGCTACAACGGCAAAATTTTGCATGTGGACCTGACCGAAGGACGTAGTTGGGTCGAAGAACCGGACGAGATCATCTACCGCAAATATCTGGGCGGTGGTGCACTCTCTACCTATTTTATGCTGCGCGACCTCAAGCCCGGCATCGATCCTCTCGGCCCGGAGAACAATCTGATCTTTATGACCAGTGTGATCAACGGCTTGCCTCTCTCCGGGGCCAACCGCTACACAGCCGCGGCCAAATCGCCCCTGACCGGTGGTTTTGGCGAAGCGGAAGCGGGCGGTTATTGGGGACCGGAATTGAAGCGATCGGGCTTTGATGGCATTATCGTCCACGGCGAATCGCCCACGCCCGTCTATCTCTATGTCCACGACGGCGAGTGCGAAATCCGCGACGCCAGCAAATATTGGGGCCAGATGGCCGGTGAAGTGCAGGATGCCCTGGAAGCTGACCTCAACGACAAGCGCATCGCCGTCCTCCAGTGCGGTCCCGCCGGGGAAAACAAAGTTCTGTATGCGGCGATTGTGAATCAGTTGCGCCACTTCCACGGGCGGGCCGGTCTGGGCGCAGTGATGGGCAGCAAGAAATTGAAGGCGATTGTCGTGCGTGGCCGGGAGCGCATCGCCCCTGCCAGCCGGGAAGATGCCACCGGCGTGCTGCGCTGGTTCCGGGAACATTATGATCAGGAAACCGACGGAATGCACCTGCACGGGACATCCGGCGGGATAGAAGGGCTGGACGCAGACGGAATTCTGCCCACCAATAACTTCCGCAACGGCTCTTTCGAGCACGCCAAGGCAATCTCTGGCATTACAATGTCCAACACAATTCTTGTCAACCGGGGCACCTGCTTCTCCTGCAATGTGGCCTGCAAGCGGGAGGTGGAGGTCGCAGAGCGGGGGGTGTCGGCCAAGTACGGCGGGATGGAATACGAGATTATCGGCGCGCTCGGTTCCCTGTGCGGCGTCGGCGATTTGGCCGCGGTGGCCGAGGCGTCCCAGTGGGTCAACCGCTATGTGATGGATGGCATCTCCGCGGGTGTCTCCATTGCCTTTGCCATGGAGTGCTACGAGAACGGCATTCTGACCGCAGAGGATACTGACGGCATCGACCTGACCTGGGGCAATGCGGATGCGATGCTTGCGATGATCCACAAAATCGGCAAGCGCGAAGGGCTGGGCGACATTCTGGCTGACGGGGTGAAGCGGGCCGCCGAGCGGATCGGCAAAGGCTCCGAAAGATTTGCCCTGCACGTCAAAGGCCAGGAACTGCCCATGCATGAGCCGCGCGGCAAAGTGGGCGTGGGTCTGGCCTATGCGGTTTCGCCCACGGGCGCAGACCACATGGAAGCCCCCCACGACCCGGATTTTGAGGGCTTAGGTGTGCTGGACAACGGCATGAGCGAAGTGGGGCTGATCGAGCCTGTGGACCGGCTGGACCTCGGCCCGCGCAAAGTCCACGCCTTCTTCTACGCCCAGACCGTCTGGAGTCTCTACAACAGTGTGGGTATGTGCGACTTTGTGGGCATGCCCATCGGTGCGTTGAAACTCCACGCACTGGTGAATTATGTGAATGCGGCCACGGGCTGGGATACAAGCCTGTGGGAATTGATGAAAGTGGGCGAGCGGGCCAACACAATGTCCCGGCTCTATAACCTGCGCGAGGGCTTCACCGCTGCGGATGATACCCTGCCCCGGCGGATGTTCGAGCCGCTGCAAAACGGCAAGCTGGAGGGTGTCTCTATCAACGAAAGCGATTTCGGCGACGCCCTGGAACTCTACTACCAGATGGCTGGTTGGGGCGAAAATGGCGTACCCACCAAAGCGAAGTTGGCCGAACTGGACCTGCTGTGGGCCGGTAACGGGCAACGCCAACCCGCCTAAGTGCGATTCTCTCAGCGAAGTTTGATCTGCCTGTAGAAACGTGAAGCGTGAAACGTGAGAGTACCGACCTTTCTCACGTTTCACGTTTCACGTCTTCAATGGACGAAACCATCGACGGCTGTTCAGTCTGACTTCCCCGCCGCTCGTCCCGCTCCACCTTGCCGTCCCGCACATGGACGATGCGGTTGCAATAGTCGGCAGTCTCCGGGTCGTGGGTGACAAAGACAATCGTCATCCCCCGCTCTCGGTTGAGCTTGCGGAAGAGGTGCATAATCTCTTCGCTGGTTTTGGTGTCCAAATTGCCGGTCGGCTCGTCGGCCAGAATCAGTTTGGGTCGGTTGATCAGGGCACGGGCAATCGCCACTCGCTGCTGCTGGCCGCCGGAAAGCTCGTTCGGTTTGTGATCCAGCCGGTTGCCCAACCCCACCAACTCCAGAGATTCCGCGGCCCGCTGACGCCGTTCCCGGCCTTTTACTCCTGCATAGACCAGGGGCAACTCCACATTCGCCAGCGCGCTGGTACGGGCCAGCAGGTTGAAACTTTGAAAGACGAAGCCGATCTTCAGGCTGCGGATGGCGGCCAGTTCGTTGTCGTCCAGTTTGCTCACGTCGATGCCGTCCAGTTTGTACGTGCCCGCGCTGGGCACATCCAGACAGCCCAGCATATTCATCAGCGTAGACTTGCCGCTACCGCTGGGACCCATAATCGAGAGCATTTCGCCGGGGAGGATGTCCAAATCCAGCCCGCGCAGGGCGCGCACCTCCATATCCCCCATCTGGTAGACTTTCGTCAGCCCCCGGGCCTCGATCACCGGGCGCGCCACGGCCACACCGTTGGCAGCCATTCCGTTTTCTGTTTTGTCATTCAAGAAGTTTCTAAACATAGCCTGGCCGATGGCAGACGACTTGTGCCTTCCCCTTTTGCCTCTTGCCTTTCGGTCAATTCCCTCCAAAGAGCGCGCCGCGCAATTGATCCTCACTGCTCGCCCGGATCAGCGCAATCGAATCGCCGTCGCTCAGCCCGGCGGTGACTTGGGTGAAGCGGTCATTGCGCAGCCCCATTTCGATCTCTTGCAGCGCGGGCGCGTCGCCGATCAGCTTTTGTACAAAGGCCCGGCCCGACTCCCGGTCTAGTGTAATGTAACGGTTGGGCACAAGCAGCACATTGTCCACCTGGGCGGTGGTGATGATGGCGGTGGCGCTCATCCCGGCACGCAGGGGAGCGTCCGTCGGGTCTGGGATGATCTCCACTTCGTAGGCGACGACACCGCCCACATCCCGGGCTGTGGGCGAAACGCTGGTCACGCTGCCAGTAATATCGGCATCGGGCAGCGCATCCAGACTGAGGCGGACGGTCTGGCCCACCTGGACCTGACGCACGTCGATTTCGTCCACCAGAACGGTCATATGAAAACTGTTCAGATCGGTCAGCACCAGCGCGGGCAGGGCAGAGGAGCCGTAGAGTTCGCCCTGGCGCAGGTTGACCTGACTGATCACGCCGTTGATGGGGGCGACCAGCCGGGAGTTGTTGAGGGCATTTTCTGCCTGTTTGCGGCTGAGTTCGGCCTGGCGCACCTGCGCGCTGGCGATCTCCAGGTCTTCCGCCTCCGGCCCTTCCATCAGCCGCTCCAGGCTGTTCTGCGCAGTGAGCAGATTGCTGCGAGCCTGGCGCACGCTCAACTCGGCCTGGGCAATCTGGGCCAGGGCCGAGGCCACCTGGGCCTCGTTGGCCCCTTCCTGGGTTACGGTATATTGGGAGAGAGCCACTTCGTAGGCAATCGTCGCCTGTTCCAACTGGGCGGCCTGGGGTAGTGCGCCCACATTGGGCAGGTTTCTCACCTGATCGTAGGCTTGCTGGGCCTGGCGCACATTGGCTTCGGCCTGGCGAATCTGGGATTCCTGCACAGAGCGCTCCGCAGTCGAGGAGCCAGCCAGCAGTTGACGGTAAGATGCCTGGGCGCTGGCCAGGGAGGCTTCTCCGCTGGCAACGCTGGCCTGGGCCACGGTTACCGCAGCCTGGGCCGCCGCGATGTCGTTGTCCGACGGCGGATTCTCCATCTTTGCCAACTGTGCCCGGCTGATCTGAAGCGCGATGTCGGACTGTTCCACGGCCAGGCTGGCGTCGGTCACGTCCAGTTGGGCCAGCAATTGACCCGCCTCCACGGCTTGACCGACAGTGACCAGCACCTGATCCACCCGCCCCGCCCCCCGGAAGGAGAGAGAAATCTGGGCTTCCGGGTCAATGCTGCCCGTGGCGCTGACGGTGCTGTTGATGGAGCCGCGTTCGATGGCTGCGGTTTCGAAGGCGGGGATCGCGGCGGCGGCAGCTTGGGTTTCCAGGAAGCGTTGGTAGCCATACCAGCCGGCCGCGGCCAGCAGGCCCAGGATTATCAAAGTGATTAGGAATCGTCGCATGAGAATCGAACGCCCGTTTGGAAGGAAGAAAATCGAAAATTTTGTGCTAGTCAGGAAGATGCTGGAATTTTAACGCAGAGGCGCGGAGGCGGAGAGACGCAGAGAATTGCTTTGCGTCTGGCAATGCGATTGCCCCCATTCTTGGCCGCTTTGCGTTGAAATAGTTGTTCCATCATCCTCTTGACCAAAACAGAATATTGAAAATTTGCCGAGATGCAGCAACCAGCGCCCCTACACCTAACCCAACACTACGCAGGCTCTGCGCTGAGGTTGCGCATCCATTCTACCGTTCTGGTCGGGGGGTGTCTGTAATCCTCTGAGGATTGGCACTCGTCGGATGTCTCCTCTGCTTCTTCGTCGGGGGTGAAATCGCCAACCAAATCGCCTACCCGCTCCACGACTTGATCCAGCAATTCGTGGAAACTCACCACCGACTGCACTGTCACCAGCTTGTGCTGCAAATCCTTGATGCCTGGATAGCCCTTTAGGTAGCGGGAGATATGTTTGCGCACCAGAATCAGGGCCAATTCTTCCCCATAAAAGTCGAGCATCAGGGCGAAATGGCGGCGAATGAAGAGGGCTTTCTCGGCAAAGCTGACTTCGTGGCGATCCCGGCGCTGGAAGATCCAGGGGTGGCCGATGGCTCCCCGGCCGATCATCACCGCTGTGAAGCCTGTGCGGGCTTTGATAGCGGCGATATCGGCGACTGTGGCCACGTCGCCGTTGCCGATGACAGGCACCTTCGCCACCTCCACCAGATCGGCGATGGCGTCCCAGTTGGCTGCACCGCTGTACGACTGTTCTTTCGTGCGCCCGTGGACAGCCACCAGACTGGCCCCGTTTTCGGTCATGGCCCGCGCCACATCCCGGTAGTTGAGGGAATCGTCGTCCCAGCCCAGGCGGATCTTGCCTGTCACCGGCACGGACAGCACACGGGTGAGCGCGGCGAAGATGCGCCCGATCTTATCCGGTTCCCGCAGCAGCCCCGCGCCAGATCCCCGCCCGCTGACTTTGCGCACAGAGCAGCCCATATTGATGTCAATAATTGACGGTCCCAACGGTTCGATGCGCTGGGCTGCCTCCACCAGCAACTCCACTGTGTTGCCAAAAATCTGGTAGACAATCGGCTTCTCGTGGGGGGCATAGGCCAGGATGCGCAGGCTCCGCTCATTGATCTCTTTGCCCTGGGTAATGGCATCGGCAGAGGCAAACTCTGTGTAGCTCATGGCCGAGCCATAGTCGTAGCAGAGGGAGCGGAAAGGGAGATCGCTGAAACCCGCCATGGGCGACAGAATCAGATCGCCGTAGACGGGTATATCCCGCACCCAGAAGGTGGGAGGGGTTTGCTTTGCTACGTTCGTTGTGGACAATTCTTCCATCTGGCAATCTTTCCTTGAAACGAGAAATGAAAAGTGAAACGTGAGAAAGGCCGTGTAAACTCACGTTGCATTTCTCTTGCAGTTGCAGGGGGCTGTCGGCGCATTTGCCCCACCTCTTATTCTATCACCATCAGTGCTACACTGGCTTTAAGCAGCCGGGAGATAAATTGCGCGGTTCGCCATTTGCGCTGCAGAGGGCCAGGGACTTCGCTCTCCTTCTTCAGCCGACGAAAGCCGAAGCGCAGATAGTAGGCCACATTGTGCCCCCCGCAGAAAAGATAGACCGGGCGGGGAAATTCGTCCACAAAATGGGTGAGCAGCTTGCCGCCGATGCCCTGGCCCCGGGCCTCTGGCTCCACCACCAGACTGCCAAACTCCCGCACGCCCTCGCCCCAATCCTTCATCTGGGCAAAGCCGAGAATCTGCCCGTCGGCGGCTTCAGCCATGACAAAGCGCTGCCATTTCAGTTTGGTGGGGTCCAGCCGCTCGCGCAGGACGCGCCGGACGATCAGCCAGCGTTCGTCCTGGCGGGCGGGACGTAAGGAGATAAGAGGTGAAGTCTCGGTCAATGAAATGGGTATCCTCTGCTAGTAAACGGATTTACGGAAAAACTGTAATGGTCAGGAAGATGTTGAAATTTAACGCAAAGACGCGGAGACGCAAAAGGCGCAGAGAACAGCTTTGCGTCTTTGCTCCTTTGCAGCTGTGCGTTGAAAATCAGCACTTCAAACTGTCGTTGACCATTACAGATTTACGGAAAAACTGTCAGTTGACGATTGCGCAAAAAGGAGTAGACTAGAGTGGGGCGGAAGTTTTCTGGAAGTTCACGTAGTGGGTAATTCGTGAAGTGGTAGACGCACCACCTCCCACACCCCACATCACGGCAGAACCAGCCTTGTGATTTCCGCCAATCTGCACTCCTCGAAGTTAAATGTGTGAATGGTTCGTTTTGGGCGTATCCACTGGAAGGCTCTGCCTCTCCAGCCAACTGTTGTCACCGGTTGCCAGACCCTTCGTTGTTCCCCAAAAGGAGATAGCACAATGACTGTCCTCTACAAAAAAATCCTTCTACCCCTGGATGGTTCGGAGTTTTCCGCCGAAGCCCTGCCCCACGCCGAAGAAATGGCCCGCTCGTCCGGGGCCAAGCTGGTTCTCTTTCAGGTTGTGGCGGATAAGCCGGACTATGTGATAGCCCAGGCGGAAGGTGTGGGCGTTACAACTGTGACCCACGACGATTCAAAACGAAATCAGGCCCTGGACGCGGCCCAGAGCTACCTGGACGATCTGGTCGGCAGCCTGCGCCACCGTCAGATCGACGCCAGCGGCGACATCGGCAGCGGTGATCCGGCCACGGCGATCGTCGAGTATGCCCGACACGAAGCCATTGATCTGGTTGTGATGTCTACCCACGGACGCACGGGGCTGGCCCGCTGGACCTATGGCAGTGTCGCGCACAAAGTTTTACAGGCCGCACCCTGTGCAGTTTTGGTTGTGCGACCCAAAGGATTCGCATAGCTTGCCGACTGGTGCCACGAGGCGGAGGTTTTCTGAAAGTTCAGGGCGAGGCAATCGCGATTGCCTCGCCCTGAACTTTCCACAGAATCGAAGCCCTATGCGGCAGCCGCGCCGACGGTCACACCGCTCAGGTTCTCCAATGCCTTGATCAGCGCGTGGTTGCCTTCTTCGCCCAGCCCCATCTGCTGCAATGTGCGGTAGAGGTTGAAGATCAGACCGGTCGCCATCACAGGCACGCCCAGATCGTCGGCCTCTTGCATAATCAGGCGCACATCCTTCTGCTGCAAATTGATGGTAAAACCAGGCCGCCAATCCCGACGCATAATCTGGGGTCCCCGATTGGCAAGCATCCAGCTCCCCGCCGCGCCGCCACTGACCGCAGCCAGGCACTTCTCCAAATCCACGCCGCCGGCCTGGGCAAAGACCATCGCCTCGCACATGGCCAGGCAGTTGCCTACCACCAGAATCTGGTTGACCAGCTTGACAGTTTGGCCTGCGCCCTGGGCGCCCACGTGGGTAATCGTCTTGCCCATGGCCTGGAAGGCCGGCATAGCCCTGGCCACATCGGCTTCGCTGCCGCCGATCATGATGCTCAGTGTGCCTTTGGCCGCACCCTCGCTGCCGCCGCTGATGGGCGCATCCAGCATCTGCACGCCTTTCCCGTTGAGCTGTGCGGCGATCTCAATTGTGGCCTGGGGGCTGATGGTGCTCATATCGATGACCAGACTGCCCGCGGTTGCGCCGTGGATGATGCCGTTTTCGCCCAGGACGACCGCCTGCACGTCGGGCGTGTCGCTGACGCAGGTGATGATAATGTCACTGTGGGCGGCCACATCTGCGGGGCTGCTGCCGACGAGAGCGCCATCCTTCGCCAGCTCTTCCGAGCGGCTGGCTGTGCGGTTCCAGACCCGCACGCTGAAGCCATTTTTCAATAGATTGCGGACCATACCCCGGCCCATAATGCCCAGGCCAACAAATCCGATGCGCTCAGCCATTGGTTTTCTCCTCTGTGGGGGATTCGATAATTGGTGTGTAATGCAAGCTGGCAGCTTGCGTTACTGCTAATAGGATAACAAAACAGCTCCACTCTGTCGAGTAGGCGTTCTGTAAAAAGGCGAAAGAACGCACAGGTTGGGAAGATGCTGGAATTTTAACGCAGAGGCCCAGAGGCGGAGAGGCGCAGAGAATTGCTTTGCGCCTTCTATCTTTTGCAGCTTTTGTAGTGATCAAACTGACTGGACCGGATTCACGCAGCCGGTTTTGCCGGGGAAAGGCGAGGCGTGAAAGGTGAGAGTACCGGCCTTTTTCACGTTTCACCCCTCACGTTTCCTGTGAATTAGATCCGGCTCTGCCCAATCGCAAAGAGGATGACTGTCAAGAGTGCGCAGCCGATGGCGGCCAGGTGGAAGCTATTGACCTTCTCGCCCATCAACACAATCCCCACCAGAACGGAAGTTGTCAGAATGGAGAGGACTGCATAGAGCGCGTAGTGGCTGGCCCCGAAGCGGCTGTAGAGAAAGTAGAAGCCCAAAAAAGTGAAGTAGAAGCCCGCACCGCTGACCAGCGCCCAGGGCCAGTTGCGGCGCAGATAGGCCAGCCCATCCACCGCGGGCATGAAGGGCATACTGACGCCGAAGGCCAGGGCGCAGACGACCAGCGCGGAGAGGATGAACAGAAACGGGTTGGCGACGACCTCGGCTTTGCGCTGGCCGAAGGCGAAAAGTCCGTTGCCCAGCGCAGCGAGCAGAGCGACGGAGAGGGCGGGAAGCAGATTGGAAAATTGCATGGGGGGATATCCTGTCGAGGTGGGAGAGGACAATGACGAACGACGAATTCTCAATTTCGTTCAAACGTCCAAAGGGCTGCGCACGGCAGAGGGGCCGCGGTTGAGGACATGGGTGTAGATTTGGGTGGTTGTGACATCTTTGTGGCCCAGGAGTTCCTGGACGGTGCGGATATCATAGCCGGCTTCAAGCAGGTGGGTGGCGAAGGAGTGGCGGAAGACGTGGGGGGTGACGGGTTTGCTGATCGGGGTGCGCTGGGCCGCAGTGCGCACAGCCCGTTGCAGATTGGAGTCGTCGGCGTGGTGGCGGCGGGTGACGCCGGAGCGGGGGTCAACGCTCAGTTTGGAGGCGGGGAAGATGTATTGCCAGCCCCACTCGCGGTTGGCGTTGGGGTATTTGCGTTCCAGAGCGTATGGCAGATAGACCGCGCCGTAGCCCGCCTTGAGGTCGGCTTCAAAAAGCTGCTTGACATAGCGCAGATGTTCCTGTAGGATAGGAATCAGTTGTTCCGGGAGCATTGTCATCCGATCCTCGTTGCCTTTGGTGTCCCGCACAGTAATCTGACGCCGCTCGAAGTCCACATCCTTGACGCGCAGGTGCAGGCATTCGAGCAGACGCATGCCTGTTCCGTAGAGCAGTTTGGCTTGCAGGCGAAATTCCGGCTCGCTGATCTGTTCCAGCACCTGATGGACTTCGGATTTGGTGAGAACCACAGGCAGGCGTTTGTCTTTCTTGGCGCGCAGGGCTTCGATGCCGGTCAGTTCCATGCCGAGGACCTGGCGGTAGAGGAAGAGGATGGACTGCATGGCCACGTTTTGGGTGCTGGGGGCCACGTTACGCTCCACGGCCAGATGGGTGAGGTAGGCTTCGACTTCAGGGACGCCCATCTCGGCCGGGTGGCGCTTGTTGTGGTAGAGGATGAACTCCTTCATCCAGTGGAGATAGGTCTGTTCCGTGCGGATGGAGTAGTGTTTGACCCGGATGAGGTCGCGGGCGCGGTCGAGGAGCTTCTTTTCGGCCATGAGTCATAATCCTCTATTTTGGTGGTGAGTGACTCAAAAATGAGTCAAAAGAAGGGAGGTGATGGGATTATGACTCAAAAATGAGTCATTTGCAAGTTCGTTACAGGTTTATTCGTCGTGTGGAATGACTCAGAAGTGAGTCATAATAAATTGTTACGGCGCACGGGAAGGAAGCGGTTGGGCGTTCGTCGGCCCGCCGGGGTGTTGGCGGGTGGGCGTATAGCCTGCCCGCTTGTGGTTGGCGGGTCAGGGGGGTTGGGTTGGCTGGCGGCCCCGTGCCCCATAACAAACCGTTACAGCCGACCGGGGATGAGCTCGGCTCGTTTGTGAAGTTGACG
>CAMDQF010000112.1 GCA_945905745.1 Litorilinea aerophila
GGCTGTGGCCCGCTACTGTGGGATTTCTGTGAAAGACGCGGCGTCCGCCCTTAGGCAATTCACAGGCATTGCCCGGCGCTTCGAGTGGAAGGGCGAGGCCATGGGGGTTACAGTCATTGATGACTACGCGCATCACCCCACAGAAGTGATGGCAACGCTCTCTGCGGCACGCGCCCGTTTTGGCACGCGACGCATCTGGGCCATCTTTCAACCCCACACTTTCAGCCGCACCCGCCAGATGCTATACGAAATGGCTGTCAGTTTCACCCACGCCGACCGGGTGATCGTCACCGACATCTACGCAGCCCGGGAGAAGGACGACGGCACACTCAACGCAGGGGAGTTGGTAGCAGCCAGCGATCACCCGGCCATCCGGCACATCGGCGGGCTGGAAGCAATCGCCGCTTATCTGGCAGAGAATGTGACATCCGGGGATGTGGTGATTACTCTGGGCGCGGGGACGAGCTATCGGATTGGAGAGATGCTGCTGAAGTTGTTGGAAAAGGATAAGGTGTAGTATGACACGAGTATCAATAGTTCCTCTTGAGAGTACACGTGGAGATATAACCTACAGTGCAGTGTCTGGCGAAAACCAGACGTTTGGCAATACTGCCGGGGAAGCGCTGGATGCCCTTACATTTCTATTGGACACGAATGACAGCACGCTGGTAATTGTTCAGCATCGCCGCCCAGATAGCTTTTTTGGACGGGAACAACAGGCGCGGCTTGCGTTTTTGATGACTCGATGGCGTGAAGCACGTGATCAAGGAGGGTTCTTTTCTAACGCTGAACAAAAAGAACTGGATATGCTCATCACCGAAGAACTTCGCGCTGCAACAGTACGCGCCGCTTCCATCGGGGTCGATTTGGAATTATGAATCCGTTCTATCCAGGCGTTGCGGCCCGTGCATTGCACCGATGCGAGTATTGTCACGCACCAGAGTCGGTCTTCAACTTTCCCTTTGAGGTTGATCACATCATACCGATTTTTTCAAGTGGGCAAAACGAAGACGCAAACTTTGCGCTTGCCTGTCGCTCGTGCAACCTCCACAAATGGCGGGAAACTGACGGGATTGACCCGACAACTAACCAAGCAATCCGCTTGTTCAATCCTCGTTCCGATTTCTGGAATGATCATTTCCAATTCAATAGAAGAACAGGGATACTCAATGGCACTACACAGATTGGTCGAGCGACAATTGAACAGTTGCGCATGAATAGCACAGCTCAAATCGCCGCCCGCAAACAGTGGAGTAAGATTGGGATATTCTAATGAGATAGCAGCGTGAGCAACGGTAACGTTTTCTGTAATACTTCTCGGCTACTCTATTTGGCGGATAGATGATTATCGCACCTACTGCTCTACAAACACCCGCCAACGTCGGCGTGGCATTGGAAACCGACAAACCCCTGGCCGGGTTGACCTCCATCAAAATCGGTGGACCCGCTGACTATTTCGCCACTGTCACCCATCCCCACCAGCTATTGCGTCTGGTGCGTTGGGCGCGGACGGTGGATGTGCCCTATCTAATTCTGGGCGGCGGCAGCAATCTGCTGATCAGCGATGCCGGGGTGCGGGGGCTGGTCATCCACAACCGCTGCCGGACCATCCGCATCGACCCGGCCCCCTGCTGCGTCTTCCCCCTGGACGAGCGCCCCTTTCTCTTTGCCGAGAGCGGCGCGCTGCTGGCCGGGGCTGCCCGCATTAGCATCAACGAAGGGCTGACCGGACTGGAATGGGCCGTCAGTGTGCCGGGTACTGTAGGCGGCGCGGTAATCAACAACGCTGGTGCCCACGGCGGCGAAGTGAAGGACAACCTGTGGGATGTAATGCTGCTGGACGAGGCAGATGAGGTGCAGATTGTGCGGGCCGGGGCGCTGGACTATCGCTATCGCCGCAGCAATCTGAAGCGGGGTGAGAGCATTCAGGGCGGTTTTGGCCCGGTAGTCTTGAGCGCAAATTTTCGCCTCTCGCTGGGAGACGCTGAAGAGAGCCGGGCCACAGCCCAGGGATTTCTGGAACATCGGCGGCGCACCCAACCTGTGGAGCCGAGCCTGGGCAGCACATTTACCAATCCTCCCGGCGATTATGCAGGCCGACTGATCGACGCCGCGGGGTTGCGCGGCCAGCGCATGGGCGGTATAGAAGTCAGCCGTACCCACGCCAATTTTCTGGTCAATGCCGGGGGTGTGGGCGGGGCCACTGCCGCGGATGTGCTGGCGATGATGGCGCTCATTCAACATACGGTCCACCAGCGCTTCGGCGTGAGATTGGAGCCGGAGATTCAGCGGGTGGGAGATTGGGCACAATGAGCGGCACAACGAATGGAAGCACAACGAACGGAAGACGAGTGGGCGTGCTTTTTGGCGGCAGAAGTGGCGAGCACGAGGTCTCCCTGGCCAGCGCCCGCACAGTAATGGACGCCCTGGCCGAGGCAGGCTACACGATAGTGCCCATCGGCATTTCGCCGGAAGGTCGCTGGCTCACCAGCGGCGATCCCCATGCCCGTTTGGCCAGCGGCGAGGGCAATGCCAATAGCAGGGAAAACAGCGCTTCGGGCTACAGCGTCACTGCCTTCATTCCCGCCGAGGAACGGCTCCCGGCAGTGGATGTAATCTTCCCTGTGCTGCACGGCCCTTTTGGGGAAGACGGCACAGTTCAGGGTCTGCTGGAGATGGCAGGGCTGCCCTATGTGGGCGACGGCGTGCTGGCCAGCGCCACAGGCATGGACAAGATCACCAGCAAACTGCTCTTTGGCGCAGCCGGGATTCCCCAGGTGGACTATCGGGCGCTGACCCGCCGGGAATGGCAGAAGCGACCAGAAACTCTGCTGGACGAGATCGAGTCCACACTGGCCTATCCATTGTTCGCCAAACCGGCCAATCTGGGAAGCAGTGTGGGCGTCAGCAAAGTGCGCAACCGGGGCCAACTAGCCGCGGCGCTGGAACTGGCCTGTGCCTATGACCGGCGGGTACTGGTGGAGGCCGGCGTGGAGCGGGCGAGAGAGATCGAAGTCAGCGTGCTGGGCAACGACGAGCCCCAGGCCAGCATCCCCGGCGAGATTGTGCCAGGCAACGAATTTTACGATTACGAGGCCAAATATACGGATGGGTGCAGTCAGCTTCTCATCCCGGCGGAGTTGAGCAGAGAGCAGATCGAGCAGGTGCGCAGCCTGGCGATTCGGGCCTTTCGGGTGCTGGACTGCGCGGGATTGGCCCGGGTAGACTTTCTACTGGCCGGGGACGGCACGCTCTATTTGAACGAATTGAATACGATGCCCGGCTTCACCCGCCACAGTATGTATCCCAAACTGTGGGAGGCCAGCGGTCTTCCGCTGACCGAATTGGTGCATCGGCTGGTCGAGCTGGCCTTGGAACGCCACGCAGACAAACAGCGCAACCGCATCAGCCGTGGGCAATGAAGGACGCAGATATTTGTGATTTGAATTGATCTGCACTGATCTTTGTTTCAGTTGTTATCTGCGTCCTCTTTCTTCTCAGCAGAATGGAACGAGCATGAAACTCGGCTCCTCTGGTCGCCGCACATACGAAACCCGCTCCGCCGCTGCGGGCCAGGCTGCTTCCCAGCCCCAGGCCCGCAAACGCCGCCGCGCCCAACGCACCCAGCGCTTTGCCCAGCAGTGGGAGGTGGTGGCGGACACATTGTCGGGCGGGCTGGGCGCGGTAGCGGGCTGGCTGCGCTGGCCCCACATCCGTTGGCCCGAAGGGAAGTTGCATCTGGAGCTGCCCGGTTTCAGCGGATTTCACCTGGCGAAGTTACTCAGCCTTGCACTGCTGGTTGGAGTGGTCACACTTTTTATCTGGTTTTCCGACAATGACAGTTTTTTTGTCTACCAGGAAAATGTGAATTTTGGCGGCACGACTTTTCTGGAAACCCCAGAACTCTACTCCTTGACCGATGTGGAGGCATGGAGTATCCTCTGGCTGGAGCCGAGCCTGATCCGCCAGCAGGTGCTGAAGCACCCTTACGTGGCCGATGCCAGTGTATCGATCCACTGGCCTGCCCAGGTACGTGTGGCAATCGTAGAAGTCACGCCCATCGCCATCTGGGCTACCGAAGGGGGAGACTATTGGGTGCTGGCCGACGGACGGGCACTACCTGTGCGTTCAGGCGGTATCACACCCACTTTGCGTCTGGTGGACCCCCAGCGGGAGGCCCGTGTGCCGGGCCGCAGCGATCGGATCTCTTCCGAACTGTTGGCCGCCGCGCTCCATTTGCAGGAGAAGCTAAGTCTGAACGAATTCTGGTATAGCAGCAGTATCGGGCTGAATTTCCCCTTGCCAGAGACCAAAACTTGGGTCTATTGGGGCGACGGTTCGGAATTTGAAGCCAAACAGCTTGCCCTGAATGCGGCCAAGACAGAAATCCAGAGCAACCCGAACGAAGCGCGTACGCTGAGCTTGATCGCACCCAACCGACCCTATTTCCGGGAATATCCGGCCCAAAGGTAAATTGATTGATGGGTTGGCTGGGATCGACGGCCAACCAATCAGCCAATTTACCGTTCAACCAGCCCACCAATCCAGGAATACAGCCCGATGTCCAAAGAAATTATTGCCGCCATCGATGTGGGAACCACCAAAATCTGCTGTCTGGTGGGAGCCGTTGTCCACGACAGCCTGGGCGAACTGGGCATTCGGATGCTGGGCAGCAGTGTCACACCCAGCCGAGGCATCCGCCGGGGAGTGGTGATGGATGTGCCGGAGGTGACGACGGCTATCGGCCAGGTGTTGGAGGGCGCGGAAAAAGCGGCTGGCCTGCGCATCACCAGTGCTTACGTGGGGATTGCAGGTAGTCACATCACCACCACCAACAGCACAGGCATCAGCCCCATCGACAGCCGCCACGGCGTGACCGGTGCGGATATGCAGCGGGCGCTGGAAGCAGCCCAGGCCGTCCCCCTGACCGCCAGCCGGGAGGTGATCCACGTAATCGCCCGACGCTGGAAGGTGGACGACCACGAAGATATCCGCCAGCCCCTGGGCATGAGCGGCCATCGCCTGGAAGTGGACGCCCACATCGTCTCTGGCACGACCACCGCCATCAACAACCTGGCCCAGTGTGTGCTGGAACACGGCATCGATATTGACGAACTGGTGCTGGAACCCCTGGCCAGCGGTGAAGCCGTGTTGACGCCGGAAGAGCGCTATATGGGGGTGGCGATGGCCGATTGGGGTGGTGGAACCACCGACCTGGCCCTCTTCCGGGGCAACGGGCTGTGGCATACAGAAGTACTGGATATGGGCGGCAATCACCTGACCAATGACGTGGCCCTGGGGCTGCGCGCGCCCTTTGAGGTGGCCGAGGAGATGAAACTGCGCTACGGCCATTTGCAGCCGGAGCGGGTGGCCGAGGATGAGCAGGTCTGGGCCACTGTCTTCGGGGATCGCCCGGAGCGCACCTTTAGCCGCCGCTTCATCAGCCAGATTTTGGAAGCCAGGGCCGAAGAGATATGCGAGATGATCCAGGCGCGAATCGAACAGAGCGGCTATGGACAGATGGTGCCGGCGGGTCTGGTGTTGACGGGTGGTTCGAGCCAGTTACCCGGCGCAGTGGAGTTGAGTCGTCGCCTGTTGGGGATGCCCGTGCGTATAGGCCGCCCTGGTGAGCACGTCCCCATCCAGCAATTAAGCCGGGAACTGCAATCCCCGGCCTTCGCCACCAGCGTGGGTCTGCTTCTCTGGGGGCTACACGAAGATGCCAGGGCAATCCACTTTCCCATCAACACGACGGCCCGAGAGGAAAGCCCAATGTGGGGCCGTTTACAGGGGTGGCTGCGCGGTCTGCTGCCGGGATAGTCACAAAGCAGCCCAAGACAAACAGAAGGTTTGCAATCCAGCCCACTTTATAGTACGATTTTGCCTAACTGATGACAGTCAGTACGACTGACTATTGTCAGAAAAGCGGCAGATTAACTTGGCTCCCGACGCCCATTTGACTATCCGAAAACGATTCGGTATGTAAATCGACAACAGCATTCTATTGCAGCCACCCATGCCGTTGTCGAAACTTCCCCAAGCTGGCTGGTAGACTCTACAGAGGAGTTTCTTAATGACACGAAGAACCGCACATTCCCAGTTTGTGGACAGTTTTGCCGTAATCAAAGTAATCGGCGTGGGTGGCGCGGGCCAGAACGCGGTCAACCGGATGATTGAATCAGGCATTCAGGGCGTCGAATTCATCTCGGTGAATACGGATGCCCAAGCGCTGATGCTGGCCAATGCACCCCAACGGCTGCGGATTGGTGATAAGTTGACCAAAGGACTCGGTTCCGGCGGCAACCCGGAGGTTGGACTACGCGCAGCCGAGGAGAGCCGTGAAGAGATCGAAGCCATGCTGGAAGGCGCGGACATGGTTTTTGTCACTGCGGGCATGGGCGGCGGCACGGGTTCAGGCGCTTCGTCTGTCATCGCAGGGATCGCCAAAGAAATGGGCGCTTTAACAATCGGGGTTGTGACGAAGCCCTTTGGTTTCGAGGGAAATCAACGCCGCCGTGTGGCCGAGGCAGCTATGGCCCGTCTCCGCGAAAATGTGGATACACTGATTGCTATCCCCAACGACCGGCTTATCCAGATTCTGGACAAAAAGACGGGGATCAGCGAAGCCTTTTCAGTGGCCGACGATGTGCTGCGCCAGGGCATTCAGGGCATCAGCGAGTTGATTACCATACCCGGTCTGATTAATCTGGATTTTGCCGATGTCCGCTCGATTATGCAGAACGGTGGCGCGGCGTTGATGGCGATTGGCCGGGCTACTGGCGAAAACCGGGCACAGGAAGCCGCCCAGAAAGCCATCCACAGCGCGCTGTTGGATGTCTCGATTGAAGGGGCGCAGGGCATTCTCTTCAATGTGAAGGGTGGCCGGGACCTGAGCCTCTTTGAAGTGCACGAAGCAGCCGAACTGATTCGGGCCAATGCCCACCCCGAGGCCAATATTATTTTTGGGGCTGTGGTGGACAACGAAATGAAAGACGAAGTACACATTACCGTCATTGCGACTGGCTTTGACAAAAACTCACCAAAAGAGGCACCGGTCGGTTATGGCCGCCCGGCTGGCCGCGAGACATCCTACTCTACACCTGTTACGCCGCCCCCCCCTGCCCCATCCCAGACCGCCCCGCAGCCCAACCCCCAACGGGCCGAACAGCCGGTGGATTTCCCCGTGCGCACATTCAACCGGGACGACCTGGACATACCGGCTTTCTTGCGCCGCCCCCGGGCCAATAACGGACAGTGAGAAGAAGTGAGCAGTGAGCAGTAAAAAGAAGTGAACAGTAATCAGTAGAAGACTCACGGCAACTGATTACTGCTCACTGCTCACTGATTACTGCTCACTTTCTGTAACACTGTTCGGATCACGAAAAAATCCCAGCCACATTAAATTTTCATAGATCAGGCAAATTTGGCTGTAGTCATAGCCTTTTGGACTTGCCAGACCTGCTGACCTGTGATATACTCCTTGCCTTGCCACATACTACATATTGTACAAGCACTAATGTTCGACGCAATATACGGTATGCTTGTTGCACTTATGCGATTCTTCAGGATACGCGCTCAGATCTATGAACTGTCCTCACTGTGGGCACGAAAATCATAAAGTGATTGATACCCGTGACACGGGGGATGCGATCCGCCGCCGCCGGGAATGCCAGAATTGCAAACAGCGCTTTACCTCCTATGAGAATGTAGCGCCCAGTCTATTGGTGATCAAACGGGACGGGCGGCGGGAATCGTTTGACCGGCAAAAGCTGATGACGGGTATTCGTATCGCGACGGTCAAGCGCCCCATCAGCACCGCAGTCATCGAACAGATCGTTCACAATGTAGAAGACACCATTTCGAGCATGGGCAAGGCCGAAGTAAAAAGCGAAGTCGTCGGCAATCTCGTGCTGGATCAGTTGGCCCAGGTGGATCAGGTGTCCTATGTTCGTTTCGCCAGTGTCTATCTGGATTTGAGCAATGCGATTGAAATACGCTCCGAAATTGATCGGTTGATCGGAAGACAGTCTGGAGGGGTTTGAGACTTATACCTCAAATCGGAAAGTTGACTCTGTTCAACCAAAATTTCCTCTAAAAATGTTCGTTTTGTTTTTACATTACTTCGCCTGAAATCTGCGATCCATAATTGACGATTGACGACGCGCGGCGCGCCCAAGCAAGGCGCTCGGAGGCCAGCCGTGTATGCTGTCACGCGTCTTGTACTCGTTTTTCATCTTTTTTTTGCGAGAGGAGCACTCTGCGATGTCACCTTTGGCTGATTCCCCCACCACGTTGGCCCCTAGCCGGCCCAAAACCTTCACGACTCGAGAGATCGTCAAGGGGGAAAAGGAACATATCATTCCGCCGAGTTATGTGGACGACGAAATTATCAATCTCAGCGAAAACAGCCTGAAAGTGCTGGAACGACGCTACTTGCGCCGGGACATCAACGGCACGCTGCTGGAAACATCGGCGGGGATGTTCTACCGGGTGGCAAACCACATTGCCAGGGCGGAGGCGGCCCACGGCGGCGACGTGGAGGCCACGACACAGACATTCTACGATCTGCTCAGCGAACTGCGCTTCTTCCCTAACAGCCCCACCTTTACTGGTGCGGGCACACCGTTGGGCCAGTTGGCCGCCTGTTTCGTCCTGCCCATCGCCGACGATATGGGGCGGGACTCCGACGGCATCTTTAGCACCCTGCGGGTGGCCGCGCTGATCCAGCAGACCGGCGGTGGCAATGGTTTCAGCTTCAGCCGCCTGCGCCCCAAAGGCGATGTGGTGCACACTTCCTCCGGGCGGGCAACCGGGCCAGTGGGCTTTCTGCGGGTCTACGATCAGGCCTTTGGGGAGATCGCCCAGGGCGGAACCCGCAGGGGAGCGAATATGGGCGTGCTGCGGGTGGACCACCCGGATATCGAGCAGTTCATCACCTGCAAGGCGGAAGAAGGAACGGTCACGAATTTCAACATCTCCGTCGCCATCACCGACGAGTTCATGCGGGCAGTGAAGAACGACGCCGACTTCGACCTGCGCAGCCCCCGGGATGGCAAAGTCTGGAAGACCGTGCGGGCCCGGGAACTCTTCGACAAGATTATTCACTACGCGCACCGCAATGGCGAGCCGGGCGCGCTCTTCATCGACGCGGCCAATCGCTCGAATCCCGTGCCCCATTTGTACGATCTGGAGGCTACAAATCCTTGCATTACAGGGGAGACGCTTATCTACACAGCCGATGGTCTGCAAAGGGCAGATGTTCTGGCCCGTTCGGGACAAAGGCAAGAAGTGGTTGTTGATGGACGTTTCGGAGTGGAGACAATCCAGCCCGCCAGCGAAGTTTTCGAGACCGGCGTGAAAGATGTCTATCGACTGGACACAAAAGAAGGCTATTCCTTGCGGCTGACCGGTAATCATCAAGTGATGACAGCTCGCGGGTGGGTGGCAGCCCAGCACATTCAACCGGGTGACCGGGTACACATCCTCAACCGGTCTGGCGCATTTGGGACAGCCGGCACCCGGGATTTGGGGCTTGTTCTTGGCTGGCTGGTAGGCGACGGAACAGTGAATCAGATTCGCGCTGTTCTTTCTTTCTTTGGCGAAGAAAAGACAGAATTAGCCCCCCTCTTTGCCGAGGCGGTGACGGCTGTGGTAGACACAGATCGCCGCTACAGTGCCGGACGTACCCGTAGCTATCCGGTCGGCATTACCGAAATCCTCGAACGGGATGAGGTGCGGGTCCAATCGGATCGACTGCGCTTGCTGGCGGAAGAGTACGGATTGGATATGGAGAAGTTACAAGTGCCCGATGTGATTCTGCGGGGTACACAGGAAGCCCAACAGGCGTTCATCCAGGCACTCTTCACAGCGGATGGGACAGTCAACGATGGCGGCAGCAAAGGCTGCACCGTACGCCTGACGTCTGTGAGCGAAACCTTGCTTCAAGATGTTCAGCGGGTTTTGCTCAACTTCGGCATCTTTAGCCGCATTTTTCAAGAGCGGCGTCCAGCCGGTATGCGGCGACTGCCCGACGGCAAAGGCGGGTATCAGGAGTATTTCTGCCAGGCCTATCACGAACTGGCCGTTTCCAAAAACAATCTAATTCGCTTTGCAGAGCAGATCGGTTTTCTAAGCCAGGCCAAGCAAAGTGCGCTTCTTGCCTATCTGGAACGAATGCAGCGAGGCCCCTATCAGGAAAGTTTTACGGCGCGAGTCACGCGGCTGGCCTACGAAGGCCAGGAGATGGTCTACGATCTGACTGAGCCAACAACCCACTCATTTATCGCCAACGGTTTTGTTGTCCACAACTGCGGCGAACAATGGCTTGGCCCCTATGAAAACTGCTGTCTGGGGTCCATTAATTTGGGCCTACATGTGGCGGAAGACGCGGATGGGGAGATGATCGTGGATTGGGCAGCGTTGGAGCGAACGATCCGGGAGAGTACCCACTTCCTGGACAATGTGGTGAGCGCCAACGCCTATGTGCCCGCTATACCCGAAGTGGCGGAAGCGGCCTTCCGCGCCCGGCGCATCGGCCTGGGCATTATGGGCCTGGGGGACCTGATGTACAAACTGGGCATTCGTTACGGCAGCGAAGAGGGCCAGGAGTTCGCCGGGCAGATGATGGAGTTTGTGCGCTATCACTGCATGGATAAGAGCATCGAATTATCTAAACAACGCGGACCATTCCTTGCCTTCCGGGGCAGCATCTACGACCCGGCGAAGGCGGGCGGGATGACCTGGCAGCCCCCTTCGGCCATCGCCCCCTACAGCCGGGACTGGAGACGCCCATCGGTTAGCTGGTCGTCAATCGTCGAAGGCATCCAGCGCCACGGCATCCGCAACGCGGCCCAGACGACAGTTGCGCCCACAGGCACGATTGCTACGGTCAGCGGGTGCGAAGGTTACGGCTGCGAGCCGGTCTTTGCCCTGGGCTACATCCGTCACTTCAAAGACGGCGACAAAGATGTGGAACTGGCCTACACCAGCCCACTCTTTGACGAAGCCCTGGAACGGACAAATCTGCCTGCGGCCCAAAAGCAGCGCATCAAACAGCACGTGGCGACCTACGGCTCGTGCCAGGATGTGGAAGGCTTGCCCGAAGAATTGCGCCACGCCTTTGTGGTCAGCAGCGACATCAGCGCGGACGAGCACGTGCGTATGCAGGCCGCGATTCAGGCGTTTGTAGATAACAGCATTTCAAAGACCTGCAACTTCTCCGAAGGTGCGACCAAAGAAGAGGTGGCAAAGGCCTATCTGCTGGCCTGGGAGTTGGGTTGCAAGGGCTTGACAGTCTATGTGACTGGTAGCCGCCAGGAAGTGGTGCTGGAGACGAAAGCCACCAAAGAGAAGAAGAGCGAAGGGGAGGCCGCGGTCGAAAGCAGCCCGAACGGCTATGTCAACGGCACAAACGGCTATCACACCAGCGAAACTCCGACGCTCTTTACCAAACGGCCCCGCCCCAAGCTGTTGCAGGGCAGCACCTATCGCAAAGATACGCCGCTGGGCACAGCTTACATCACCGTCAACAACGACCAGGAGGGCGAACCCTTTGAGGTCTTCCTCAATATCGGCAAGGCGGGCAGCGATGTAAGCGCGGTCAGCGAGGCCATGGGCCGTCTGATCAGCTTGACCTTGCGTATGCCAGCTTCCTTGCCCCCCTCCGAGCGGCTGCGCTGGGTGATGGACGAGATGGCGGGTATCGGCGGCGGACGCGCGCTGGGCTTTGGCGCCAACCGGGTACGCAGCCTGCCCGACGGCGTGGCCCAGGTCATCGCCGAGCATCTGAGCGGCATGCCCGCCCACGCCGAACCGGTGAGCAACGAGCAGATGGCCCTGCCCCTGGCCGACCGGCCCATCGGGGACCTCTGCCCGGACTGCGGCGAGGCGGCCTTTCTGAATGTGGAAGGCTGCAAGAAGTGCTACATCTGCGGATATAGCGAATGCTGATTTGAATGGGGAAGTCGGAATGCGGAATGGGGAATTAAGAGGGTCGACGATCTTCTCCGCATTCCGCATCAGCAATTCCAAATTTGACAGAAATAGAACGCGGATGACGCTGATTAGACAGATCAAAGCGGATAAAAGCCAAAACCTGCGCCGTAAAATCCGCGAAAATCCGCTCCATCCGCGTTCTATATTTGGAACTGCTGATTCCGCATTCCCGTTACTCATTTCTAGCAGATTGGTGTACTATAATTCTACTTGCCGAACGCGGCGTCCGCATTCCGCATTCCGCAGTCCAACTTCCCCATTCCGCACTGGAGCAAAAAATGGTTACGACGCCTGACATTCAACGCCCCCCCAAAGAGCTTATCGAAGCGCTGAAGAATATCGGCAGCGCCACCGCCAGCGGTGAACTGGCCCGTCTGGGCATTCGGGACCCCAATATCCGGGGACCGATTCCCCGCACGCCCGGCGCAACCGTCGTCGGCCCCGCGCTGACCCTGCAAATGATGCCCAAGCGGGAAGACCTCTATCGAGTGGACGAGTACGCGGATCCAGAAAAGCAGCTCCACCGCCATGTCCTCTATCACACCCAGCCCGGCGATATTGTGGTAGTGGATGCCCGGGGCGAACTGAGCGCGGGCATCTTTGGCGAGATGATGCTGACCTATTTCAAGGGCAAAGGCGGCGCGGGTGTCCTGATTGACGGCTGCATCCGTGACTATCCCCACGCCAAAAATTTGGGGCTGGGGCTGTGGCTGAAGGGGACAACACCCAACTTCCACACCCAGACCAACATCTTCCCCTACGCGGTGAACGTGCCGATTGCCTGTAACAATGTGTTGGTCATGCCCGGCGATATTATTGTAGCCGACGACGACGGCATTGTCTGCGTGCCGATTGCCCTGGCCCCGGAGCTGATCAAGAAGGCCATCGAACACGTCGAGTGGGAGGAATTCGCCAAGATGCGGCTGGAACAGGGCGGCGAACTGCGCAAATACTACCCGCTCTCCGCTGAAGCTCAGGCCGAATACCAGGAGTGGCGCAAACAGCAGGGATAAGAGATAGAACGCGGATGACGCGGATCGAGCGGATGAAGACGGATAAAAATTTTGAAATCCGCTTTTATCCGCCCCATCCGCGTCCTCCGCGTTCTATTCTTTGCTTGCCAAAAAAATCAGATGTTCGCTTTCGCTGGCGTAGGCATTGCCGTCGCAGTCGCCCCAGAGTTCTTCCACCCGGAAGCCTGCCTTTTCCAGCAGCAATTCCCCTTCGCTGGGCCAGAGAAAACGCAGGGTAAAGGGCAGCACAGCCTTTTCTACCCGCCCGTCGGCATAGACCGATTCGTAAATGAAAGTCGTCTCCTGCAACTGCTGGGCCACATCCACCCGGCGCACCACCCATTTGAGAACCGTGGCATCCCGCTCCTCGTCCTCCCAGCAGTCGGCCAACTCCTGCACACCAGAAATGGCAGTCAGGTGGGGGATGTCCGGGTTGAAGAGATCGATCAGCAGCCGTCCGCCGGGGCGCAGATGGGCATGGGCAGCGCGCAATGCGGCCAGTTGCTCGGCCTGGGTGTTTAGGTGCATGAGGGTGTTGCTGACACAGTAGGCAAAGTCGAAGCCCTTTTCTGGCAGGACAAAAGAGCGCAGATCGTCCTCGAACAGTTGCAGCCGGGCCACAATCCCTGCCTGCTCGGCCTTGCGCCGGGCCAGGGCCAGCAGGGCCGGGCTGTTGTCCACACCGGTGACACGGCAGCCCGTCGCGGCCAGGGGGATCAACACCCGCCCGGTTCCACAACCCAATTCCAGCGCAGTCTCGCCTGCATCCTGGGCCAGGTCCACCACCAGTTGAATGTCATCGCTGTAGTTGCGGTAATCGCTGTCGTAAAAAGGGGCGAAACGGTCAAAGTTTGTAAGGGGCATAAAGAATTCGTATTGGATAGTGGATATTGGAGTGAGTGAACAGTTGCCAGTGAACAGTTGCTATAGTTCGTCGCCAGCGAGCGACACAACTGATGACTGATGACTGATAACTGTTCACTGCTCACTCGATTCTCCCCCCACTCTACCAGAGAGAGATAAATTCGCCCAATGCAATGCGCTTTTTGCTGTGCTTTACAAAGCAGGGAAGATTGGCTATAATAGAGAGCAGCAAGAGGGCCGACCTGCACGTTGGGGTCGGCGCTTCGTTTGGTTAGGCTGCCTCACCCCGCCGGGCGCAGGTTGAACCGGTCATTTGGGGTGGGGTTATCTTTTCTCCGTCCGTTGATTTGGGATTATTTGCCACCCTAGCAGACGCGTGCGACAGCCCAGGCATATCTTCATTTGAAATGTGAGAAGACGAAATGAGTAACAATCCAGTTTATTTGACCCAAGAGGGCTTCAACAAACTGCGGGAAGAGTTGGACCACCTGCTAAACGTCCGCCGCCGGGAGATCGCTGAACAGATTGCTGAGGCCAAAGCCGAAGGTGACCTGCGGGAGAACGCTGGCTATGACGAGGCCAAAAATGCCCAGGCTTTTGCCGAGGGCCGTATCCGGGAGTTGGAAGTCAAAATACGCAACGCCCAAATTATCGACGACAGCAACTCCCCCACCAATCTGGTGGCTCTGGGGCGCAAAGTGGTGGTGCAGGAAGAGGGCACCAGCGACGAAGAGAGCTACGTGATCGTGGGCTCCACCGAAGCCGATCCCCGCAATGGGCGCATCAGCAACGAAAGCCCTATCGGTAAAGCACTGATGGGCAAACGCAAGGGTGCCAAAGTGACGGTCAACACCCCAGGCGGCAATATCAATTTCAAGATTGTACGCATCGAATAAGACAAAGCGAGAATGTTGTGACCGAAAGCTATGATCTCTTTAACCCAGAGCAGTTGACCGATCAGGAGCAGAGCCGGCTGGCCAAATTGGCTGGTCTGCGCGCAGCAGGCATCGATCCCTACCCGGCCCAAACCACCCGCACCCATTCGATTGCAGCGGCCCGCGCCCTCTACACCGAAGGCGCAGACGAGCAACCGACCGTGTCAGTAGCCGGTCGGCTCAAGCGCATCCGGGTGATGGGCAAGGCCAGTTTTGCCGACATTGACGATGGCAGCGGGCAGATTCAACTGCTGGTGCGCCGGGACTTTCTGCCCGACGACTGGTACAACGAAGTCTGGAAGAAGCTGATTGATCTGGGTGACTTCATCAGTGCCACCGGTCTCCTGGCTGTGACCAAAACCGGCGAGCTGAGCATCGAAGTCCACGCCATCCAATTCCTGAGCAAGACGCTCAAACCCATGCCCGACAAATGGCACGGGGTGCGGGACGAGGAGGTGCGCTACCGACGGCGCTATGTGGACCTGCTGGCTAACGAAGAGGTGCGGGAACTTTTCCGCACTCGGGCCGCCATCACCCGCGCCCTGCGGGAGTATCTGGACGGAGCGGGCTTTCTGGAAGTCGAGACGCCGATTCTTCAGCCTATCTACGGCGGCGCGGCGGCCAAGCCCTTTGTCACCCATCACAACCAACTGCACCAGGACCTCTACCTGCGCATCAGCTTTGAACTCTATCTGAAGCGGCTGATTGTGGGCGGCTTCCCCGCGGTCTACGAGATCGGGCGGGATTTTCGCAATGAGGGGGTCAGCTTCAAGCACAACCCAGAGTTCACCCAACTGGAGTTCTACGAAGCCTACGCCGACTATGCGGATGTAATGCGCCGCACGGAAGAGATGGTGGCCTATGCAGCCGAGAAGGTCACTGGCAGCACGACCGTCACCTGGCAGGGCAAGACCATTGACTTTACCCCACCCTGGCCACGCATTCCCTTGCGTCAGGCCATTCTGGATGCGTCAGACATCGACTACGCACAGTTCCCCGACGACCGGAGCCTCTACAACGAGATGCAGCGGCTGGGGATCGACGCCAAACCGGGCACGCCCTGGGGCAAACTGGTGGATGTGCTGCTCTCCAAATTCGTCGAGCCAAATCTGATTCAGCCGACTTTCTTGACAGACTATCCGAAGGATGTCAGCCCGTTGGCAAAATCCGCGCCCCACGACCCGCTGCAAGTAGAGCGCTTTGAAGGCTTCGCGGCGGGAATGGAACTCTGCAACGCCTTCTCCGAACTCAACGATCCCCAGGACCAGTTGCAGCGCTTTGTGGACGAGAACTACCGGGCCGCCCACGGCGATGAGGAGGCCCATCCAGTGGATGTGGACTACATCGAGGCCCTGAGCTACGGAATGCCACCCACAGGCGGCTTTGGCATGGGCATTGACCGCCTGACAATGCTTCTCACCGACCGGGATACCATCCGGGAGGTAATCCTCTTCCCCCATCTGCGTTCGGTGGAGGAGTAGGGGATTGGGGACTGGGGATCGGGGATCGGAGGTGATGCTGATTTCCCAGTCCCTAATCCCCGCTCCCCAGTCCCCAAACTTGACCCCCCGCGTTACATTTGCCATAATAGACCCACAACTGAATAGAAGAACCTTCGGGGCAGGGTGAGGGGGCAACCCCAAGTCCCGATCGACGGTAATCCAGCCCGACTGGAGAGCCCGTGAGCCGCAAGGCAGGAGTTCGGTGCAAGTCCGACGCCGACGGTATAGTCCGGATGAGAGAAGGTGCAATCCAGTGCAGGGTGAGTGCGCGTCTTTGGCATTTGCTCCGCAGGGCTATTTTTGCACGCCACACGACCCGGAGAACGCTTAGTTCTCCGTTTTTTGTGGCGAAATATGGCCGATGGATTGTTCGCGCAGGCGCGCCAAGCGCTCTGTGCAGTTTGCCAATGCCCGCTACGCCCCGAACCAGTTCGCTGTTTCGGGGCGTATTTTTTGGGAGCAACGAATGGCAGAAGGAACGATTCTGGCAACCATACACAAGGAGAGGGACAAGAGCGGTTCGAGTGGGCGTTTCCCACTCGGACTGCTGCATCGCCTTGCCAGCTTCCCTGCAACCATCACATTTTCCTTCGTCGTGGCAAGCATTCTCCTCCTATGGGAAGCGCTGGTGCGTTGGCAGGAATACCCGGCCTTTATCTTGCCCGGCCCGCTGGCTGTGGCCCGCAAGACGGTGGACCTGGCGTCCAACGGCATACTTTGGAAGCACGCTCAGGCAACACTGCTGGAAATTGTACTGGGGCTGCTGCTCGGCGTCACTCTGGCGCTGGCTCTGGGTTATCTGCTTGGCAAAAGTCCGGCGCTGGACCGGCTCGTTTCGCCCTACGTCGTCGCCAGCCAGACCGTGCCAGTCGTGGCGATTGCCCCCCTGCTGGTCATCTGGTTTGGCAACGGGCTGCTGAGCAAAGTGCTGATTACGGGGATAATCGTCTTCTTTCCCACACTGGTCAGCACGATTGTCGGCATCCGGGGGGTGGACGCAGACCTGCACGATCTGATGCGCTCACTGCGCGCCAGCCGCAGCCAACTCTTTTTCAAGCTGGAACTGCCCGCAGCCCTGCCTGTGCTCTTTGGCGGGCTGAAGCTGAGTGTCATTCTGGCAATTGTGGGCGCAGTGGTGGGTGAATTTGTGGGCGCCGATGTGGGGCTGGGTTTTCTGATCAACCTGGGCCGGGGCGTGCTTGACACGCCGATGATCTTTGTGGCCGTTCTCGCCCTCGTCGTCATCGCCCAAACACTCTACATCGGCGTATCCGCTCTGGAAAGCCATTACCTCCGCTGGCGGAAATGAAGGGATTGGAGACTGGGGATTGGGGACTGGACGACACTTCTTCCAAATCCCCAATCCCCAGTCCCCAATCCCAAACTATCAACCTAAAAGGAAACTTATGCACCGCTTTTCACTCGTACTCATCTTCTCCCTCCTCCTGGCTGCCTGCTCGCCTGTGGCGCCGGGGATTGGACCCGCAGCCCAGACTGAGAGCCAGCCCGGTCTGCGCGCCATCAAACTGGGCGTGGGCTTTATCCCCAATGTCCAGTTTGCCCCTTTTTATGTGGGCATTGACAAAGGCTTTTTTGCCGAGGAGGGCATTGACCTGAGTCTGGACTACGGCTTTGAAAATGACTATCTGAAGCTGGTGGGGACCGACGCCCTGCAATTTATGATCGGCAGTAGCGACCAGTTGGTACTCGGTCAGGCGCAAGGACTGCCCGTCAAGTATGTGATGAACTGGTACACCCAATATCCGGTGACGATCTTTGCCAAAGCCGAGGCGGGAATCGTCGAACCGGCAGACCTGGCGGGCAAGCGGGTGGGCGTGCCCGGACCTTTCGGAGCCACCTACATTGCTCTGCGTGCCCTGCTCGACATCGCCGGTCTGAGCGAGGGCGACATCCAGATGGAGAGCATCGGCTTCACCCAGGCCGCGGCGGTGAGCCAGGGGCTGGTAGATGCGGCGGCGGACTACGCGGTCAACGGGCCGGTTGTCCTGGCCGCGGAGGGAATCGAGACGACTCAAATCGCCCTGGACAAATACCTGCGCATCCCAGCCAACGGGCTGGTGACAAACGACAAGACCCTGGTAGACGAGCCGGAACTGGTGCGGGCGATGGTCCGGGCGACGCTGAAAGCCATCGCCTATACGCTGCAAAACCCGGACGAAGCCTTTGAAAGCGCCCTCAAATTTGTCCCAGAAGCCGGTGGGGAGAATATCGCCGCCAACCGGGCCGTCTTCGACGCTTCCCTGGCCTATTGGACGCCCCAGCCCGGCCAGACGCCTGGTGCCACCGATCCCGCAGACTGGCAGGCCGCCGCCGAACTTCTGGCCCGCATTGGTTTGGTGGACCGGGTGGTGGAGAGCGACGCCCTTTTCAGCAACGACTACCTGCCCTGAAAATAGGGGACTGGGGATTGGGGACTGGGAAGCGCCGTCCGCCGTCCGTTTTTCATTCCCCGTGGCGCACGACAGCGCATGAAGAACTGCCCTAAAAACGAAGGACACGGATCGACACGGATAATCACAGATTTGCACGGCGGTGTCCTGAGCTTGTCGAAGGGATGAAATCTGCGCAAATCTGCGGTTTCTGCGTCTTCTGCGTCCCGCCTCTTCCTGGAATCAATCGGATGTCGCCACAATCAGGCTCGCTCCCCCTGTTGCGGGTGGAGCGGGTCAGCCACGACTATACGCCCGCCACACCGGCCCTGGCCCCGGTCACATTTGACGTGGCCGAGGGGGAATTTGTCTGCATTGTAGGCACAAGCGGCAGCGGCAAGAGTACACTTCTGCGCATTATCGGCGGGCTGTTGCAGCCCAGCACGGGGGTAGTCTGGCTGGACGGCGCACGGGCCACAGAGCCGCACCCCCAGATCGGCTTTGTCTTTCAGAAGACGAATCTGATGCCCTGGCGCACGGCTTTGGACAATGTATTACTACCGCTGGAACTTCTCGGCGCCATCGGCCCGACCCAACACAGCCAGGCGCGCGCTCTGCTGGAACTGGTGGGTCTGGCCGACTTCGCCGATGCCTATCCGGCCCAACTCTCCGGCGGGATGGCCCAGCGGCTCGTATTGGCTCGCGCTCTGGTGCGCCACCCCCGGCTGCTCTTATTGGACGAACCCTTTGGCGCGCTGGACGCGCTGACGAGAGAGCGGCTGAATCTGGAACTGTTGCGCATTCAGACAGGCCAACGCCAGACGGTTGTGATGGTGACCCACAGCATCAACGAAGCGGTCTTTCTGGCCGATCGGGTGCTGGTGTTGGGCGAGCAGCCAGGGCGCATCCTGGCCGAAATTGGGGTGGATCTGCCCCGTCCCCGCAACCTGGCGGTGATGGGCAGCGAGAAATTTGGGGCTATCGCCACTGAAATTCGACGGCATATCGGGCTGGTGGAGGAATAAAAAAGAGGCGTGAAAAGCAAAAGGTGAGATCACTGGGTG
>CAMDQF010000113.1 GCA_945905745.1 Litorilinea aerophila
ATGCAGAGCCGCTCAACCTGTTTGACTATCTGCTGGCCCATATCGATTTGCCCGGCAGACCTGCCAAGAAGCGACCACCGTCGCCACCCCAACCCGTGCTGATTTAGCCCAATCAGCACAGGTTGGCCGAAACGATGACCAAGGCCGGATATTGGATATTTTGCAGTGGAGATCAGGGATTGGGCGTAGAAATTGGGAAGTGGTGACGACGCTTCGTTTTTGAAACCTGAAGCGTCGTCTCTGCTCAATATTCAATACCCAATATCTACTCCCCACCTGTCAATCTTTCCGTCAGCCCCGTATACCGCGCCGCCACCTGGTTGTTGCGCACGGCCAAGCCGATGGCTCTGGGTTGGCCCACCAGCACCACCAGCCGCCGGGCACGGGTGACGGCCGTGTAGAGCAGGTTGCGTTGCAGCATCATATAATGGGTGGTCAGCACCGGAATCACGACGACGGGAAACTCGCTGCCCTGGGATTTGTGGATGCTGACCGCGTAGGCGTGGGTCAGTTCGTCCAGTTCCAGGAAATCGTAGGCCACGGGCTTGCCGTCGATAGAGACCACCACCTGCTGCTCAATCGCATCCAGCCCGGTGATGTGGCCCATATCCCCATTATACACCTCTTTGTCGTAGTTATTGCGAATCTGCATCACCCGGTCGCCCACCCGGAAGATGCGGCTGCCCACCATCCGTTCGGGCCGGTCGGGGCGGGGGGGGTTGACCGCTTTTTGAATGGCGTCGTTGAGCGCGGCCACGCCCACGACGCCCCGGTGCATGGGGCTGAGGACCTGAATGTCCTGGGGCGGGATGGCGAAGCGGCGGGGGATGCGCTCCTGCACCAACTCGACGACCAATTGAGCGGCCCGTTCCGGCTCCTCCGTGCGAAAGAGGAAGAAGTCGCTGGCCTTCTCCGCATCCATTTCTGGCATCTGCCCCCGGTTAATGCGATGGGCATTTTCGATGATAAAACTGCCGGCGGCCTGGCGGAAAATCGTCTCCAGCCGCACCACCGCCGCGCCGGAAAAGGGGATTGGGGATTGGGGATTGGGGATTGGGGATTCCCACACCCCCCTCTTCTCTGCGCCTTTGCGCCTCTGTGCCTCTGCGTTAAACCTTTCTTCCTCTGCGCCTTTGCCTCTTTGCGCCTTTGCGTTAGGCTTTTCCCCCTGCGCGTTTTCAATCGCTTGAATAATGTCTTCCAGCACATTGCCCGCGCCCACGCTGGGCAACTGATCCACATCCCCCACCAGCAGCAGGTGCATCCCAGGCGGCACAGCTTTGAGCAGATGGTTCATCAGCAGCAGGTCGAGCATGGAGGCTTCGTCCACAATCAGCAGATCGCCCGCCAACGGGGATTCCTCGTTGCGTTTGAAGGAGGTTCCCTCGCCGGGCTGAAATTCCAGCAGCCGGTGGATGGTTTTGGCCTCCTGGCCGGTGGTTTCAGAGAGACGTTTGGCGGCGCGGCCGGTGGGCGCGGACAACAGGGCTGTGCGCCCGGTCTCCTGGCACAGGCGCAGAATCGTGCGTACCGTCGTTGTTTTTCCAGTGCCCGGCCCGCCGGTGAGGATCGTCAGCCTGTGGGTCAGCGCGCTGCGCACGGCTTCCCGCTGCTTCTCGGCCAGGACAAAGCCGCTCTCCGCCTCCATCTCCCGAAAACTGTGTTCCCAGTTCCAATTTTGGAAATGTTCAAAGCGGCTGAAACCAGGAGCAAGCAGCCGGTGCAGCCGGTTGCTCACGCCCACCTCGCCGAAGTAGAGCGGCGTGAGATAGACGGCCTGCTCCTCCTGCAGAAAGGCGCTGATCTCGTCGGGCTGGGGTACGGCGTAGACCGCCTTCGGCTCGGCCAGGGCCATCTGCACTTCGCCCCCGTTGCCATGGACAGCCGTGACCGCCCAGTTGAGATTAGGCGCAGCCGCGCCAGCAGTGGGAGCTACCTTCACCCGCTCGCCCTCGCGCAGGCGCAGAATCCCTGTGGCTGCCTGCTCCCTGCTGACATTCAGAAGTTCGGCGGCTTGGGTCACCAGTTCGCTGCTGGGGAGATAGACGTGGCCTTCGTCGGTGGACTGGTTGAGGGTGTACTCCACCCCGGCCGCGATGCGCTGGGGTGAATCTGGGGCCATGCCCAGGGCCTGGGCGATTTTATCAGCAGTGAGAAAGCCGATGCCGTAGATGTCCTGGGCCAGCCGGTAGGGGTCGGCCTGCACGATGGCGATGGAGTCGTCCCCGTAGTGCTTGTAGATTTTCGTGGCCAGACTGGTGCTGACACCGTTGCCCTGCAGGAAGATCATCACTTCTTTAATGGCCCGCTGTTCGGCCCAGGCGTGGCGGATCAGCGACACCCGTTTTTTGCCCACCCCCGGCACTTCGATCAGCCGCTCGACTGCGCCGTCGATTACGTCCAGAGTTGTTTCGCCAAAGTGGGCGACGATCCGTTTGGCCGTCACCGGGCCGACCCCCTTCACCAGCCCGCTGCCCAGATACTTTTCCATGCCGGCCACGGTGGCAGGCAGGACGGAGCGCATAGTCTCCACATTGAACTGCTTGCCGTACTCGGCGTGCATTGTCCAGCGTCCGCGCACCTCCACCGATTCGCCCACAGTGACGCCCAGCATTGTCCCCACCAGTGCGACTTCTGTCTGCCAGGGGGGCAGGTGGCTGGGCCGCTGCTCCGGGGCCAGTTTGGCAACGGTGTAGCCTGTCTCTTCGCTGTGAAAGGTGATGCGTTCGACGACGCCGCGCAGGACGTCCAGGGGGTTTCCGTTCATACGTGTAGGGTAGCAGATGTGGGGAGGAGGGGCAAGCGGGCAGCTACGATTTGCGCGAATCTTGACTTACCCGTTCTCCACCGCCCAGGCCCTGCGCAAACGCTTTGGGGAGATGCGGCGCGCCGGGGGGTAACACGCCCTACACTGGTACCCGCACTTCGTAAATCTGAGCATACCCGGTACGGTCACTGGTCAGGAGTATGAAACGGTTGTCCGGCGAAAAGCTGGGGTGCGGGTGGGTATGCTGGGGGGCGTAGACTTCGATGGGACCGTTGGCGTAGGGGAATGGCCCCGCCCAGTGTGCGCCCCTATTGGTAGCTCCAGGAAAGCAGAGTGTGATGGGTGCGCCGATGCCATCCCGCGGGTCGCAGATATGCACGCCGATGTCGGGGAAATTGGTGTCTGCCACCATCAGCCTACCATCGGGGCTGCTCACTGCGTGCCAGGCGTTGAACGAACAGACGCGGCGCTCCACGCCCGTGTCCACCTGAATGCAGCGTACGCCGTGGGGCCAATCCACAAAAGCCAGTTCCCGACTGCCCGGAATCCAGGTTTCGTGGGTGATCCATTCGTGGGGCTGGCGCTGGTAGAGCCGTCGGTTGCCCGTGCCATCCCGGTTGATCACCCAGACCCGATCCGTGAGCGGCCCGGCGTAAAAGAGCAGGTTCGGGTCATCCGGGCAGAATTGCAGATGGGCAATCGTATCGCGGCGCAGAATAATCTCGGATTTGCCTGTCTGCGTATCAGTTATGCTCAAGCACGCTTCGTTGCCAATGTTGTATTTGATCGCCCACCAGCGGTCGTCCGTGCTGAGTGCCGTGGTGCCCATTGCCGCTGCCACCATGCCTTTTTCGCGTAGGGCCACATCGCCAAAGTTGACCAGTTGTTCCTCTTCCAGTGTCTGAATGTTGATACGCCAGCCGCCCGTCCCCGCGGTGAAATAGACATAGCGGCCATCGTGGGATGGGTGGATCGACCAGTCGCCCAGATCGTCCCGATCGGTCAGTTGCAGCAGATCACCCGTGGCCCGCACCTCGGCAAAAATTTGCGGTTTGCCTGTGCGTGTCGAGGCGAAGATCGTCCACTGCATGGCGTCATCGTAGGCTGGGATCATAAAGAAGGGGTGGTGATGAATCGCCGGTGCGTTGGTCACCTGGCGAATCGTCGCCCCTGTGCGTTCATCGCCGTAGACTTGGCTTTCCGCCGGGTAGGTCTGTCCTTTGGCCATAGTAGAATCCTTGAAATTGGGGATTGGTTGATGCGGGCGATGGCGGGCGCACACCATCGCCGGGGGAAAACCAGTGCCGGATCGTCAGGGACGCGGCGCGCTCACATCGATCATCGCCTCGATGTCCATGGGATCGACGCCGTACCTGGCACGCAGGGCGGCGGTTGTCTCGATCTCGGATTGCAGTTCACCCGTCAACGGCAGTTGCAGTGGGATCCCGCCCCGCAGCGCCGATTCGTGGCAGGCCACGTGCATCATCATCGCCATGCGCGCATCCACATCGGTGTACTCCGATGGGGCCGTCCCACGCACCGCCCTGGCAAAATCCACCAGATGATCCATCACTGTGGGGCCGTAGTAGTCCCGCGGGTTGTAGCCGCCAGGGATGTTACGCATCCGGTACGGATTGGCGTATTCCACCCGTCCAATGGGCAACTCCACCCGACTGGCGATCCAGTTGCCGTCTTGCGAAATATGCTCGATGGGGAAGACGTGGTCGGCAATTGCCCTGCTGTTGAGCGCGCTGTCCGAACAGTAGCGCACTTCAGCGCTGTCCGACCACTCGCGTTTTGGGTTGCTCTGATCCCCGGCTGTGCGGTTGATCGTGCCGCGTGCGCCGTCAATCTCGGTGTAGCCGGGGCGGGGGTAGCGACCGAGCAGACCTTTGATGTTGGCGGCTTCGTCAATCACCAGCCGGTTGTTGGGGAAGAAGAAGAAATGGGCATGAAAGGTTTCACTGGTATGAAAACGGTGCGCCATTTCGTGATGGGGCGTCACAGGCATTGTGTGGTTGATGGCCTGGACGCTCTCGGGATAGGCGTCGAAGAATTTGATCCAGCGCGAGTTGTTGTGGTAGCCCGTGTGATCGTGAAAACTGGTCAGGCGGTGAATAGGGCCGAGAAAGCCAGAGTCCATCACCTTTTTGGCAATGCGATCAAAGGGGAAACGGAAGAAGTTCTCGCCAACGCGCAGAATGCGGCTGTATTTGGCAGCGGTTGCCACCATTTCATCAGCCTGGGCCAGCAGGCTGCACATGCTGGTTTCCGAATGCACATGCAGGCCGTGCTCCATCAGAAAACAGGCCAGCGGATGGTGCAATTCGACGGGGGCGACAATCAGCGCTGCTTCGGCAATCTGGGCCTTCACCAGATCGCGCACGGAGCGAAAAGAGGGAACATCCAGTTGCTCTGCATAGGCATCGGCGTGGTCCGCCACGGGATCGCAGACGGCTACCGGGCGCAACCACTCACGCAGATCATCCCAGAGTGGGGCGTAGATGGTGCTGGCGCGGTTGCCCGCACCGATGAGGGCGATGTTGACGGGTTGGAACATTGGTTCACCTGTTTCTATTGTCGCGCTTGTTCTAGGGCTGGAAGATTGTGCCCGCGATGTGACGCACCCCGCCGTCGCACTGCACGGGATCATCGGCCCGGTTGTGGTAGTAGGCCACCATCACCCGCCCGTTCGCCAGTTTCACGGCTCGCGGGTAGCCCAGGTCCCACGAACTGGCATCGTCACGCAGAATCAACTCCGGCCCCCATTTGCGTCCATCTTCGTCCTCCGAGACGCGCGCCCGGATGCCATAGGGCGCAGTGCGGTAACCATAGCTGGCGAGCAATCGGCCATCGTCCAGGCGCAGCAGATGGGTCGGTCCACCCCAATCGCTGATGCGGCAAACAAAGCGCCAGGTGCGCCCGCCATCCTCCGACTCGAAGAGTTCGGGCCAAGCGTTGCGGGCGTCGATCTGGCAGCGCAGCGCTACCAGGATGCGGCCATCGGGCAGCAGCACGGGGCTGGCGTAGTAGCGGTTGACGAAACGGGCGTCCGGCGTTGTGGGCTGAATGGCGCTGAGGTAGTTCCAGGTCAGGCCGCCGTCGCCAGTGGCATAGACAGCCACAAAGCGATCCCCCCGCCGCCCGTCCGCCTGTCCCACAGTGACAAAGAGCAGCACCAGCCCATCCGGGCGCACCAGATAATCCACCTTTACCTGCACCCAGGCAAAGCCGAAGGATGGCATAGGGAAGGGGCCTTCCCAGGTGTGGCCGCGATCCCTGGAAATCTGGAGATAGCCGACGTACTGGGCATCTTTGGGGGGAATGCCAAAGCCTGCGGTCACGCAGAGGTCGGGGGATGTGAAGTCGATGGGTGTGGCCGGGGCGGACGGAGCCAGATTGGTGCGCAGTTGACGCTCCAATTCCAGCCGTGTGCCCAGGGAGACCAGCCCATCCACGGGCCAGGTGCGCCCGCCATCCGTCGAACGCAGGGCCACATATTCGCCCCCCAACGCATCCACGACGAAATGGCTCATGTCGTACGTGTGCTGGTAGCTGCACGGCCCGCGCGAGAAACTCACCAGCAGTTCGCCGTTGGGGAAGGCCCAGAAGCCATGATTGAAGGGCCAGGCGGCAAACTCGTTGCGGTTATAGTAGATGGTGATCTGCTCGGCGTCCGACGGACGCCGAGCTTTGGGATAGGCAACAGGCATGTCAGATATTCTTCGGATCATAGGGTGTCTCTTCCACCTCTTTGCGGATGCGTGCCATCTCGGCGTCGCTCAGAGGACGCAGGGGCGGACGTACATTCATGGAGGGGAAGCGGCCTTGCAGGGTCATAGCGATCTTCATGCGCTGGTGGGCGTCGCTGGAAGGTTCACCAAAGCGGTAGACGATCTTATTGAATTTGTAGACTGTTTCTTGCACACGATTGGCTTCGGCCAGATTGCCCGACAGAGCGGCGGTGACCAGGGCGATGATCAGTTCCGGCACAAAGCCGGCAAAGCCCACCAGCGCGCCGTCGGAGCCGGAGAGGAGGGACGAGAGCAGGTACTCATCATGGCAGGTCAGGTGGGGCACATCCGGCACTTCCTGTTTGAGTACCCGGTATTCGTGCTCCAATCGCGAGAAATCCCGGGTGCCCATTTTGATGGCCTTGACCTGGGGGATTTTGGCGATTGTGATCATCTCTTTGAGCGTGTAGGTCGCTTTGGTCCAGTTGGGGTACTGGTGGACGATGATCGGAATGTCGGCCCCTTTGGCTACATCCTCAAAGTAGCCAATCGCCGTGTCCGGGGTGCGGCCAAAACGCAGCCAGTGGTGGGCAGGCATGAGCAGAATGGCGTCGGCCCCCGCTTCTTTGGCAGCCAAGGCGTGGTCGATCCCTTCAAAGCTGCCCTCGCAGCAGATGCCGGAGATGACCTTGACTTTGCCCTTCAGCCCCATCTGTTTTACTTCGTCCGCCATGATGCGCGTCACATCTACCCGCTCCCGCGCGCGCAGCCCCATCACTTCGCCGGTGTGGCCGTTGTTGACCAGACCTTTCATGCCGGGCACGCTGGCGAGATAGCGGGTGTAGGCGCGCAGACCTTCTTCGTCAATCGAAAGATCGTCGCGAAAGGGGCAGAGTGTGGCGGCAAAGACGCCATCCCAGGGATGATCGAACATGCTTGAAATCCTCCATTGATGAACTGTAATTTACTATCGGATTGTTGGTATAAGAATCGTCAACGCCTGCAAGAGGCGCTCGATTTCTTCTATGGTATTGAAGGCGGCAACCGCAACCCGCACGCCGCACACTTCGGGCCGAAACTTGGTGACAATGGAAAACCGCTGGCGTAGCTGGGTTACCAGATCCTTACACGCATCTGCGTCCGCTGCATCAAATTGCAGGGTTGTGATACTGGACGACAGCTCCCAGCCATCCGGCCCGCCGTTGCGCACCCCAGGAATCGTTGTCAGACCCCGGCGCAGAGTTTCGGTCAATTGCCGCAAATGCGCCTCAATGACAGCCACTCCGATCCGCTGCAAAGTCTGAATGCTGTGGGCCGCGCCCAGACGCAACACATAGTTGGGCGTGCCCAGTTCGCTGCGGGTCGCCGCGTTGACTACACCATATTTTGCATGGGGTGGCTGCCAGTGGGGATTGTACGCCGCCCATTGGCAGCGATTGACCACCAGAAAGCCAACACCAGCCGGACCCATCAGCCATTTGTGCAGAGAGCCGGTGTAAAAATCAGCGTCAATCGCGGCCACATCCACCGGGAATACACCGACCGCCTGCGCCCCATCGATCAGCGTTTTCACCCCGCGTGACCGGGCGATCCGCACCGCCTCTTGCACGGGCAGGCGTCGACCATCCGTATTGGCAACCTAGCAGAGAATCAGCAGCCGGTGATCCGGTGTCAATTGGCGGTCGAGTTGCTCGAGAAAGAAGTCCGGCGAAAAAGTCGGCCCCTCGCCCGATGGAACAATCGTTGTGGAGACACCGATCTGCTGCTCCATTCCGTGGGCCATCTCAAAGGTACTGGCGTGTTCCACATCGCTCAACGCCAGCTTCTCGCCCGTGCGCCAATCCAGACTGCGCACGGCCAGCCGGGTGGCGGTGGTGGTGTTGGTGCTGTAGGCAACTTCGTCTGCGGGCACGCAGAGCAGATCGGCCAGAATCTGGCGCGCTGCCTCGGCCCGCAGATAAAAGTCGGAGTACTCCCCTTTGCTGCCGGTGGTCAACGCCACCTCATTTTCCTCCACCAGCATCTCGGCCATGTAGCGTTGGGTGGAGCTGGACACGGGCGCATAGGAGCCTGTCTGCAAATAGGCGCACTTCTGGGTGATGGGCAGGTCGGCGCGCAAGTCTTCCAGGGTTTGAATCAGCATAGTAGGACAGTTTGCCTCATTTGCCCGCCGTTGGGTCCAGTGCGTCTTGCAACCCGTCGCCCATCAAGGTAAAGGCATACATGGTAATTGCAATCATCAGTCCTGGGAAAAAAGCCAGATACCAATGCGTCTGTAGTGCGGATAGATAGTCGTTCAACATGCGCCCCCAACTGGGCATGGGGGCCTGCACACCGATACCCAGAAAACTCAACCCTGATTCGCCCAGAATGGCGCTGGGGATGCCCATGCTGACGCCCACAATGATGGGTGTGAGCGTATTGGGCAGCAGATGGCGGGTAATGATCTGCCAGTTGGGTGTGCCGATACAGCGCGCCGCCAGCACGTAGTCTCGCTCGCGCAGGGAGAGAATCTGGCCGCGCACCAGCCGCGCCGTGCCCATCCAGCCGGTGAAGATAAAGACAAGTAGGACATTTTGAAAACCTGGCCCCAGGACAGTGATGATCAGAATACCCAGCAGCAGGTCCGGGATGGCGTTGATGATTTCGAGCAACCGCATGAATAGGTAATCGATCTTGCCCCCGTACCAGGCCGCCGCCGCCCCAAAGGGCAGACCAATCAGCAGTGCGATAAAGTTGCTGACAAAGCCGATGGTCAGGGAGATGCGTGCGCCGTAGATGATGCGGGTGAGAAGTTCCCGGCCATAGGGGTCGGTGCCCAATGGGTGTTCCGCCGATGGGAATTGCCACGCCTGGCTGTAAACTTGGTCGTCGTAGCCCTCTGGAGCCAGCACCTGGGCGAATAGAGCCATCAGAATAAGAACCAGCACAAAAAAAGCAGCGATCATCGAGAGGCGGTTGCGTCGAAAGCGGCGTGCCGCATCGATCCAAAGGCTGCGTTGGCGCAGATTGACCGGCTCTGCCTGGGCAACGCGAATGGCGGCAGGTTGATTGGCTGTCATACTTTGCCCCCCAAGCGCACACGCGGGTCTACCCAGGCATAGAGCAGGTCTGTGACCAGATAGGCGATGGTGATAGCAAAGGTCCAGAGCAGAATCATCGCCATGATCACCGGATAATCCCGGTTGTAGATGGCGGCTGTGGTTGCGCCCCCCATGCCAGGGATGCGGAAGATCAACTCGATAAAGAAAGAGCCGAGCAGCATGTTGACCAGGGCCGGTGTCAGCACAGTGATCAACGGCACGGAGGCATTCTTGAAGGCGTGACGCAAGACGACTATTGGCTCGGTCAACCCCTTGGCCCGGGCCGTGCGGATATACTCGGCGCGCAGAGCATCGACCATATTGGAACGCACCCAACGCGCCAGCCCGCCGATCCCGGTGATGGCGTAGACGATCACGGGCAAGACAAGATGTTTGGGTGTGCCCCAGCCGCCCGAGGGCAGCCAATGCAGTTTGACCGCAAAGAGGACAATTGCCATGATCGCCAGCACAAAGGTCGGTGTGACAAAGGTTGTGACCACAAAGATGGACGTGACATAATCGACCCAGGTGTTGGGACGCACTGCCGCCAACATCCCTAAAAGAAGTCCCAGCGGCCAACTGATCAAGAGGGACATCAGCCCCAGTTGGATAGTCACAGGCCAGGTGCGTGCGATAAATTTGGCTACATCCTCGCCGGTATGAAAGGAGACACCAAAATCACCCCGCAGCGCGTTGCTCATGTAACGTATGTATTGAACGTAGAGCGGTTGATCCAGCCCATATTTCGCCAGAAGCGCGGCCCGAATATGCTCCGGCACGGGTCGTTCATTTTTTGTCGAGGGAAGGCTGTCGAAGGGGCCGCCAGGGATGGCGTGGATCAAGAGAAAGATCAGGATCGACACACCTAACAGCACGCCAATCATACCGACGAAGCGGCCGAGTACATAACGAGCCATAGCGCTACCTTTTCCGGGCGGACAGGAAGGCGGGATGACAGGGTGTTAATTCACCCTGTCATCCCGCTGGGTTGTTTACTGCTGTGCTATGTAGATCGAATTACCGATGAAGTAATCGGGGCGGTTGCCCAGAGTTCCCGTTGCGCTCAGTGGGATACCCTTGACGTAGGGCTTGAAGAGGGTGGCGATCTTCGGGTAGAGCGTGAAGACAGCTGGCCCCTCACTCGCCAGGATCGTCTCCGCCTGGTGATAGACCTCGCAGCGTTGGACGGCATCTGTCATCGGTCGGGCTTCGTCGATCAGCCGGGTGAATTCGGGGTTGACGAAGCTGTTGAAGTCGGCATCATCCCACCAGTCGAAGAAGTTGCTGGGGTCGATGAAGTCGGCGCCCCAGCGGCTGAAGCCCAGGATCAACTCACCCTTGGAGCGCAGATCGGAGTAGGTGGCGCGTTCGATGTCCTGAATTGTCACCTTGATGCCCAGGTTCTCAATCAACATTCTTTGTATGGCCTCGGCCTCCCGGGCAAACTCGCCTTCCCGGGTGTTCAGCACCAGTTCGGGGAAGCCCACGCCGCCGGGGAAGCCAGCTTCTTCCATCAACTTCTTGGCCATGTCCGGGTCAAAGTTTTGCAGATCGCGCAATGCCTGGCTGTCGTTTTGGGTGCAAGGGAAGTCGGTGGGCAGCAGGCCATAACCGGCAATACAGGTGCCGCGCATGACATCGTTGCACAGGGATTCACGGTCAACGGAGTGCATGAAGGCCTGGCGCACTTTCAGGTTGTCAAAGGGCGCTTTGCCCATGTTCATGTACAGGTATGCGGTGCGCGGGTCGGTGGAGACGTAGGCCTGGCTGCTCAAATCCGGGTCGGCCAGCACCTGGGCCAGTTGATCGCCGCGGATACCGCCAGTCATGTCGATATCGCCAGCCTGGTACATCTGGAGCAGTTGATCAAAGCCCTGGGGCACGATCACATGGGTCATCTGGTTGATCTTGGGCTTCCATGGGCCATTGTAGTAGGGATTGAGGGTGAAGATCACATTCTGCCCCCGGTTCCACTCTTTGATCATGAAAGGCCCGTTGCTGGGCGCTGTTTCTGGATTGTCGGCCCAGGCGTCGCCGAGTTTCTCTACCATGTGCATGGGCACCGGCACCGCGTGCCAGTTGAGATTGAACATGTAGTAGGGCAGGGAAACCTTGGTTGTCACCGAGAATGTGTAATCGTCGATCTTCTTGACGCCCATCTCTTCGATAGGCTTCTCACCCTTGTTCACAGCTTCGGCGTTCTCGATGTCGAAGAGGAAGAAGGCATAGACATTGGCCATGGCCGGGTCTTCGTAGCGGTGAAAGCTATAGACCCAGTCGTCGGCGGTGATGGGTGTGCCGTCGCTCCACTTGGCATCCTGGCGCAGATGGAATGTCCACGTGCGCCCATCCTCCGAGACTTCCCAACTGTCGGCAGCCGCGGGGTGCCAGACCCCATCTGCATCCATCTTGGCAAGGGTTTCGATGGTGGTTTCGTAGGCAAAGCCCTCGTACTCGTTGCGCATGGTATCGAAGTGCTTGCCTTCGATAGCTGCAAAGCGCAGATTCTGCTGATCCAGCGCTGCCGCATCTGCGGGGAGTTCTACCCCCAGATCATTGACTACTGCGGCTGACGCTGGGGCCACTTCGGCTGCTGGGGCCGCTGTCTCTGCCGGAGCCGCCTGGCCACTGCTGGGCGCGGCTGGTGGTGCGGTTTGGACACAAGCCGCCAGCAACAGCGCGGTAATCACAACTGCGAATAACACTACTCTCTTCATCGCGATTTCCTCCTTGTTGAACTGAAATTCCCAAAAACGACGAACACGAACTACAAAACGACAAGACATAAAATCGAACGAGATGCGTGAAAATGAGGTCTCCTCCGACCTCTCATCTTCACGATACACTTTCGGCCTTACGCCGACCGACACACGATTCCATCAGCCCCGGGGCGCGGTGTAGTCGAGCATACCCTCCACGTCCAGAGGATCGATGCCCGTTCTAGCCCGCAACGCGGCGTGAATCTGGGCTTCGGACTCAAGTTCCACTTCCAAGGGAAGGGCGACTTTTGCGCCGTTGTGCAACAGGGACTCACGGGCTGCCGCGTTCATCATCTGCACCATATAGGCGTCGTCGAGTGAATATTCAAGGGTGGCCTCGCCGCGAATGGTCTGGGCAAATTCCAGGATCAGCTCCGCAGTGGCGGCATGATAGTAGTCGATGGCGTCGGCAGCCTCTTCGACCGGGCGGTAGAAGGGGTTGATATATTCCACGCGTCCGCCCGGCAGATCGATATGCAACTTGCGCAGAAATTCGTTTTCCTGGGAAAAGATGATGGGGTAGATCACGTCGGCGATGCCATTGGTCTGCAATGCCTGATCGGTGCAATAGCGCACCTCCCCTTCGGATTGGTGATACGGTCCATTCCACACACCCGCCGAGCGTACCGTGATCGTGCCCCGTGTGCCTTCGTACTGCACATAACCCGGCCGGGAATGGCGCCCCAACACGGCTTTGGCGTTGCTGGTCATATCGGCCACAAAACGCTCCATAGGGTGCTGTTCAGGCGCGTTGCCCGGAAAGGTGAAAAAGTTGGCATGGAAGGCTTCGTCTGTGTGTAGCCGGTGGGCCAGGGAGCGATGGGGCGCCACAGGCATGGTATGGGCTACGGTCTGCGCCGAGTCGGGATAGGCGTCGAAAAATTTGACCCAACAGGCGTTGTTGTGGGTGCCTGTATGGCTGAAGGTACTCAGGATACGGTTGACCGGGCCGATCACACCCGTATCCGCAATGCTCTTGGCGAGACGCTCGTAGGCCAGACGAAAAAACTGTTCGCCTACCGCCAGCACCGTCTTGCGCTCTCGCGCCGTATCGATCATGTTGCGCGCCTGGCTCAAGGAAGCGCAGAAGCTTGCTTCCACCAGATGGTGAATACCATTTTGGGAAAGGTAACAAGAGATCGAGTGGAACAATTCAGACGGCGTGCAGACGATGGCGGCCTCCATGGGTCGCGCACGCACAAGATCGCGGATGGAGTAGAAGGCGGGCACGCCCATGCTGGCGGCAAAGCTGTCAGCGCTCTCCTTCACCGGATCGCAGACGGCGACCAGGCGAACGTTGCGAGCGTGCAGCGCGGCAAAGAGCAGACGATAGACCGTGCGCGAGCGAAACCCCGTGCCGATCAGGGCAATATCAAGCGGTTGTCGTAGCTTCATAGATTGAACCTTTGCGCTCTTTCGTGTGAATTTTGATTCGTTGTCGAACGTATGAACTTCGATTGTGTACGTCTGTGCAGCGTCTCAATCGTTACTGGAAACGATTCCAGAAAACGATAACAACTTACTCGGCAGATGGGTCTACTGTCTGCCGACCTGCCAAACCGCTAACTCAATGATGACTCGCGAACTTTTAGATGGGTCGGAAGTACGACAGTTGTTCCGTCGCCATTTTGAATGGTATCCAATAATAGATTGGCCGCGGTTTCACCCATCAAACTGAGATCGCGGGCGATTACACTGATGGCTGGGCTGTGGAGTTGTGTCAATTCGGTATCATCGCAGCCTATCAACGCCAGATCACGCCCCACGACTACTTTGCGTTCATGCAACGCCTGCAAAACACCGGTCAGGATCAAATTCCCGCCGGCAATCAGGGCAGTAGGAGGGTTTGGTAGCCCCATTAGGGAGAGCGTCTCTGTGTAACCAACGAGCTTGCTCATACCTACAGAGCGTTCCAAACTTGGGTCAATGGCAATACCAGCCTCTTGCATGGCCACGCGAAATCCCATCAGCCGCTCTCGAGCTGGGTCAAAATACTCTTGACCGCCGATGATAGCAATACGCCGATGACCTTGACCCAAGAGATGTGCAGTGGCTTCTTGCATCCCGGTGCGATGATCCGACTGCACCGCGCTGACATGGTCGCTCGGCAGGCGCTGACGATCCAGCATGACAGTGGGAATCCCCAGCCGTTGAATCAGCCCGCCCACCTGCATCTCCCCGTCGGCAGCCGTGGAAATAACAATCCCGCTGACCTGGCGATGGGCCAGAAATTGCAGATAGATGTCATCCAATTCCGGCTCATTTTGAGAGGAGATCAACATCATCGCGTAGCCGTGACTCGCCAAAACTTTTCCCAGGCTTGCCGAAATGTCGGCCATGATTGGATTGGAGATTGTGCCGACCACAAAACCCACGGAACGGGTACTTCCACTGCGCAGACTGTGGGCGAGAAAATCCGGTTGGTAATTGAGAGAAATCGTTGCCTCGCGCACCCGTGCCCGCAGCGTCTCGGACACGTGGGGATGGTTGCTCAACGCGCGTGACACAGACGAAATCGAAACGCCAGCCTGTTTCGCTACATCACGAATCGTGATTTTGTTGCCGGGGGAGGGAGTATCGAACAACATAAGTTACATTGGATCCAATAGGGCTGATAAAAATTCAGGAATCGATTCCAGAACCTATATTAGCATGAGGTTTTGCATATGTCAAGTGGTTTTTTTTTGCCTTTTTGCCTTTACCGTCGATTTTTAGCTGACTTTGAATAAAAGATGTAGGATAAGGTATAATAACGATTTATTGACCTATGGAGCGTTTGACTGAAGGCGCTCGTGCCGGCAAATTTGGGAAAGTGGGCGACGGTCATCGTTTCGGCCAGACCCGCCGATTGAAATCGGCGTCTGTCAGGCAAAGTGCGTTGAAACGCACTGAATGATCGGTCAACCTGCTTCAGCAGGTTTTGCATAGCAGACACCGGTTTCAACCGGTGGCCCAAACGATGACCAATGCCGGAAAGTGCAAACGGTAACACAATGCCCTATCGAATTTTGGAGCCAATCGATATTACTCTTTTGCAAGCGGTGGTGACCGCGCTTGAGGCTGATATCAGCGACCGCACCCGGGTGGCCGCGGCCCTGGCCCTGCAAAATGCCGCGCTTGCCGCGGCCCTGGAGCTGCACAATACCGATCTTGCCTCGGCCCTGGATATGCACAATACCGATCTTGCCGCGGCCCTGGCGCTGCAAAATACCGAGCTTCATGCCGAGCTGCAGCGGCGGCTGACCGAGAGCGAGAGCTTCAACCGCGTGCTGGTCAGTCTGCTGAAAAAGACCGTTCTGGACCAGGTGCTGGATATCGTCTGTTCCGAAGCCCAGGGCTTGATCGGGGCCACGGGCAGCGCTATCTCGCTGCTGACCGATCAGGCCTGGCTGGAGGTCAAACACCGCCTGGGCAAGCCCCTGGCGGCTGTGGAACGGTTGCCCGTGGATGGCTCGCTGGCCGGTCGGGTCCTGCGCCAGGGCGAGGCTGTGCGTCTGAACGACCCAGCCCTCTTCGAGCAGGCCCAGGTCTATCAGTGGCCGGCAGACCTGACCGCGCTGCTGGCCCTGCCCCTCTATGTCAACGGCGTGGTCATCGGCGTGTTGGATGTGGTCAACAAGGCGGGCGGCTTTACCGAGGAAGATGTGCGCGTGATGTCCGTTTTTGCCAACCAGGCAGCGATGGCCATCGAGCACACCCGTCTGCAACAGCAGGCCGAGCAGTTGGCGGTGCTGGAGGAACGGCAACGACTGGCCCGGGAGTTGCACGATTCGGTCACCCAATCCCTCTACAGCGTGACTCTCTATGCCAACGCGGCCGCGCTGGCCCAGGCCGCGGGCAAGGGCGAGGTGGTGGCCGGTTATCTGACAGAGCTACAGCAGACCGCGCAGGAGGGCATGCGCGACATGCGCCTGCTCATCTTCCAGTTGCATCCGCCTGTGCTGGAGGCGGATGGGCTGGTGGCTGCGTTGCAGGCGCGTCTGGCCGCGGTGGAAGATCGGGCGGGCTTGCAGACCCATTTCCGGGTGGAAGGCGAGCGGCGGCTGCCCATTGCCATCGAAGAAGACCTCTACTGGATTGCCCAGGAGGCCCTCAACAATGTGCGCAAACACGCCGCGGCCTCGCATGTGACCGTCTATCTGCACTTCACAGCGGAGAGCGTTCGGCTGAATGTGATAGATGACGGCGTAGGCTTCGATCCGCCAGCCGTGCGCGCCGAAGGACGGGGCGGCGGTGGCTTGCGCAGTATCAGCGAACGCACGGCGCGCTTGGGTGGGCAACTGAAGTATACGAGCGGGCCAGATCAAGGAACACGGTTGACTGTCGAGGTGACCCTATGATTCGAGTTTTGATTGTGGATGATCACGCCATCGTGCGCAAAGGCATTCGCGCCCTGCTCTCCGAATCGGGTGGTTTTGAGATCGTTGCGGAAGCCAGCGACGGGCAAGAGGCGCTGCTGGCCGTGGCCGCCACCCAGCCCGACGTCATCCTGATGGATCTGCTCATGCCCGGTATGGACGGCATTGAGGCGACGCGGCGTATTACCAGCCAGCAGCCGGGCGCGCGTATCCTGGTCTTGACCAGTTTTGCCGCGGACAATAAACTTTTTCCCGCTATCAAAGCGGGCGCGCTGGGCTATCTGCTCAAAGACTCCACGCCGGAGGAGTTACTGCGGGCCATTCGTCAGGTGCATCGGGGCGAACCGGCCCTGCACCCGACTATCGCCCGCAAGCTGTTGCAAGAGATCGCGCAACCAGTTGATTTGCAGCCCGTGCCCGAGGCGTTGACCGGGCGCGAGCTGGCGGTGTTGCGGCTGATTGCGCAAGGGTTGAGCAACCAGGAGATTGCCGACCAGTTGTCGGTCAGCGAGCCGACTGTGCGCACCCACGTCAGCCGTATTCTGGGCAAGCTGCACCTGGCCAGCCGCACCCAGGCCGCGCTCTACGCTGTGCGCGAAGGGCTGGAAACGGAAGAGGCGGCCAACCCGGAAGGGGGGTAGTCTACTGGATCGTAAATATCCCTCTGGTTTTGTTGCGTTGTGCGTAGTGGGTGGACCAATTATGACGACTGATTGACGCTCCAGGCACCCCGCACCAGAAGCTGTACACCAAACAGCGTACACCAAAAATAGCAAGGGCCGCCCGCAAGGGCGGCCTTTTTGTTATACAAAACCTATCGTTTGCGCTGATGACAGGGCCGTCGGCCAGGGCTATGCTATGTGCAGTCCGGCACTTCACAAAGGGACAGAGAGAGCCGGGATTTTGATGGACAAACAGCATTGAGTGTGGAGGGTCTCTATGAAGGGCAACGATAAATTGATTGCTGTACTCAACCAGCTTTTGGCCGATGAACTGACCGCCATCAGCCAATATATGGTGCATGCCGAGATGTGCGACAACTGGGGATATGCCAAGCTTCACAATGCGATTGCCTTGCAGGCACACGACGAGATGCACCACGCAGAATGGCTGATCCAGCGTATTCTCTTTCTGGAGGGTGTACCGGTCGTTTCCAAGCTCAACCCGATTCGGATTGGTCAGAGCGTGTTGGAGATGGTAAGCAACGATCAGGATGACGAATTGGGGGCCATAGTCGCCTATAACAACGCGATTGGTCTGGCGCATGAAGTGGCCGACCAGTCCACGGCCGATCTACTGCTGAAGATTCTCAAGATGGAAGATGGGCACGTAGACTGGGCCGAGGTACAGCGCGCACAAATCGAGCAGATGGGCATTGAGAATTACTTGGCCAACCAGACTGTGGGATAGTAGGACAGCAGGATAGCAGTACAGCAGGACAATAGGTTTATATTCAACGCATAGGAGAAGAAAATGAAGAATCAACGCAGTGAAGAAGGCGTCAACGCCAGTGGGGTGATCGGTTTTTTCGTCGGATTTCTGAGTGGGGGTCTCATCGGCGCGCTGGTGATGCTCTTGCTGGCCCCACGCACAGGCAAGCAGACACGCTCGCAAATCGAGAAGAAGGGCAAGGAGTTGCGCCGTCAGGCGACTGAAGGCATGGAAGATGTGGTGACGGAGGCGGGCGACATGGCCCACCAGTTCACCGACAATGTGCAGGCCACTGTCCGCAAAGGCGCCGACAGTGTACAGGCCAGTGTCAACAAAGGCAGCGAAAGTGTACAAAACAGTGTACACAAAGGGGTTAGTGACCTGCAGAAACGGGGCGAGGAACTGCTGGCTGAGGCTAAGAAGTAAGCAGGCCCCCCAGGACGTAGCTGTTGTGTTGTCAATTCGGGCACTTTGCCCACATTCAAGGAGATGAGAGATGAACAAGGATATATTCGAAGGCAAGTGGAAGGAAATGCGCGGCCAGGTCAAGGAGTGGTGGGGCGATCTCACCGACGACGAACTGGACAAGACGGGCGGCAAGGCAGAGCAACTGGTCGGTTTGCTCCAGCAGAAATATGGGTACACCAAAGAGTATGCTGAAACCGAATTCGAGCGGCGGCTGAAGCAGGCCAAGGAGGCCGTCAAGCAGATATGAAGTTATTGGGTATTAGATAGTAGGTAGGGGCATGAGGTGGGGCCGGCAGATCATTCGCCTTCGCCGGCAAATTTCGTCCCGCCCCACCTCGTGCCCCTACTTATTGGGTATGTCACAATCAATCACAAGGAGAATGCAAAATGGTAAATTTCATCGTATGGCTCATCATCGGCGGGTTCATCGGCTGGGTAGCCAGCATGATCATGCACACGGACGGGCAACAGGGCACGCTACTGAACATCGTAGTGGGCGTCGTTGGCGCCTTCGTAGCGGGTATGTTTCTCACTCCGCTCTTCGGCGTGCCCACCATCAACGAAAGTTTCAGCATTGCAGCCATGCTGCTCTCGCTGGGTGGGGCTGTCATCCTGCTGGCAGTCATCAATTTGTTCCGTCGGGGAGCAGTCCGCTGACGGGCATGATGTAGAACTCCAGACAATGTACACCAAAAGTAAACGGGTCGTCCCCACCAGGCGGCCCGTTTGCCAAATGTGCGTCCACGGTGCCTTCAAACAAATGGTCGGTTTTGGCAAAGGAAGCAGAAAAACAAGATGACAATAGATTATCCGACCACAATCACCGGCCACGCCAGCCAAGATCAAGCTAGCGCCCACCGGGAAGACGGCAACTTTGTAGTCTGGCTCATGCGCATGGCGCGCAATGCGTACAACGATCACCTGCGCTACCAACGTCACCGATCAATCAACAATACCTTCGCCAAGTTGATGAAAAAACGGAGCCAAGAAGTAAGATAGATTAGCAACGGACAAGTTGGTTACTCTATCTCTACTCAAAGGCTCCTCATGGACATTATTGCGCTACTTCAGGTATTGAGTCAATGTTTGGATCAGG
>CAMDQF010000114.1 GCA_945905745.1 Litorilinea aerophila
AAGGGAAGAAGGGATGCGAGTTTCGTCCTCCCTTCTTCCCTTCCTCCCTTCTCCAACCCAACGGAGAACCACCGATGAACCTACTGATTTACCCCGCCCTCTCCCCCGGCGAACTTGCCCAAGTCCAGGCTGTTTCCGAAGGCGTGGAGATTGTCAACGCCCAGAGCGAGGCCGAAGCATTGGCCGCGATTGGCGAGGCCGAAGCGATGTATGGCAACCTGACACCGGCTCTGCTGGCCCAGGCGGCGAAGCTGAAATGGCTGCAAACGCCCATCGCTGGTCTGGAACATTATATGTTCCCGGCGCTGGCCGACAGCCCGGTGGTGTTGAGCAATATGGCGAAAATCTACAACGATATGATTGCCGATCACGCCATGACCTATATTCTGATGTTCGCCCGGGGCTTTCACGTATACTTCCGGCGTCAGATGGTGGGTGTGTGGGAGGTGGGCGCGCCTGTGCGTCACTTGGCCGACTGCACACTGGGCATCATCGGGCTGGGTGGCATTGGCACAGACCTGGCCCAGCGGGGCAAGGCCCACGGGATGCGGGTGATCGCCACGGAGGCCCGACCCGGCGACAAACCAGATTTTGTGGATGAACTCTGGCCGGCAGCCCGGCTGAAGGATCTGATGGCCCAGGCCGATTTTGTGGTCAGTTGCGTGCCCCAGACGCCCGCTACCGTCGGGCTGATCGGCGCGGCGGAGATCGGGCTGATGAAGCCCAGCGCCTTTCTGATCAACATCAGCCGGGGGGTGGTCGTGAAGCTGGATGCGCTGGTGGCGGCGTTGCAGACCGGGCGCATCGCCGGTGCGGGGTTGGATGTCTATGAGATCGAACCCCTGCCCGCCGACCACCCGCTGTGGGCCATGGGAAATGTGATTCTGACCCCCCACGTGGCTGCCATCAACCCCCACGTGGCCCAGCGGCGTATCGACACGCTGACAGGCAACCTGCGCCGCTATCTGGCGGGCGAGCCGCTGCGCAATGTGGTAGACAAGCAGATGTTATTCTGATAGACTGAACGGCAGTAATCCCCCCTCACATCTACAAATGGGTGAAGCGCGAGAGTGCCCGAATCCTCTCACGTTTCACGATTCACCTTCAGCGGCCAAAATCGGCCTGTGTATTCCCCAACTTGCGGGAGGTATTCAATGGCATCCCAGTCAGGTTTTCTCGTCATCAGCGACATCACCGGCTACACAATGTTCCTGAGCAAGTCGGAACTGAACCACGCTCAGGAGATTTTGCAGAGCCTGCTAGAACTGCTCATCGACCACAACCGCCCGCCGTTGATCATCTCCCGCACCGCGGGCGACGCGGTGATCAGCTATGCCCTGGGCGGCGGGGCCATCGGCGGACAGACTTTCGTGGAGTTGATGGAAAACACTTACGTCGCCTTCCGTCGAGCCATTGAAATGATGGTTATGAACAACACCTGCCGCTGCAACGCCTGCGCTAACGTCTCTGCCCTGGACCTGAAATTCTTCATCCAACACGGGGAATTCGGCATTCAAAAGCTGGCGGGCCACGACGAACTGGTGGGCAGCGACGTGAATCTGCTCCACCGCCTGCTCAAAAACCGGGTAAAGGAGGCAACCGGCGTCGCCGCCTACACCCTCTACACCGACTCTGCCATCCGCGCCCTGGGGCTGGAAGGCTTCACCGCCAGTTTGGCACCCCACCGGGAGAGCTACGAACATCTGGGCGACGTGGCCCTGTGGGTGCAGGATATGCGCCCGGTGTGGGAGCAGAAGAAGGCGGAACAGATCATCACCATCCCGCCCGAACGGGTGCTTGTGGAGGTCAGCGCGGAGATTGCCCTGCCCCCCCATCAGGTGTGGGACTATCTGGTCGCACCCGAATTCGCCAGCGTCATCATTGGCTCGGATCGCCAGGAGATCACCCACCGGCATAACGGGCGGGTGGTGTCGGGCAGCGTTTATCTCTGCTATCACGGCAAGCAGGTTATTCGCCGAACAATTCTGCAATGGCGACCCTTCGAGGAGATGATCACCGAAGACCTGACGCCCCTGCCCACCTACTACGTGCCGGTTCGCTACAGCCTGACCCCAACCGCCAAGGGTACCCGCGTCACCCAAACTTTTGGCAAGGGGCGGGGAGCGCTGAGTCTGATAGGAGATTTTGTGATGAAACGGATGGGCAAACAGGCCCAGATCGACATCGACAAATTCCGGGATGTGGTGGAGGCGGATTGGCGGGCCAAGCAACCCTAATCTTAAAATAGCTATCCATGCAAAACCATTTTCAGGGCAGGTAGCTGATAGAGTTGAAGAATTGTGTGTCGTAGAGCATAGACAGATGGTCACTTAGATGCCAAGATCAGGTCAATGCCCCAGTTAAGTGTATTTCTGGCGGTTCGGTGATCAAAATGTCCACCGAACCCTTCCAGCTTTGCAAACTCTGTTCACCGGCGATTTCCGCGTTCAATGGCTTGCGTTCCCCTTCATTCCTACCTACTCCTTGTCGGATCAGGTGTCCTTTCCGCTTTCTGCTGCCGCATATACTCTGCGCCCTGGATTACAGGAGAAAACCCATGTCAGTACGCACCCGTTCTGCCGCCCCGGCCTGGCTCTTAGCCGCGTTCATCGCTCTCCTGCTTTTGATTTCGCTGGTCCTGGCCGCGCCAACAGATGCGGCAACAGTCACAGCCCCTGCCAGCCAGACATCCCCACCCCAACTCCCCTTGGACAGCCCGATTGTGATCAGCGAACTGATGCCTCTGGTCAAGTCGGGAGAATTTCAGTGGGTCGAAATCTTCAACAACAACGCATCACTCTTCTTACCCCTGGTTTCAGCCGCTGAGGGACAATCGATAGGGGCCAGTGGCTATGCCCGCACCTCTGCCGGCACAGTAGTGGGCAATCTCTCCGGCTGGCAGATTGTTCTGGGCAATGGCGTCACCTACACTTTCCCTGGCAACCTGCCCAGCCTGCCGCCCCAGACTTTTGTGCTGCTCTATTTTGACGGTTTGGGCGAAGCGGCCAATGAGTACGATCTGAGCGATGGTGTGATTACCCTGCACACGCCCCCCGGTCAGGTCAACAATCTTGGCCCTGTTGACCAGGTTTCTCTCTTTAGTAGCGCCACCCACACCACCACCACGCTGATGGATTTTGTGGCCTACGGCGACTTCCCCAACGAAAAGGCGGCCCTGGCTGTGGAAGCTGGGCAGTGGCCGCCCGACACCTTCACCGGGCCGACGACCCAAAGCCCTGGCGCTGATATACTCGTCACCGATGGCTCATTGGGCCGCTATCCGCTGCTGGAAACCAATGGCCCGGAGGAGTGGACGATCTACAAACCGGGGGAGAGTACCCCCGGCGCGGCCAACCGCGCCCCGGCCCCCTACTTCCGTACACCCTTCGACGGTGCGGTCACTTTTGCCGGGGATGTCATTTTTGGCTGGTCTTCCGTGCCCGATGCTGCCGGGTATCAGTTGCAGGTCGCCGAAGAGCCGACTTTCACTGCACTTGTTTTTAATGGCACAATCAGCGACACCGTAGGCACAGTGGAACTGACCACCACCCTGGAAATCTCCCGCACCTACTACTTCCGTGCCCACAGCCTGCAAAACGACGGCAACCAGAGCGACTGGTCAATCACCAATCAGGTGACGGTCATTCCCATGCCGGTGGAATCGTCGGCTGTCGGGGCCAGCAAAGTGTTGGCGGTTAAGCCCCAACTCCAGCACAAAGACAGCCGGATGCTCTGTCTGGACGGCGACCCGGAGACCGGCATCCCCCGCTGGGATTCGGCCCACGAAGCCGATGGCGACCTGACGGTGGGCAACGGCGCGCCCCGCCGGGGCAACCCCCACGGGGACTGGTATTGTACCCGGGCCTCGATTTCGATGATCGCCGACTACTACGGCAGTAAACTGAGCCAGGACCGCATCTCCTATCAGGCCTACGGCGGCGGCGCGCCGGAGGGAGATTTGGGCCACGGCATCGGTCTCTGGCCCAACCAGACCTGCACCCAGGGCGGCGGACAGAATGTGATGTGGTGGGCCATGAGCAATGCCGCGGGCACCTGCGCCCGGGGCAAGCCCACCTTCACCCAGGTCAAAGGTTGGATCGACGCGGGGCGGCCTGCTCTCTTTGTGGAGAACAACGACGCCCACAGTGTGGTAATGGCCGGCTACTTCGAGTTCAGCCTCTGGTTCATCAGTTGGCAATTCGCCTACCGGGTGGACCCGTGGACCAACAGCGGTGGCTGGATTGCGTACCCAAGCTGGAACGTCAGCGAATATCACGTGCCCCCGGCGGGCATCACGCCCCGGGTGGACGAGGCTTCCCTCTCCACCGATACGGACGGCGATGGCATTGTGGATTTCGACGAACTCAACCGCTTCCCCATCCTCTTCAACAACCCGGATACGGACGCCGATTGTGCGCGGGACAAGCAGGACGTGCGCAGTTATGTCTTCGACAATTTCGGCAACTACAGCAAACGCAACCCGGACTGGGATGGGGACGGTCGGCGCAAGGAAGCCGATCGGGACAACGACGCCGATAATTGGATCGACGGCGACGAGGACAAAAACTGGAACGGCAAGACGGTGGACGCCTTTGGCAACCGGGATGGGGTGGACACCAGCAACTTCCGCTGGTGGGAATTTGGGCCGGGGCCGTGCAGCACGCCCACACCGACCAGAGTTCCGACGCGCACACCGACGCTTACGCCTACCCGCACGCCCACCTATACACCGACGCCCACCCGCACGCCGACACCCACCCGGACGCCGACACCCACCCGGACACCCACCGCCACACCCAGTGTGACACGAACCTCCAGTGTGACGCCAACACCCAGCGCGACAGCGACGCCGACCGGGACATATACGCCGAGCGTGACCCCCACCGCCACAGCGACCCCAACCACCACACCCACGGCAACTGCAACAGGAACATCCACTGCTACGGGAACAGCGACTGCCACGGAAACGCCGTCAGTTACCCCTACAGCCAGCGCTACAGTTACGCGGGTACCCTTTATCACGATTACCGTCATCAAGCTGTACTACGACAGCTATCAACCCCTGGCTGGATGGTCAATGACTCTCTTCTCCGGGGCCGGTTGCCAGCCAAACAACTTAATGTATGCGAAGCAAACCGACAACAGGGGTATCGTGGATTTCACCGGACCCACCCCGGAGGATACAAACGGTCTCGAACCGGGTCTCTATTCAGTCCAAGAACCCACTGGCGGCGGATGGGAAAATGTAACCCCCTTGTGTCAAGATGTGGACCTCTCCCAGCCCAACGCGGCCGGGCAATCCCCACAGCTTTTCGCCAAACAATATCCGGCCGCGGGGAGCGATACCTTCGACTCCGGCGCGCAGATTGAGATCGATCTGGGAGAATTGGGGATCGAGCGTCTTTTGCTCAACGGCCCGACAACGGTTCAGCGCGGCGATCCTTATACCCCGCCCACTGGTGACAAGAAGACAATCGACACGGAAATTGTCGCGATGGAGCTGGTGGGCCAAAGCCCCAGACTCGGTACCGTGCGTCTGCGTGAAAGTCCCACCCTGCCATCCGGTGGGCAGGTTTCCCAATTGGAATCAGGCACGGACTTTCCCGCAAACAGCTTCTTCGATGTCTTCGTGGAGATCGACGTTCCGAATGTGGGCACCCTGCGCAACCTGCAGCCTATCCGGGTCCAGTGTTCTACCCAAGGTTTACAGTCGATTCCGCCCCTCTTTGATATCTTTCTGATGCCACCCCAGGCGGGGCCTGTCCAATTGTTCAACGAAAAGGGCGAGCCGATGGGAGCGATTACCCGTATCGCGCACCTGCCCGTGCCGGATCGGGAATATGTGTTTATCTTTGTGAACCGTTTGGTCAGCACTCCCCAATAAGGCTGAATGCCCAAAGAGAGGAGCTATGCGTAGGGCGGACTGAGAGTCCGCCCTACGTTGCATTAACGGCCAATTTGGGGCAAGAAGAGGGAGCGGTCGGGCAGTGGCGTTTGGGCTGGGGGCAGCACCAGAATGGTGATGCTGTTGGCGAGGAAGGTAGCAGTGAGGGCATTGCCGTTGACCGATTGCTCAGGCAGGGTTTCGATGGCGGCCAGATTGGCGGCGCTATAGCGATAGGATCGGAGAGTAGGGATTGGGGATTGGGGATTGGCGATTGAGAGATTGGCCGTCAGCGGTCCGCCGGTTTTGTTGATGACGACGATTGTCAGGCCGCCGTCGCTGCTGCGTTGCGCGGCGTAGACAGCCAGTTTGCCCTGATCGCTGCTGGCGGCGTGGATGCTTATGTCCCCAAACTGCCCGCCAGCGCCGTCGTAGTTGCGATAGATGCGATAGGCAAAGGCGCCCGGTTCGTCCAGGGCTGGGGGCTGCCAGAGCGTCGCCAGGTCCACCCCTTCCCGGCCAAAGATACCCAGCACATCGGCCTGGGTCAGCGCCCCGTTGATGTGCTCCAACCCACCCCAATTGTATTCCCCAATCGCCAGCTTCGTGCCTGGATAATTGGCGGCCACCCATTCCCGCATCCGGGGAATCAGCCGCACAATCCCTCCGTCCGGCCCGGCGCCGGCGATCCAACTCTCGTCCACATAGGCCGGGTCCCACAGAGAGCGGGTGGAGCGCAGCCGCTTGGCCTGGGTGGTCGCGTTCCCCGCCGGTTGCAGGGCCACCCCCGCCTGAGGATAGTAGTGCAGGTCCAGATAGTCCAGAAGTCGGAGATCGTTGGCCTGCTCGTAGGCCGCCATCTGCTGCAAATACCAGACGACGAAGGGATCGCCTCCGTTGGCGTTGCGGTCATCCGGGCTGTCCCAATCCTGGCGCTGGGCGTCATACGCGCCGTGGAAGTAGTAGGTCCAGCCGTTGACCACCGGGCCCAGAATCTGGGCGTCGGGGTCGGCGGCCCGGATGGCCGCGGCGTAAGCAATGCTCGTATCCCGGAACTCCTGAAACTTCCAGCCCGTGGGCTGCACGTCCCGGTGGGTCTCCCACCAGATGTCTGGCTCGTTGTCCAGATTGTAGAAGCGGATGCCATCGTTGGCCGCGTCGCCGTAGCGGTTTTGCAGATAGGCGATCCACTCGCTCACCCAGCCGGTGTCGATGGGGATAGATGTGTCCGCCGGGTCCGGGTTGGGCACGCGCTGGCCGTTGGCGAGAATGCCGTTGCCACAATTGGGCCGCCACTGGCTGTCGTTGCCCTGCTGCGGGCCATATTTTTGGATGGAATAGGCGCAGGATGTGCTGTCTTTACTTGTGTAACCGATCATCGGCAGGGTCAGAAAACTCTCTGTGCCCGCCTGTTGATTCTGCTCCACAAAGCGGTTGACCGCAGACTCCTCGGGCAGGTCGGTGCCCCCGCTCTCTTTGAAATTCTCAAAATACCAGTCCATTACGGTATTAGAGACGTCCAGCTTCCAGTTGTAGCGGCTGGTGGCGTTGCCCCCCCAGCGCCGCACAGTCACGCCCAACGCCTGCATATATGCGCTGGCGTCGCCGGGCATTAAATAGGTGTTCATCCCGTAGATGTCCGGGCTGATGGGTTTGCGGCTGGCGGCCGCGTCCACAGAAAGGGTGACATCCGCTGGTTGGGTGCCGATAGAAGTGGGCGTGACCGTCGGTGTGGCCGTCGCTCCCGATAGACCGGTGGCCGTGGGTGTGGGCGAAGGGGTGGTTGTCGGTGTGCTGGTGGCCGCGCTCTCCGCCAGCAGACGCAGATCGTCAATATAAAAAGTCGGCTGGACGCCGCCCAACCGCTCTTGAAAATTGAGGCGTTGGATGGCGGCGGGGCTGCCCAGATCGGCCAAAGGGAGAGAAATGTGCGTCCACACCCCTGCCGGGCCGACGATAGACGCGGCCAGGCTGGGCGTTCCCTCGTCGCTGGGCTGAGTGTAGAGGTCAATCGCCGCGCCGCCGTAGAGCCAAAAGTCGATGGCCGTGTAATTGGCGGTGTCAATGGCGGTGGGGCTACGCAGGGAGAGTCCTGCCCAGGCCGCGTTGTAACGGGCGCTGAGGGAACGGTTGCCGGCGTACACAACAGCGGTCGCGGCCAGGTCTACCGTCGTATTCCACGACCAGTTCTGCCAGTCCACAGCCAGGGCGTCGTCGTAAACGATCAGGTCTGTGATGGTGACTGCCGCAGACGCGTCGGGACGGGGCAGGCCGAAATGCAGAGTTGCGCCCGACACAAGCAATACAATCAGAAGAACAAAACGGCTGTAGAGACGCAATAGCGATCTGGGAATCATCGAATGTTCCTTTCAGATGGCGGTCGCTCGTGCTATACTATAGGAGCGTTGGCAAATGAGGTCTGGCGAATCAGCGCAAAGTGTCTGGAGGTGAGCTATGGGTAGATTGGAAATGCTGGAAATACAACCAAGTGTCACCACCACAGAACCGGCCTGGGACATTGCCCGCCTCTTTCCCGATCAGGGCGATTGGAGCGAGGCCGATTATCTGGCGCTTGACACAAATCACCTGATCGAATACTCCCACGGCAATATCGAGGTGCTGCCCATGCCCAGCGACAAGCATCAATCGATCCTCGGCCACCTCTACACAGACTTTCTCGCGTTGGCCGCAAAGACGAGGGGCAAAGTACTCTTTTCCCCGTTGCGCTTACGCCTTTGGCCGGGAAAAATCCGCGAACCCGATCTGCCCTTTCTGGCCTCGGCCCGCGACCCGCGCCGCCAGAATCAGTTTTGGAGCGGAGCAGATTTGGTCGTAGAGGTGGTCAGCCCGGATGATCCCGAGCGGGATTTGATGACCAAACGGCGGGAGTACGCCCAGGCCGGTATCCCCGAATATTGGATTGTGGACCCGCGCAGCGGGACGATCTCCGTCCTGACGCTGGTCGGCACTTCCTATCAGGAAGAGAGCTACGGGCGCGGGCAACAGGCTCGCTCTGTGAATTTCCCCGACTTAAGTGTTGACGTAGCCGCCGCTCTGGACGCCGATTGAACCTTCCCGCGCGTCTGCAGAGCCGTAGCTCACCCACCAGAGTCCCACCCGATAGCCCACCCAGGCCAAACCAGCGCCCCCAAACAGATCCGGGATGTAGTGCTGTTTGGTAAAGAGGGTGGAGAGGCAGACGACCAGCCAGAAAGCGCCCCACAGCCAGCGGCCTCTGGGCAGCCAGCGGCTCCAAAAGAGGGTCAAAATCGTCGTAAAGTAGACATGGCCGCTGGGAAAGGCGTTGAAGACGCCATCCGTGTTATAGAGCCAGCGCATCCATTCAGTCGCCCAGTCGCTGCCCACCAGGGCCGGTCGGATAATATAGGTGGGATAGAGCGTGAAGGCAGCAATCGCCGTCACCACCGCCACCACCGACGCCACCATCAGCGCCCGGTAGAGCTTCTCCTCCATCCACAGCGCAGCCCAGGCATAACTCGCCAGCCAGACCGGCCAAGCCATGGAATAAGGCACGATCCAGACTGCCCAGAGCGGAATCAGAGTGTCCCAGCGAGTATCCCAAATCACGCCTTCCCGCAGACCATGATTCAACGGCAAATAGAGACTTTGAATCGCAAAGACCAGCGCGTACAGACCAAACCGGCGAGGAATGTTTTTACTCATGCAAACCTGTCCTGTATTGTGAAAAGAGAGTGCTTTCAAGATTCTACCATCGCTCTTTCACATTACGCCAAGACACACAGAAGAGTTCCAGGCTCGATGAGCCACCACGTTTCCCCGACAGTACGGCCCCCACCATCTGCCGCCCCACCAGCGCACTCTGGCCGGGGCTATTCAACCCAGGGCGGCGCGCGGCGCGCCGCCCTGACTCCACATTACCTGGCCCATCAACAGTTATCAGTAAGCAGTTATCAGAAAAACCAAGTCACTGATAACTGCCTACTGATAATTGACGATCAATGGCATTCGGAAACTGCCTCTCGACAATCTCTTATGGCAGCGGAGGCGTAACTGGATCGACCCCCTCATATTCGATAGTTTGCACGGTCAGGCTGCCGCCGCCGGTCACTTCCTGCTTGATGGGCAGCCCGGAGTCGATAGCGATCCACAATTTCGCCTCGCTGGCCATCTCGGTGGCTTTGCCTGCATCGAATAGGGATGTCATAGTATACAACATCGCTGGCACGCCATCCACCTCTTCCGGGCCAATCTGTGCAGCGCCGGTGATAGTCTCCTCCAACATCGTCATATTGGGGGCCATACCGCCCTGTTCGTTGACAATCGCGATCACTTCCGCCGCCATCTCTGTCCAGCCTTCGTCGCCTGTCCTTTGCCAGCCTTGAGAACCGATGACAACTATCTCCCGCTCCGGGCTATCTTTCAACTCGGTAAGGATACGCATCGCGTCGGGCGGGGAGAACTCGCCGGTAATCTCCATCGAGAAGCCTTCCCCGCTGATGGTGGAGTGGCTGCGAAAGGGTCTGCCCGCCATCGCACCCATCGCGGCCAGGATAGCTTCTTTGGGATCGTCGGACAAGGCGATGGCAGGCGCGACCGCCTGCGCCGGTGCTGTGGTAGGAGTGTTGACGGGGGCGCTGGTGGCTGCCGCTGGCTGGCCTGCTGCGGGCGCGGCGGGAACGGCAGTCGGCGCGGCATCTTCGCTGTCGGACGAGCAGGCCGCCAGCCAGAAGAGGGTGAGAATGACCAACAGAAGGGAGATACGGGTTTTCATGGGTTTTCCTCATTCACAAATCGGGTGGGTTGGATAGACTCTCCTGGGAGCGCCGCCATCCCTGGCGGCAGCCAGTAAGGATGCTGGCGTTCCCAGAGGGTAACATCAGTTATTTACGTACCTGGGGCAGATTGATTTGATAGGGCTGATTCAGCGCATCCAGCGTCAGGTCCAGGTCGGTGACTTCGGGCGGGACGCCGACCAGCGCGCTGGTTTTAGGCGCGTAACCGGGCGCGCTCACCTTTACATACCAGCAGCCGGTGACCACATTCCAGCCGTAGCGCCCGTCAGCGCCGGTTAACTGGGGGTTCACCTGGGGATCAATCTGACGCGGGGTCAGGTTGGCATCCTCGATCAACCCAAACTCCGGAGCCTGGCCCGACCAGATACCGCCAGGGCGTGTATCCACTGTGCGACAATCGCGGGTCAGATCGCGAGTGTCGGGCAGAGTGCCCCAGATGCGGTAGAGCGTTACCGTCGCACCGACAATCGGGGCCGACGTCGCCGCATCGCGGATGACGCCGCTGGGGTCATAGAGGATATGTGGAACTGCGATGGGATCGCCGCCGCCCACACAAAAAATCGGACGAATGCCCGTCCCGCTGAAATCGAAGGCAATACAGGGCCGGTGTGCGTCCCAGTCGGGATAGATTTTGATGGGCACGCCAGGGATAACCCCTTCACCGGGCATAGTACCCTTCCAGAAGCCATAATCTTCCGCCGACGGTTGCTCGCCCGCAGCCGTGGGAACTGGCTGCAAGTGGAAGATCGACACGCCGCGCCCGTTCACCTCCTGGCCGACGTAGACATTGGAGAGATTGCCGCACGGCGCGGGGAAGGGGCAGGTGACGTGAACCCCGATCTCAATAACGGCTTGCCCCAGCCCAGCCGATCTCAACAAAAGGTTGGGGAGTTGTCCGTTGGCAACCAGCGCGCCGCTGCCGCCCAGCGTGACGCCCTGGGACGCGCCCAGGGGCACCTCAATCAGCGCTACGTTTTTCAGCGTGATTATGTTTGCCGCCCCACCGTTGGAGGCGGTCGCGCTCCAGTCGATGCCGTGCGCACCGCCGGGCATGTCAGACGTAATCCCGATGTTGAAATGCAGCGCGGCCTCTCCGCCCGCCGCCACCTGGAAGGATCCCGGCCAGTACAAAAGCCGGGAGCCGGACCCGTCTGGCTGGTCGAAGGGGTTGGCGCTGAGCGCGCCGCTGGTCGAGTTGGCCTGGTAGGTGAAGCTGAGCGGCAGGGTGGCCGAGAGACCGCTGATGGTCAGTGTCTGGTCGGATGGGTTATGGACGCGCAGGGTAAAGCCATTCGTGCCACCCTGCGGCCCCAAACGGAAATCCGGTTTGCTCTGCAAAATCGCGGGGTTGGTCGGCTCGGCAACCACCACTTCACCGCCCGCGGCAAAGCCGCCAAAGGCCGGTGACATCGAACCCTCCACAGAACTGAAGCTGCCGTTGCAGTTGGCGGCGCAGGTAGCCATGACGAAACGGTCGCCCGCAGCCGGCGCAAAGCCGCCCGCCTTGTCCACAATCAGCCGTCCATCGAGACTGACACGGCCGCCAATGCCCTGGTTGGGGGTCACAGTGAGCGCGCCAAAGTCGGTGGCTGGCGTGAAACCGGTGATAGTGATTTGCAAGGCAGCGCTTGGCCCCTGGGTGTAACTGCCCACGATATGCAGTGCGCCGGTCGGGGTAAGCGTGCCGCCCTCGTTGCGTATGTGGTCTGTAATGACGCCGCTGCCCCGAATCTGGCCGCCGGTAAAGGTCAGGTAGGCGTACTGGTTGTTACCCTCTATCGTAGCGCCGTTCAACTGAAAGAGGCCGCCGTTCTGGGTAAAATCGCTGTAGAAGCGCACGTTGCCAGCGCTGACCTCGAATGTGCCGTTGTTGATGACCGGGACATCGAAATAGAGGGTTTCGCTGCCTGCGTTGCGTCGGAAGACGCCGTTATTGATAAAGGCAGCGAAGCCGTCGATGTTCACGTTCGGGGTGCCTGTGACATCCGCATTCAGCGTGCCGTTATTGATAAATTCTGCGGGATAGCTGCCGAAAATCCCCAGACTCCCCGTCCAGGTGGCTGTGCCCTCATTGACCAGCGACGTATAGATGCTGTGGCTGCCTTCGTTGATGGTGAGTATGGCGGCCGCTGCGATGGTCATCGTCAGCGAATTGCCACTCCCCAGATTGCCGTTGATCCACTGGAGGCTATTGGCAATGACAAGCGGACCGTTCCAACTGAAATTGCCATTCTCCATCGTCAGCGCACCGATTTCCTGTGCGCCGGTGTCCAGCACGCTGGCAGCGTTGCTACCGACGGGACTGCTGATTGTCACATTGGCCAGACTGCCGGGGAGTAGGGCCGGATCGGTGATACGTACGATCCCACCGTAAGGGGACGAGAGCAGGGTGGGAAAATACGAGCCGACGGTGGAAATGGTCACATCGGCAACGGTATCGTAAATATGCATCGCCCCAGTCACATTGAGCGAGCCGGAGCCACTGATGCTGCCTCCCGTCATGGACAGACTAGCAACTGCCTCGGCGCTGTCCAGCATAATCGCCGCGCCAAAACCGACCGTCACCGCGTCGTCAGAGCCGGGGACAGCGCCGCAACTCCACGTCTCGGCATCGGTCCACGCGCCACTGATGTTGTTGGGCCAGGCACAAGCCGCGCCGCGCGCGGCTGTGGCTGGTCGAGTAGACTGGGCCAGTATGCTGCCTATTACCGCCAACCCGAATACAAGACAGACCAGAAAGAATTTTCGGACGGACATAGCGCTTTCCTTTGGCTGATTCACGAAAATACGTATGACAAGTCCCCGGCACTTTCTGAAGTGCCGGGGACTTATATCTTTCTCTTACCGCACGACCACCGGCACAAAGATTTCAAACGGCGGCGTGTCCACCACTTCCAGTTGAACCAGAGCGCTCTCCGTGGCTACACCTGTGTTCACTGTCACCGTTCCGGTGTAGATACCCGTGGCGAAGCCTGTCGGGTCGGCGCTGACCGTCACGTCGCTGGGGGCCGTACCACTGCTACTCCCCAAACTGAGCCAGGCCGCGTCGGCGTTGGCTGTCCAGTTCAGCGGCGGGGTGACGCCGCTGGCAGCGTTGGCGTCCCGGATGGCGAGTGTCCCCGTCACCGGGGAAGTTGCCCCAACCACCGCCACCAGTTGCACAGTGTCAGGCGCAACCGCCAGCAGATTGGGTACGGCGGTCACATCCTGGCCGATGGCGACGGTGCGGGTGACGGTCGTGCTGCTGCCGTCGCTGTCCGTGGCGGTGACGCTCACTTCGTGCTGACCGGCGGTCAACGTGTCCAGATTCAATGCCCCGCCCGTGCCCAACGCACCGTCCTGATCCGAAGTCCAGGCAAAGGCGGCGTCGGCCAGTTGGCCATCCTCTGCATCGTAGGCCGAGGCTGCCAGAGAGACCGTCTGGCTGACGACAAAGCTGCTGTCAGGCGCGGGGGAAAGGAAGGCCACCTGAGGCGCATTTCGCTCCACGCTGAACACAGCATCGGAATCGTCCTGGGCTGTCTGCGCGCCGTCGCTGACCAGTACCCGCATCCGTCCCTGTTCCGTGCCGGAGAGGAGCGCGTAGGGAACCTCTACCGATGTGGTGTCGGTGATGCCGGTCTGCAAGGTCTGCCAGCTTGCGCCGTTGTCCGGGCTAAAGAGGATAGCCGCAGTCAGCGGGTCACCGTCTTGATCCGCCATCTGCCAGGAGGCGGTGACGCCGTTGGCTCCGATCTGCTCACCGCCGTTGGGGGCCAGGAGGGTGACGGTGGGCGGGTTGGCGCTGACCGTGCGCGAGGCCAGCACTTCGCTGTCGTGGCGAATTTGGATGCTCTGTGTCCCACTCACTGCCGGAACGACCAGATTGACATAGCCGATGCCATCGCTGGCCGTGCCCTCCTCGGCATAGACCGTTGGCGTAAAGGAGTGGGAGGCCAGCAGTGTGCCGCCGCTGTCGTACATATCCAGGCTGTACGCGCCGAGATCGGGCAGGGGCTGGGCGCTGGCGGGCAGAGTCAGAATCTCGCCGATTGTGGCCGATTGACCGTCGGCGGCGATCTCGCCCTGCACCAGCAGGAAGTCGCCGGCGGGGGCCATCACTTGGGCCGCCACCACAAAACCTTCGCTCTGCATCCGTGTGCGGATGCCGTTGTAGGTGTAGTCGGATGTCCACTGGTTGTTGCAGTAGGACATCACATCCGCCCAATCCGGGCCGCGCACCACCGGTCGGTGCAGTGCCACGTCGAAGCCGTAGTAGCGGTCAGGCGGGGAGATCACCCAAAGATTGCCGCCCAGCCATAAAATCTGGTTGTAGCCGCCGATGACGGCGTTGGGATAGGGGTAGCCAAAATCGTCGCGAGACTGGCCGCAGCCTTTGTTGCTCTCGCTCACATAGCCATTGGCCGCAGGGTGTCCCCGACTCCAGGTGTGGCCGATCTCATGGCCGGCGTACCAGTCGCCGTAGCTGGTGCTGTCTAATTCCCACGTCCAGCCGCTGCCGATGCGGGGACCGGTGGGACCAGAAGAGATGTGGCCTCCGCCCAGGCCGCGCATAAAGTCGCCGGAAGCGTTGGTGGCGACGCCGTAGTAGCGATCCTGTTCGCGGAAGGCCGGGTTGAAGGCTTTGTCTATATTGCGCACCAGATTGAGCCGCTGGTTGACTTTGCCCGCGTCCAGATTGTAAGTCGGGTTGCCCTTGGCGTCCATGCCCGCGGTGTAGATGCTGGATTCGGGCATTGTCGTCTCGCTGCGTTCGACGATCAGGCCGGCGATGGGATAGGCCCGGCGCAGCCAGCTTTCGATCTCGTCCAGTTGGGTGTTGGTGGCTTTGTACCAGGTGGCGTTGCGGCTGTAGACCACATTGTAGAACTTCAGCCGCATCATCGGCACGCTCTGCAAACCGAGCAGGGGCGAACGAATTGCATTGTCAGCGTAGTTGGTTTCGTCGGCGTCGCGCCACCAGAAGACGTAGCACCAGATGCCGCATCCCTGCTCCACTTTGCTGGGGTTGACCGTCACCTCCACCTGCATCGTGGACGCATTCAGCCAGTCCGACGGCACGAGGAAATAGAACGCATCGTTGAGTTGACCGCGGTTGGGGCTGCCGGGCGGCGCGATCTTGCCGCCCGGGTTAGACGGGTAAATATACGAACCGGTGGCCTGGCCGTTGACAACCAGGCGCATCTGGGCGCTGATGGGCAGGCTGCTCTCACCGGCGGCACGGCGTACATAGGCCCGCACCCAGGCGGTTTTGCCCCGGATCAGTGGAACTGTATTGCTCAAATCCTGAATGCCCTGGGTAACTTCGATGCCGTAGACCGTATAGTTCAGTGAATTGGGTGTGGGCACTTTCGTGGCGGTCGCTGTGACTGTTGGGGTCGCTGTCGCAGCCCCCGTAGCTGTGGCGGAAGGTGTCGGCGTCTCGGTGGCGGTGGCTGTCGGGGTCGCGGTGGCCGGGTTCAACTCGCCGTCCGTATCCACCGAGCCGATGTCGCAGATATTTTCCGCCGGGCGCACAAAGCCCCGCTGATCCGCCAGCGGGCAGGAAGCGTTGTCCCCAGCGTTGATGACCGGGCTGCCTACGCCGGGCAGGTGGGTGAGAGTGGGGCCGCCGTTGTTGCCCAGAGCAGCCAGGAGGGGATCGATCGGCTGCTGGTCCCCCCCAGCTGTGAAGCCACAGCTTTCGTCGTCGGAGAGGTTGTTGCCCAGGGAGGTGTCCGCCCGCAAGAGTTCACAGTTGCGTCCGCCACCCAACGGGTTGGCAATGATCGTATTGCGAATGGAGGGCGACAGCACAGTTTCGATAAAATTCTGGTAAAAATTGGCCGCGGTGGGCGCGCTGTTGCCGTAGATTGTCACATTCTGAAAGCTCTGGGAGCCGTTGAACGAGCCGATCTCCACACCACCGGCAAAGAGGCTGGCCGTGTTGCCACTGATGGTGGTGTTGATGATTTCTATGGCACCGTCGCCCAGTTGTAGGGCGCCAGCGGCATTGGTCACGCTGTTTTCGCTGATTGTCGAATCTTCCACCCGCAGGCTGCCACCCCCACCCTGGTGGTAGATGCCGCCGCCATCGGTCGCTGTGTTGTAGTCCAGCGTGCTGCGCCGCACAGTCATCCGCCCCAAATTGTAAAGAGCGCCGCCAAAATTGCCCGCCCCATCGCTTTGGGTGCTGTTTTCGGTGATGCGGCTGTCTTCGATAGTGACATCCGCATTGGTGTTCCACAGCCCGCCGCCACCGTTCAGTGCGAAATTTTCCTGGAGGATGCTGTTGAAAATATCCACTGTGCCGCTGCCACTGGCGATACCGCCGCCATACTGACCTGCCCGGTTGCTGTTCAGGCTGCTGTTGCGCAGGGTGACGGAGCCGCCTTCGTTGTAAATGGCTCCGCCCCAGCTGGCTTCGCCCGCGGCCACACTGTTGTAGATAAAACTGTTCTGCACGACCAGATTGCCGTAGTTGGCGATGGCCCCGCCGTTGCCGTCCCAATAGCCGTCGGTGAGGGAGATATTTTTCAAAAAGAGGCTGGCGCCGCTGTTGACGATAAAAATCTGGCGCAGCCCTTCGCCGCTCAGTGTGATGAGACTACCCCCGTCCACGCGCACGCTGTTGCCGATCACCATTGTATTGACGGCAATCGTCAGCGGATCGGGGCCACAATTGAAGGTGACAGTCCCACCCTCGGCCAGGGCCGCTTCCAGCGCGTTGCCGTCACAACTGGCGGGCATGCCGTCACCCACCACAGCATCGGACGGAGCAGCCTGCAAAAATCCTATGGATAAGGCAAGAATCGCAAGCAGAATCAGAACTACGTGCCACTGACGGATACGACGCAGCATAGAGCTTCTCCTTTGGATAGACATCAATCACAAGCTTGTACAGCCCGGCGCAAGTAAGTCAATAGATACTGACGTGGTGCGTAGTTCGTGTACCAGTTCACGCACTACGCATCAAGAAAACCACTGACAGATTTACGCCGGACTGTGCTAGGCCGACTTGCCATTTGGCTGTTCGGATTCCACCTGCCAGCCCGAACCATCCGCCCGGCGACGCAGCACAATCATTTCTGGCGCGGCCTCGCCCTCGTCCCATTCGATGACATGACTGCCCGGCTGCGGGGCAGGGGAGGGTGCGGTTTCGTCCTCCCATACAATCGTCCAGGATTCGGTGACAAGAATAGAGAGAGAACGGCGGATGATGTGGCGCATATACCCTTCCCTACCGCACAACCGCCGGCAAGTAGACACGGGAGACCACCGCCCCGTACTCCGCCGCGCCTATATCACACGCGCCCACACGGGCGGCGCTGCGCTGGTCAACACTGGGGCATTGGCCTGTATCGGCTGCATCAATCAGCGGGCTACCCGTTTGCGGCAAAAGGGTCTGCATGGCAAAACTGCCGCCATTGAATACCAACGGCCCCAACAACAGGTCCCCGGCATAATTTTCCTGATCCGTGGGGTCATTCAGGGCAGCGCAGGTGCCACTGCTGATGTTGTGCCCCAGAGATTGGAAGACGGAGCCATCGCAGTTGTTGGCGCTGCCCAAAATGACGCTGTTGATTAGCTGCACCAGGCCGGGGTTGGCGGGTGTCATAGGGGAATCTTCGTAAATTGCAGCGCCCGCTGTCCCCGCCACATTGTTGGCGATGGTGACATTGGTCAGGACGGCGTAACGTCCGTAGTGATAAAACCCGCCCCCGAGCAGCCCCGCCTGGTTGTTGGCCAGCGTCGCGTTGGTAAGCGTCAGGTTGTCGTTGGAGTTCTGAAAAATGCCACCGCCATTGGCCGCAGGGTCAGTGGCGAGGTTGCCGCTGATGGTAGCGTTGCTGACAAACGCTGTGCCGCCGCTGTGATACAAGCCGCCGCCATGCCCACCCACGGCCTTGTTGTCCACAATATTGACATCGGTCATTTCCAAGTGGCTGCCATAGCTGTTCACCCCGCCGCCTTCGTAGCCACTGTTGTTGCTCACCGTCGTCTGGCGCACAATCAGCGTGCCGCCCAAATTCCACAGCCCGCCGCCACTGCCCGTGACCGTATTCCCATCCACCAGACTGTTTTTGAGCGTAGTAGTGCCGCTGTTTTCCAAGCCCCCGCCATACCCACCACTGTTGGTTTGCAGGCTGACACGCTCAAGAATGGCCGTGGCCCCACTGGCCACATACAAGCCGCCGCCATCAAGGGCGCTGTTGTTTTGCAATAGACTATTGGTGATGGTCAGTGTCCCCGGTTGGCCGTTTTCAATGGCCCCGCCACGGCTAATCGCATCCAACGCCCGGTTGCCATCAAAAGTTGAATTGGTCACTTGCACCACACAGCCATCATTGAAGATGGCCCCGCCCGTGCCGGCGCTGTTGTTGGACAACACACTATTGGCAATGGTCAGTGTGCCATCAAAGCAGTAGATTGCCCCGCCCCCTGTGCTGGCCGAGTTGTTCAGCAGTTGCACCCCTTCCAGCACCACATTGGCCCCCGACGCCTCCACCGCACCCCCGCCCACGGCAGAATTTCCCCCGCGCAGGGTGATATTCTGCAATCGAAAAGTGACTCCATTCCCTACAAAAAAATGGCGGTCGGTATTGCCCGCATCGAGGATGATGCGACCGTTGCCGTTGATAGTCACATCACCCCCGGTGACGATTTTGCTGCCGGTAAAGGTGATAGTTGCGCTGGCTGGGCCACAGTTAAAGGTGATGACCCCGCCGCCGCTGGCTGCTGCGGCCAGCGCGCTATCAAACGCCGCTTCGCTGCAACTGGCAGGCGTGCCATCCCCCACCAGTGCATTGGCCGCGCTTACCCTCTGCCCCCACAGCAGCCCGAACACCAACCACAAAACCAGCCCCACAAACTTAATTTTCACAATACGCCGCCTCTCCCGATCGCTTACTATAGTTTTCAGATAATTATTGGTAGAGGCGC